>JBDTMC010000346.1:0-8524 GCA_039934475.1 Bryobacteraceae bacterium | reverse complement strand
GGATCGGCGGCGGCACCGCATCCACTCCGATCGGCGATGGCGGTCCGGCGACGAGCGCCTACATCGGCGTGGCGAAGGACGTGGCGCTGGATCCGGCTGGGAACCTGTACATCGCTGGTAGCGGCGGTGGCGTTGTACGCGTGAGGAAGGTCGCGCCGGCGACTGGATTGACTACTCAACCCAGTTCCTTATCCTTCTCCTACACGATCGGCGGGGCGAGCCCGGCGAACCAGACCGTGAGCGTGACCAGTTCCGGGGCAGCCTCGACATTTACGGCTACGGCGACCACCACTTCGGGTGGGAATTGGCTAACGGTGACGCCGACAAGCGGGACGACGCCCGCCAGTCTGACGGTTTCGGTAAACCCGGCAGGGGTTCCGGGCGGTGTCTACCAGGGGGCCGTTACCTTGAACGGCGGGGGATCTTCGCTCACATTCAGCGTCACGCTGACGGTGACTGGCGCAGGCGCGCCTGTATTCTCGGCGTCGACCGTTCAAAACGCTCTCGGGTATCAGAGTAAACTGGCGCCGGATACCTTCTTTGTGATCTTTGGAAGCGCGATGGGGCCAGCGAATATCGTGGTGGCGGCGGCGCCGTATCTGGCCGCGCTGGCGGGGACGTCGGTCACTTTCACTCCGGTGGCAGGCGGCGCACCCATCCCGGCCAAGATGTACTACACCGTGGCCGGGCAGATTGCGGGATTACTGCCTTCCGCCATCGCCCCAGGAACGTACGCGGTGCGCGTGACATACAACACACTCACCAGCGCGCCCCAAAACGTCACCGTGGTGGCGCGTAGTTTCGGCATCGCCACCGCCAACAGTAGCGGGACCGGAACGGCACAGGCGACTATCGGGAACGTGAATGGCGGGGTCAGCCTGACCCGATTCACCAAAGGAAGTACGGCGTTCAACGGGTTGAATTGGACGCTGTCTCCCGCGCATCCGGGAGACACCCTGGTGCTGTGGGGAACGGGCGGCGGCGCCGATGCGGCAAACGACGGAGGCGGCACGTCGGGAGACCAAACGCAGGCAGGCGCCTTCAGCGTCATCGTCAGCGGAAGGGCGATTAAGCCGCTGTATGCCGGCGCATCATCCGGCTACCCAGGCTTGTGGCAGATCAACTTCACCTTGCCCGCGGATACTGCTCCGGATTGCTTCGCTTCGGTGCTGGTGAGTGCGGGGGGAGAGCTTAGCAACGCGGTGTCCATTCCGATTGCCGCCGGCGGGCAGGATACCTGCACTGACCCGCTACTCAGTAAAGACGCTTTGAACGCGCTGGACGGCGGTGGAACCATTGCCCTGGGCGGCTTCGGTATTGCTAAAACGACGCTGACCACAACGCAAATCCTTTCGCCCGGTGCGCCCGCGAGTACGATCACGGCCAACCAGGAGATTATCAGCGGCGGAATTGCTCTATACACCGCCGCCGAGTATGCCGCTATTTACGCGGGAATCAAGATAGACGCCTGCGCGATCCAGGACAGGACCGCGGTGGCGACCGTGAAGAATCCCGCTTCGCCGGAGGGCTACCTCAACTTAGGCTCGCCTACGGCCGGTGGGCCCGGCTTCGGGTCCGGGGTGGCGCTTCCAGTGATGAGTTCCAATCCGGGGCCGGTTTATGGCTATCTTGCGCCGAGCGGTACCATCGTGGGCGGCGGACGCTATACGGTGAGCAGTACCGGGGGCACCGGGGTGGGAGCCTTCAACGGGGCCGTCACTTTCCCGACCACCTTTGCGGTGACGGGTTGGGATTCACTAAACACGATAGACCGGTCGAGACCGTTGGCCTTGAGTTGGACCGGCGGGACGGGCCAAGTGTACATCGTCGGCAGCTCGACCGCTGTGTTGGGAAAAGACGCTACAGACACCAACATCCTGCATACGGTGACCTTCACGTGCCAGGTGCCGGCCTCGCAAGGGTCGTACACCATCCCGGCGGCGGTGCTCAGCTACCTGCCTCCGGCGAGTATTGAGGCCTACCTCAATAGCGGTTCGGCGATTCTAGCGGTGGAGACGGTGAATTCGGAGCCGTTTACAGCGCCGCTGGTGTCGGGCGGACAGGCTTCCTCGGCTGGATTCAGCGCGACCCTGAGTTATGCGAGGAATCTGACGGTGCAGTAGAACAAAAAAACGTAACAACGTCCCTTGACGCTCTTTGGAACATGCCTCTTATCGGGCGCAAGATTCTAGATCTAGGTTCGGTTCGACTTATGAGGTGCGCTCCAACGGTTTCAGAAAGTCGAACCGTGTAGATTTTGGCCATGCTGCTTCATTTCTTCCCTCAAAACATCCCTCGACAGGCCCATTTTGGGTGCCACCCAGCGTGTAGCGTGTGAAATTGGGCCGCCTATCCCTTAGAAGAGCGTGGCTCGAGCGACATGCTCGCTTCTTGCGTCGAGTGGCCAACAGCGTGCTTACTGGACTCGAGAGTTTCTAAATACTCTGGAGTGTCAAAATTGAGGATCACAAGATGAATCTTATTGTTCGCAACCGACCCGTCTACGGAATTGTTACCGGCTGCCTTGCGCTGCTAAGTGTGCTAGTTACAGCGTCACCGCAGGCAGCAGCGCAAGACGATACTATCACCACCGGCTCGGTAGTCTCCATTTCGAGAAACACGTTAACTGTCAAGGATGGCAACGGTCGCTATCAACTGTTTCTACTAGACAGCAATACGCGGAAACCTGCCCAGCTTGCGGTTGGCGCGGCGGTACGCGTAACCTCAACTTCTGGTGACGAGCCGGGAGTTCGCTTCGCAAGTCTAGTAAGCGCAGTCGATACGTCCTCTGCTAATCAGAGTGCAGCGGATAGCGCCGTGATCCCTCCCGAAGTGCGCCGCATTGAAAGGGATATAGAACGGCAAGCACGTCGCCTTCAGTTCGGCGTTCGCGGGGGAATTGGCCTGGATCCGGAACTATTGCTGATCGGCGTGCAGGCACAAGTCGGCCCATTCTTTAATCGGGACGTCTTCTTCAGGCCGAACGTTGAATTTGCTTTCGGCGAAGTGACTGCCCTATTCGCACTGAATCCGGAGATAATCTACCGCTTACCTTTAACATCCCGGCGGGCGGGTTGGTCCACCTATGTGGGTGCTGGGCCTGGGTTCAACTTCCTCCATCAAAATTTTGAGCGAATCGACGGCGGGGGCAAGCGAATCGACTTCGGGGACTTCCACAGTGACGTTGGGCTCAATATTTTGGGCGGAATACGGTATAGAAGCGGCATGTTTGCGGAGTTGAAGACCTCGGTTTATACCGAAACGTCCCCGACACTCCGTCTGATTATCGGCTATAACTTCTAAATGTGGGCTTCGAAGTAAGGAATCCACGATTGGTGTAACGAGGAATTTCAATGTCAGACTCAAAACCACTTCCCGAAGGACGTGAGGTCCCTCCCGCAAAGGGACCTCACGACCCAACCGAGATCAATCCTAAGATGGCATCCGATATTCATTACTGGGCTAACGAATTCGGAGTTTCTGGTCAGAAGTTGCACGAAGCTATTCGTGTCCATGGCACGCATGTAAGTAAGATTCGCGAAGCTCTAAGCCCAAAAAAGACCTAGTTCATTTTAGCCGGGACTAACTGCGAAGGTTGTACGTTAGCCTTCAAGAAAAAGACCTAGATCGGAGAGCGCAGGACAAGCGGCCGCCTTGACTATTCGCAGGCGGAGACGTGTTGCGGCGTGCGTCTCACCGAGCCGTATGAGGCGGCAGTTACCAATGCTTGTCGCCTCATCCAGCAACTTCCAGTCACCGTCGTGCCACGTTTCCATCGCAACTGAATCGATACGCTGGCCTAGGTTGATATTCTCTCGCAACCGTACGACGTTGAACTTGATTGGCCGGTGGAAGTCGAGAATGACATGGGGCGTAGTGTCATCATCGGTCACTGTCCAGTAAGACATGCGATTGCCGTCGAGAAGGTTTTGGACGGGGAATCCGGGACGAGTGGCAGACGCCGTGAGCTTGGCCCCAGCGGCCAGGTTGCGAGCAAAGGTGGCACGGACCTTATCGCCAAAGGCCTTCAGCGACGCAACGTCGTTTTCATGTAGGAGCCCGCGGCGATCAGGCGGGACGTTCAACAAAAAACTTCCTCCCCGGCCGGTTGATTTGTAGTAAAGATCCATCAACTGGGCCGGTGTTTTGACGCGATCATTCTCTTTTTCGTGCCAGAACCAGCCGGGACGAATGGAGACGTCGCATTCGGCGGGTAGCCAGTGCTTGCCGTCGCGGTGGCCGCTGCCACCCTCCTTGGATCGTGTGTAGCCTGGCGCCGCGGCATCGCCCTTCTCGCCCACGGGATCGTAGGTGGCCCAGGAGGTTTCGTTCGCGAAGCCCGATTCGTTGCCCACCCAGCGGATATCCGGACCGACGTCGCTGAAGATGCAGGCATCGCGCTGAAGCGTGCGCACCAGGTCCCAGGTTTTCGGCCAATCGTAATAAGTCAGCTTGTCGATGGTCCGTTTTTCGCGGGCGCCACCGTAGAAGCCATCGCCGCCATTGGCTCCGTCGTGCCAGACCTCGAAGATGGGGCCGTAGTTGGTGAGCAACTCGCGGAGCTGAGCGCGGTACATGGCGACGTAAGCAGGTGTGCCGTACTTCGCGCTATTCCGGTCCCACGGGGAGAGATACACGCCGAAGGCGAGACCTTGCGATCGGGCCGCCTCGGAGATCTCCTTGACCACGTCGCCTTGACCGTTGCGCCAAGGGCTGCGGCGGACGGAGTGCTCCGTGGTCTTGGTGGGCCAGAGGCAGAAACCGTCGTGATGTTTGCAGGTGAGGATGACACCGGTCATCCCGCCGGCCTTAAGGGCGCTGACCATAGCCGCGGCGTCGAAGGCGGTGGGATTGAAAATGGCTTCGTCTTCGTCACCATAGCCCCACTCTTTGTCGGTGAAGGTGTTGGTAGTGAAGTGCAGGAAGGCGTAGATCTCGCGGGCATGCCATTTCAGCTGGCGCGGCGAGGGAAGAGCTCCGTACGGTGCCGGGGCATCCGCGGCGGAGGCATTGGCGGCAGCGGCAGCGGTGGCGGCAAGGAGGAAGGTGCGGCGGTTCACCTTATGATTATGCTCCGCCGCTGTGTTCGAGGTAGCGGCGGGCGTAGCGGTCGAGGGTAGCGAGGTCGTTTCCATCGCGCAGTGGGGAACACATTTCGTAGGCGAGAGTTCCCTCGAAGCCGGTCTCGGAGAGGGCGTTGATGAACGACACGTAGTCGATGAAGCCCTCGCCCATGGGGACGGCCTGGACGTAGGGGCGCTCGGGTTGGTAGTTCACCAGGGCGGGTACGTATTTGTAGCGCGGGCGCAGTTGGTAGTCGGCGATGGTGGAGTGGATCGTGAGCGGTCCGAGGAGGCGGGCGGCGGCAACGACGTCGGCTCCATGGAGCGCGGGCGCCCAGGCGTCGAAGGCCGCTTTGCAATTGGGTTCGTTGATCGTGCGCAGAAGGTCGTAAAAGGATTCATACCCGGCCGCGATGTCGTGATGGTTCTGTACGGCGAGGGTGATGCCGAAATCCGCGGCGCGTTTGGCGGCTTCGCGCAGAGTGCCGGCGATGTATTGAAATTGGGTTTGAACTGGCGCGCCAGGGTGCTCGTAGCCGGTGAAGACGCGGACAGCGGTGGCGCCGAGATCATGGGCAAGGCGGGCGAGTTCAGTGAGATAACCAACCCAAATTTCGCGGTGCGGGATTTCGGAGTGATCGAGGTCGGCGGTGAGGTTGCAGTAGCCGGCCAGGATGGGGGCCACCAGTCCGGCCTTCTCGATGTGGGCGCGGAGGGCGGCGCGTTCCATTGGACCGTAGTCGATGGGGGAGACGTGTGGACGCTTGGCCATGAGCATGATGCCGCTGTAGCCAAGTTCGGCAGCTTTATCGACGAACTGGTCAACGGTGAGCGCAGCCTGGCCCCAGAGGCCGGCGTAGCTCACCGAATGGAGGAGGTGTGTGGCCATGGGGTCTAGGGTACATGAGTTTGTAGGATTGGCGCAGTTCTTGCGGCTCGAAATCCGTAGGCAACCGAACGCGGTCCCTGACCCCACGCGCCGAAGCGCCGCCACTCAGTGCGGCTATGGGGATTCAACTCGCCGGCGTTGAAGCCATGGGCGTAGTATCCACCGCCGCGATAGCCATACCCGCCGGGTGCCTCGTCCCCTTGGGGCCAATCGGCGTTGGTGGCCGATCCGAAGCCAGTAAGCCGGCCATTGCCGTGAGTGCCGCGGAAAGCACGGCCAACGGGAGCGGCCGGAGTTACAACCCTCTCCCATACCGAACCGGCGAGATCCATTACCCAGTAGTAAGACGCTCCAAAGACCTCGCGAGTAGCGTTCGTTAAGGTGGCTTCGCCCGGTGTGATGAGATCATCGTTTGGTGCAACGATGAGGCGCTGTAGGTGGGCTTTGGATGCCGTGCCCCAGGGATAGTCCCCGTTCACGGGCTCACCTGGACCGCGGCTCGCCTTGGTGTACTCGAATTCGGTCATAGGGCGAAGACGAGCCCATGCCGCAAACGCGATGCCATCATTCCAACTTACGAAGTTGGCGGGCCGCGCCGGCGCGCCTGCGATGAAACGCCCATCCTTGACGTCAATTGTTCCGCGGTTCGCTTTGTAATCAAGGCCGCCGTGGATGGCGCGAAAGTAGGTGGCTTGCGTTGAGATGTGATTGAGGAATTCGGCGTATTGTCCCTGTGTGAGTTCGTACTTCATCAGATAGAACGCACGGAAGCCCTTAGGAAACTCTTCGGGAACGGGACCACCCCCATCGCCCTGATAGATCGGATCCGTCACCTTGTACAAGAGTGCGCCTTCCCTGGCACCGACCTGGATCTCACGTTCCGATTCGATTCGAAGCAGCCCGGCGGGGTTTCCGTCGGCATCGGAGCGATAGAACGCGTTCATCTCCATCGCTTTTGGGTCACGGTCCCCCACCCAGAACGCACCTTCGGGGATGTACACCATCTCCACTCCGAACACTGCCCATTCCACCTGCTCCCCGGTAGTAACCTCTGTTAGCGATGACGGATCGACTCTCACTTCGAGCGTCCAATCAACGCTGCCGCGGTGGGCTGCCCGCGGGTAAAGAAATGCGCCTGCGCGATCATCGGGGATGTCCACGACCGCTTCGTGGCCGGCGGCAGAACGGAGCAGCGCCGGACGCCACAATCCCCCCGGCTTTCGATAGCTGAGAAAGACCCACGCCGCGTCGTAATTGCGCTCATTTCTCCAGGAGTCATTCCAAGACACGCGGATCCGCAGGGCCGTCGAGTCGGCTTTCTTAGTCTGCGTGGTGAGGAGTTGCACCTTCAGTCCGGAGCACCAGGCGGGTAGCGACGCCGCGGCAGCGCAGATCAGAACAGCCATCGGAAGGCGCATTAGTTCTTGGACGGTGAGGGGCTCGATCAGTGAGGTGACGGACTACGGCGACTTGCGGAAGAGTTGGACGATTTCGTGGGGTGATTCCACCAGCGGTGGACCGAGTGGCCGCCAGCGCCCGGTGGCGAGGAGCCTTTGCTGGAAGGCGCGGGCCTTGGTGTTGATGAAGTAGTTTGAGACGTTCTTCTCCATCCAGTCGAGCGAGGGCTGGTCAGGAAGGAAGAAGTAGTCGATGTCGTTGAGGGCGAAGTTGACGAGGGTAGTGAGTTTGGCATCGTCGGTGGCGCCGGCGATGTCGTTTTCCCAGGTAAGCGGGACGACGGGGGCAAATTCCCAGTTGTGATCCACGCGGAAGTGAATGCCATCGTAGACGTAGTCTGTGCCTTGAAGGGTGGCTCCGAAGTCGTAGACGAGTACGTTGCGCAATGCCCCCTCGCTAAAGCCCACCGAGTGCGCGGTAGCGAAGGACACTTTCGGTTTATGCGATTGGAGTGCGTCGTCGTGCATCAGCGTGATGGCCTGTTTCATCGCCGCCATCCCCGGGGCAATGCCGAGAGGGTTGTGGTGCGCCAAACCGCCTTGGATGGCGTTGAGGACACAGGCGCCGACGAGGAGCGCGGCGAAGAACGGACGAGGTCGCCAGGGTTCCTGATTGCGAAAAGGTAGTAGGCAAAAGAGAAGACCGCCGAACGCAGAGGGCATGGATACAAACGGATTGAGACCCGCGCCGCGGAGAGCCAGCAGGAGGGCTGGCGCAATGCCGAGCCAGGCGAGTCTCCAGTCAAGAGACTTCCACTGCCGCTGCTGCAGGATCTGGATGATTGCCATAGATGCGGCGACAACAGTAAGGGGAATTCCAATGCTCTCGCCGGCGCGTTCAAAATGAAGCAGGCTTTGCCGCAAGGGGAGGTTGGCGTTCGGGTCCGCGCCCCAAATGAAGTAATAGAAGCGGAGATGTTCGTAGTTAGCCAGCAGCGCGGTCATTGCCAGTGCCCCCGGTGGGAGCCAGAAGACGAGCGGCTTCGCTTCGCCGGAGCGGAAGACATGCTCCACCGTCAGGCGAGCGCCGGCGGGCAGCACCTCACCGGTGAGCCACAGGCGCTGCATCGAGAGCCTCGCGGTCCGCGACCCGGCTGGCTTGATCGTCAACCCAG
>JBDTMC010000345.1:0-8532 GCA_039934475.1 Bryobacteraceae bacterium | reverse complement strand
AAGAAAGTCAGTAAACTCCCATGCCGGGTGTCTCAAAATGCTTGACACGCGCCGATTGATCAAGATCGAGGTGTTGCTGATGCAGCGAAGATCATTCTTGTTAGCGGCGGGCTACCTCTCTGCGGCTCGTCTCGCACCGGCAGAACTTGCAGCTAGGCATTGGTCCCGTTCGTTCCGATTGTACGCGACCGCAGATGAGTTAATTCAACACTGTCTAGTTAACTCGAGCGGTTTCTACTATACAGTACTCAATCGCTCTACGTCAGTCACCTCTTTGAGTTGTACGTCGTTTAAGGGTGAGACAGTGTTTTCGTGGAGATTGCCGGATGACGTCCTTTGTTCCGGGCTTGGGTCTCGTCCCTCAGGAACTCTCGTCGTGCCTTGCATCGTCAGAGGTTCGGGAATGCAAGTTAGAGAATTCGAAACAACTGGCGCTCCCCTAACGGTTCAAGAGATTCCTAATGTCCCAGGCACGCTCGGCTACGCTACAGTGGGGAACTCGCTCGTATCGCTTCGAGACAACGGTTCGCTAGAAGCAATCAACCTCGACACCAAGCAGATTCGAGCCCTCGGAAACATCGGCTCCGATCCGCTTGCAGCAGTCATGTATCCTTTGAATGGGAGCGAACTCTTCATCGTTAATCGGGCAGAAGCCCGGTTCGTGAGGCTTGATCTCCTATCTGGTTCAAAGACGGCGGTTTCTCTTGACAGCGCCGATATAGTCGCCTCCAAACGCTTCTTCAGTAGTGAACCAAGCAGTCAAACGGCCACCGGCGCGGTTACTAGGAGGAGTCTGATCGCTTCTGGAATGCCGGATGCGCGGGGCATGTTTTATTGCGTTGTCTTCCCCTTGCGGAGACAACACGGTGCGCTCACGCTTCGGGCTTCAATGGATGGCAGGATCGCCGAAAGATTGAGCCTCGAACTGCCTGAACGTAGCGCGCAACCGGGACTGCCGAACCAACTGGTCACGCATAACGATGAGCTGTATGTCGTTTTCCCGAACGGTGAAGTCCTTGTGTACCCAACATAAGATTTGAGTCCTGTAGAGATAGTGTGAACACAGATAGCAACTATAACCGAGAAACATACATGGTCGGGTGACTCACTCAGCCTCCCGATCCACACGCAAAGACATCTTAAGGAATCCGTTTGGTTGCTCTCAGGTCCTACTTGCGCTCCGCCAACGTCTTCCCAAACGCCAACGCGTTCTCCCACGGACCCGGCATCACGTACCAAACCAGCGCCTTTGAGGCGATGCCGTCCAATGAATCCTCCGCACCTAAATGGAAGTTCCGGTTCCGCCACATGTAGTCGCTATTGAACCCACCTCCGATTTTCAAGCCGGGGAAATTCGAGCCTGGCATCGCCACCGCCATCCCCGTCTTTTTCGCGTCGTCCGTATACCACCCGCCAGTCACGTACCCGGTTCCCTCCGGACTCAATGCCCGCGTCCCGAACTCCCAAGGCATATACGCCGCAAAGTCATAACCGAACGGGCCGATCTTTTCGTCCGCCACGTGTGTGAACCGCTCCTGCAACTCCAGGTAATACTTCGGCTCCCCCGCCGGATTCGGCACCCACCGCGACTTGGTCTCAATCGTGTATGGAGAGAAGTAGCTCAGCGGCTGCATGTCATTTACGCGCCCGCCCCACACCGCCACCAGGGGCTTTTCATAAAAGCCATTGTTGTGGTTGAAGTCCAGCATCATAGTCATGGTGTGCACGGAATTCGTCCCATCGCACGCAATCCCTGTCACGGGAGACATCGCCGATCCATCGCCCGCCTGCGTCGGATTGTAGTCGCCCTTCCAAGGTCCGCGACTCATCCCGTTGTGAAACGCCATCTGCAGCAACCCGCCTCCGTTGTACCCCCAAATGTGTTCCACACCGCGGTACTTCAAGGAAACAACCGCACCGCCTTCGGTGGTGTTGATCAAAACGGTCTGCTCCCCGGCCGGATCCTTCAAGACAATGGCATGCTCCGGCTGGTTCGGCTGCATCTTGTATTCGGTTACCTCGCAACCAACGCGCACCGATTGCTTGTCAGACTCCGGCACGGGCAGCGCCATTGCATGCGCTAGCGCTGGCTTCGTCGAAGGCTTGAACTTGGACGCAAACGCGCGCGCCCGTTCCCAAGGTCCGGCGCACACATACCAGCTGAAGTGGTGCTCGCCGACGCCGTCCAAGGATCGATCCATCACCGTAGCGAACGTCCGCCGCGGAGCCGCCCACACCGCCCCATACAGCAACACCACGTATTCCGCGTTGTCGCGAACATACGCGCTCCCGGTTTGCCAGTCCGCTGTAGGCACCACCGTCGCGAAGCCTTTAGTCTTGGCGGCGTCTTCATACCGGCCCGTCGCCAGCGCTCCTGTATTCGCGCTGGTGCACGGAGTCTTCTCGGCACACTTTTCGGGGAACGTCGCAGTTTGCCCGAAGTCCCACGGCGCCGCCGCAGTCAAAAACCAATCTAAAGGACCGGTCGCCCCTGGGCGTACGTTCACCACAGACTGATCCAGCTTCAGGTAATACGCCGGAGAACCGCCCGGATTCGCCACCCAACTCGCATTCGTCTCGATCATGAACGGGGACGAGTATCCCGGAGGGAAATTGTCGCTGATGCGGCCCTGCCAGACTCCAAGCAACGGTTCCCTCTGGAACGAGTTATTCACTCCCCGGTCCACCATCATGGCGAAAGCGCGCAGCGACTTTTCCCCGTTGCAGGCAATCCCGCCCGTGGTCGCTGGCACGCCCATACTCGAACCGCCCTGGTCGGGATTGTAAGCCGACCAGTATGGAGTTACTTCCTTCAATTCCGCTTCCGTGCCGTGCCGGGTAGCGAACATCGCCACCGCTGCTCCGGCGCTCTGGCTGTACAGCAACTCTTTGCCGTGATAGCGCAGCGAAAGCAGCGTCGTCCCATGGAGCAGGTCGAAGCGAGCTACCTGCTCTCCGGCCGGATCGCGCAAAACCGCCACTTGCACTTTATCCACAACCTGGGGGAACTGCCACGCGATCACAGACTTCATCGCGTAGTCTTCCAGGTGGCAACTCACGTCGGGAATCTTTTGGGCCCAAACGGGCGAGGCGGCAACAGCCACCAGCAGCAGTATCGAAAGTCTCATAAGAAATTCACTTCGTCACATAACGGTATTGAAAGCGGCCTTCGGGCGCCACATCGCCACTCACGTAGAAATCCATGATGTCGCCCGGTTTTTGGAGGTTGTCTACCCACTTGAACTTCACTGCCAGCGGAGTCTTGCCCTCCGCCAGACCTAGGGCAGCGCGCGGCACAGCCACATGTATCTCCCGGCCCACAACACGATACGGAACCGTCGCGGCGCGTGCCCAGTTCCAGCCGCCGGAACTTCGCTCCAAGATCCCGGGTGCCGAGCGGTTCACTGCAAAACTGTAGCCTTCCCAGTTCGCTTGCCCGCCGGTGTCAATCAAAAGCGTCATCCAGTTCTCGCCGGAAGGAGCCGTAATCTCCTCCGTCGTGCGGGCGTAAAAGTATAGATACTTCTCATCGTGCGAGACCTTCATCAGCTCGAAATCGTTGCGCCCGCTTTTGTTTGTGTAATGCAGCTTCGCCACCCCATCAAAATCACGAGGAGCCGTCTCGCCCGTATGATCCAGGAATTCCGGCATCACATCTCGCCACTGCGCCATACTCCCCGCGATATCGATGGTCTTCGGGCCCCACGCTGCGCGCTCCTGCGGCATCCCCTTGAATCGCCGCACATTGGCAACCAGCTGATAGTAGTAGTGATCCAGATGGCCGCCGCGCATCGGCTCGATATCCCGGCTGTACTCCTCGCTGAACTGATCGACGAAGACCACGTCTTTACCCGGTCGGGTGAACCGCCCCGCAATCCATTCATTCCAGCCGGTGACCATCACAAACGGGGGATCTAAAGCGAGCGCCCGGCCAAACTGTTCCTGGAAATTGAACCCATGGTTCACCGCCCCGGGTTGGGTGTCCGTCGAACCGTTATGAAAACTCCGTCCGCGAGCATTTCCATCGCTCATATTGGTCACCACGCCATCCGCCTGTCGCAGATTTTGGGCCACCGATACGTTCACTTCCTCGGGTGCCCGGGGGTCGTCCGTAAACCCGTAGACCTGGGGATACGCCGCTTCCCAGTGCCAGGCGTTGTGAGTGTTCACTTGCTCGAACGGCCAATGCGCCCTGCGCAACGTAAAGAATGCGCGCACTTCCGCGCTGGCCTTCTCAGGATCGCAAATCAGCAGCGGTTTCCCTTGCCACCGGAACCACAACTCGTCATAAAGCCCCGGTTTATAGAGGTCCTCATAGATGTCCTGGGCCGTGGCCCCGGCGTCAGTATTCACCATGAAGACGATCTGAGGCGTATGTTCCCCGCGCTTCCGTAGTTCCCGGAACTCCCGGCACAGATTCATGCATTCTTCGCGGTACGTGTACCGGTTGGTGGCGTCGAAGATCAATGTGTCGATCCCCGCATCGGCCAGCATCCACGCATGTCGCCGCAAGACCCAGGGATCGGAATTCAAATAGAACCCATACAGGGGCTCGCCCCAATAGTGCGGGCTCTCTTCCGGGCCCCACGGGGGACTCCCTGGCATCTTCAGAGCATTCGGATACTTCGCCAGGATATCGGCCACCACAAACGGACCCTCGCTGGAGCGGTCATGCTGTCCGAACCAAAGGAAATAGAAGATCCCAACGAACTTGTTAGGCCGGGCCGGCCCCGCCTCAGCGCCAGTGGGCAAAGCCCGTCCCAATCCATCCACCGCGGGCCACGAGGTTCCAGGGTTAGAGGAGTACACCTGCCCTAGCGCACTGCTGCAAAGGAGGGCCCACACAATCCGGGCACCATGGCGTCTCATAAGCGGCCTCAGTATAACGCGATTACCGTTCGACGACGCTAACGAATGGCCAATGTCGGGCCGGGTTGGGATTGGAAGTTGCCGCTGTCGAGGGCTAGAGGGACGGCTTCGCCGGTGGGGGAGCCGGAGGGGATTCGGGCGGTGAGTTCGTAAACTCCAGGGAGGATCCAGCCGGCGGATTGGAGTTCGCCGCTTTGCTGGCCGAAGAGGACGCGGGGTCGGATGGCTGGAGAGCCGGCCGCGTCTGGGACGCCGAGGCCGGTGGCGAAAAAGGATACCGTTTCTCCGCGGGCGGCGGGAGTGCTCGGGGAGTTGACCTGGCCGGTGTTATTAAGGACGACGGCCCGGCCTGTGCCTCCGCTTTGGGTGAAGATCCCGGGGCTGGCGTCGGCGACGGGAAGATAGACTTCGTTGCTGGGAAGGCCTAGATACTCCAACTGAATAGTAGTAACGCCGCGGATGGAGGCTGGTAGGACAGCTCCTGCTTGCCCCTCGACTGAATAGGGCACGGGTACGGGGTTGCCGTCAACCAGAACCGCGACATCGTCCGCAACGCCCGAGCCACCGAAGTCGCTTCCGAAGATAGCGATGATCTCACCGGGTGAGACCGCTCCGCCTGCGAAGCTGGCTCCATTTACGATGCCATTAGCTCCGAGTTTGGGAGAAGGAGCCTTTCCCAGAGAGATGTAGTTGGTCTTCCCGGCGGCGAGCGTGAAGTTGAGCACCTGCTGTTTGCCATTAATCGTCGCCACGGCTTCGTAAGTCCCGCCAAATCCACGGAATCGAACGACGCCGTCGGTGTCGCTTTGCGCCTTAAGTTGAGTCCACCACTTCGAATACACAAGATTGCGCCACGCCTGCGCGGCGGGCTTGAGAGTCCAATCGAGGTTCCACAAGGCTGCGTTGGGGCGGAAGTGTCGCCCTGCCCAGAAGCCCCAAAGGGTGGTTCCGCTGATTGATGGATGACTGAAGCAAATGGTGAGGAAGTCTGTCAGATACTGCGCTTGGAGGGCGGGGTCCTCGACGTCGACATCGAGTTCCGTGACCTGCATCTCCTTCTTGTAAGCGGCGAAACGGCTGATCACATCGTAGACACGGGCGGGATCGGTGAGTTGCCACTGGAAGTGGGCCTGGAGGCCAACCCCTTGCAGACCAGCGGCGTTCGCATCGAGCGTTTGGAGGACGGTCTCGAGGCCTGCCTGGTGCGGCGTGTCGTTGCCGCCGCCTTCGAGAAGGTTGTAATCATTGACGTACAATTTGGCAGCGGGCTCGTTTTGACGGGCGGCTTGAAACCACGTCGCCATGATGGGTTGCCCCAGTATTTTCTGAAGATCTTGGTTGGTAACCGGCTCGTTGAGCACATCCCATTCCGACAGTTGTCCCGCCGTCGCGGCTGTCTCGTCGTGTATGTGTTTCTCAATTTCGGCCTCGAGACCACTGGAGTTTGAAGCAAAGCCCAGCAGGTAGGCGGGCAAATACTGCCAGCCAGGCCAGACGAGATTGTGGCCCCGCACCTGTTTGAAGCCATTGGCCTTCAGCCAGGCGAGACTTTTGAGCGCTGGATCCGGGCTGGCCAGCCACGAGGGCCATTTCAATTCGTCCTCCGGCGTGGCGCGATTGAAGTTGTCCTGCAGCGTGCGGCGGTACGTGGCGGAATTGGTATCGGTGCCGAGCAGAAACGATGAGGCGACGGCTGTTCCGAAGCCGAATTGATGCGACTTCATGTGGATGTCGATGCTCGCATTCGGTATCGGGTGTCCGTTGTCGTCACGGATCACTATTACGGCATTTCCTTTGCGCAGCTTTTCGATCCTCGCCTCGGCTGCGGGCAGCCATGTCTTTGCGGCGAAACCCTCGTAGGGATAACCCGAAAGGCTGAGGTCTTTGACCCGAATAGTCGGGCCATAGTCGAGAATTTGGAGGCCGGCGATTTCAATCTCCTGCGGACCGGATGAAATCCATAGCTGGATGGAATAGCTATCGGCAGAGTTTGTTTTGATGGCTCGAAATGGAATTTGAAACTGTTTCCACTCCGATCCTGCTGAGAGGAACCATTCGGCCGATTTTGCGTAAGGCGGCTGGTCTTCCTGAACAACAAATCTGGTATAAGCGTTTCCGTAAGCTGCTGAGATGCTGCGGATCCAGACATTCGCGACGAGAAGATCACCTTGCGTAATACCCTGCTGCGCGTGCCCCGTAAGGAAGAAGTCATAGGGATTGCCGCTGGTTGCCGGGTAGGGAGTCTTCAGCCTCCAAACCCTCGTAAACGGCTGTCCGGCGATGTCGTACACCGTCCAATTGTCAGAGGAGATTCCCTGCAGACGGAATTGAGGGGTGGGATCCGCGGGAAGAATGGAAACGCCCGTCTGCGCCATCACGGGGATCGCGGAAAATAGAGCGAATACAGTGTCGATCTTTCGCATAATTGACCCATCCTCGCGATTTCTATTGCTTGACTTTTACAAGAAATATTAAGTATATTGTTGCACATAGAGAGGCACACGCCACACGTCGTGCTCACGCTTCTGGCTCATTGTGACTGTCGGAGGTTACGCGCGGCCTGTAATACCCCTGGGAATAAATACCGCGCTTGCCGTCAAAGGCGGCCGAGGAGGGGGAACCATTGAGACGAAACTGGATGTTCGGTAGGCACCAGGCGACACTCGCGTGAAACCGAGCCTGCCAGAGGATATCGCGCGTCTCACGGGCGACGCGAAGTTCGAGTTTACTGCGTATCAGGCGTTTGAGCGGCCACCGCGGGTACCATCCGGCATCACCCCTGTCGTCATTGCGAAGGAAGAGCGCCCCCTGCCTGAGGGGGACTCTGGTCAACTCTTAAACCTCAACAAGACGATCCAGGAAACACTTGGCACGGGAATCGTCAGGGCTCACGCGCCGACACAGCGCGGGTCTTCCGTCGCGACATGGACGGCCGAGCCACGGGCGACCGGCGCTTCTAGCTTTCGGGCTTTGAACGCGTTGACGCGCGCGACGGGAGCGCCGCGATCCAAGATCGCTAAAACGACTTTGGCCCTGTTTACATCTTCTGGTGGGTGCGGAGTCACCACCATTACCGCAACCCTGGGGCGTTTATTAAGCGGCCAGGACGAACCGGTGCTGTTGGCCGATGGGGCTCCGCAATCGCTGTTGGCAGCGCATTTCGGCGTCCGTGCGCTGCGGCCCGGCATCCGCAGCATTGTCAGTGGTGCGGGCGCTCCTAGAGCAAACCTCCATATTGTGACCGGTTCCAAGTCGAGTTCGGAAGACTGGCTGAAGGAGGCCACCGAGACCCTGGAAGGCGAATTCGAACGGCTTATTGTCGATGTCTCCCCAGACGTGAGTACGACGCATTTGCATTGGATTTTGAAAGGCGCCGTCGGATTGGTCCCATTGCTGCCGGACATGCGGACGGCATACCGGATGGGGACGATGCTGGAAGGACTTCAAGTGTTGCGATCCGAATGTGGGGTCCTGTTGCCGGTTTACTTCGTCCTGTCGCAATTCGATGCAAATGTGCGGCTTCACTGTGAGATCCGGGACTGGTTGAGAGAATCTTATGGGGATCTGCTTGTACCGATTACGCTGCGACGCGGCGACGAGGTTTCGGAGGCCTTGGCGGACGGCACAACGGTTCTTGATTATGCGCCGAACTCGGGGATTGCG
>JBDTMC010000344.1:0-8549 GCA_039934475.1 Bryobacteraceae bacterium | reverse complement strand
TGCGGTACTCATTACTTATGTCCCTTCCATATGCCGATCATGCTGGCTCCCTCGTCTTTCACAGGGTCGGTGGTCCGGCCGGCCGCTTTTAACATCTCGGCGATCCAGTCCTCCAACTCTTTCTCCATTTGGGCAGCCAGTGCCGGCTCTTTTTCAACCAGGTTGTTCAATTCCAGCGGGTCAGCCTTGAGGTCGTACAGTTCGCGCGGGGGATTCCCGAGCAGGTCTTGTTCGCGCGCAAGGATGAATTTATGTTCGTTCGTCCGGAGGGCGTACTTGGCCTGCCACGTCGATTCCAGGGTAAGGAACTTATCGTAGCCAGAGAACTCCTCCTGGCCCTGCATCTGGGCGAGGAAGCTCTGTCCGTCCATTTGCGATGGCGGCGGGATTTCGGCGGCTTCGAGGAGGGTGGGGGCGAGATCGTGGGTCTGGCGAATCTGGGGGAGACGGCCACCCTTGACGAGTCCACCGGCGGGCCAACTGACTACAAACGGCACGCGGATCACGTTGTCGTACAAGCCGTAGTGGTCGTAGAAGACGCGATGCTCGGTCATGCTCTCGCCGTGGTCGGCGAGGAGCACGATCATGGTGTTATCCAACTGATCGATCTGCTTGAGGGAATCCTGCAAAGAGGCTACGCCTTCATCCATATAACGGAGCGCGCCGTCATACAGATTGGTTACATAATCGGGATTGGTAATGTGGCCTTTGGCCGTGCGGAGCCAGGTATCCTTGGCCATGGCGCCGATGGGGTGCGTCCACCATTCGTCGAGCGAATGGTCGGATGGGTCCACGGGGTTAGGGCCATTGTAGAACATGTTCCGGTACTTGGCGGGCGGAGTGTACGGATAGTGCACGTCCCAGTAATGGATGAACAGGAAGAACGGTTTCCCCTGCTGCTGGGGGATGGTTTTGATCCAGTTGGTGGCGCGATCAGTGAGATCTTCCTGGTTCGCCGAGGCGTAGAAGACGTGGTGGAGGCAGGGGTCAATGATCCATTCGTACCCGCGCGCGAACCACGGACGCTCGCGGAAGAGGGTATCGACGGCGCAAGTGGCGTAACCGTTCTGCAGCAGCAATTCTGGTAGAAAAGGGGCACTGCGTCCGAGCCGGGCTTTGCCGCCATGGGCGACAATGCCGTGGGTGAGCGGATGCTGGCCGGTGAACATGGTGGTGTGCGACGGCTGGGTGGGGATCACCGGGCAGAAGAAGTTCTCGCACAGGAAGCCATCCTTGGCCATGGCGTCGATGTTCGGACTGGTTGCTTTGGGGAAGCCGTAGCAGCCCAGGTGGTCGGCGCGGAGAGAGTCCGCACTGATCATGATGATATTAGGCCTTGTTTCCATTCATACCGCCGAAGAAATTGATTTCCAGGAACTTACCGAGGTTTCCAAATGCCGGGAGACTTCCTAATCGTACAATGCCGGGCGAACCCCTGCCAACCGGAACTGGTACCGATAGAACGTTCGTACGCCTATTGAGAGAGCGTATAGACCGCGGAGTGGGAGAACGAGAGGAACCGTTCTTCGACGTTGGTGAAGCCGGCCTGGTGGAAGAGGCTCTTCCAGCGCTCGCGGCTGACGGGCTTCTGCTGCGTCAGCTCGTGATAGAGGTAGTAGTAGATAGCGATACCCTGGTGCTCCCGCATCTCCTCCGCCGTGGGCCGGACGGCCTCGAACGCGATGAGGGGGACACCAGGGAAGGAGCGCTGGAAGCCCTTCAGGAAATCGATCAAAGCCTGCTCGCCCTGGTAGAGTATCTCATGCAGAATGAAGAAGATAGTGGCAGCTTGGGCGGTCTTGAACGAGGCCGGGATAGCGTCCACGTCGCAGATATTGCCGGTCTGCAGGGTGATACGGTTGGCCAAGCCGGCAGCCTCATTGCGGCGCTGTCCCTCTTCAATCGCAGTGGCCGCCAGATCGATGCCAAAGCAGTGCACGTCGGCGTTGATCCCACAGAGTTCGCGGAGGAAAGTGGCATCGCCACAACCCAGGTCGACCACGCGGGCGGCATTCCTGGCTTTGAGGATGTCATTCACCATGGGGAAAAAGAGCCAGTGTTCCATCTCGCCGCTGCCGGTGGCCACCCAGTCGGACTTGCGATAGAAATCCTTAGCGTAGACGCGTTCGCCCTTGATCATCTTCTCGAGGTCGTTGAACACTTCGGCATAACCGAAGCTGATTTCCAGCCAACCGCGGAGAACTTCGATGGTGGAAGCGGAGCGGTCGGCGAGTTTGTAGTGATGGCCGGAGCGGTCGAGGATACCCATGGAGTAGAGCGCTTCGCAGACCGGCAGGAGGATGGGCAATTCGAGTTTGCGCTCGCGGGCAAACTCGGGGATATCGACGCTCTCCTTTTTCTGTAATTCATCTAACAGTCCGACGCTGAGGATGGCGTGGACGGCCTGCGTGGCGACGTAGCCACGGATCATTTCGTCCCAACCTGTCTTGTAGGCACGGCCCAGTTTGACCATGTGCGTCGGGCCCATCAACCGGATCGCTTTCAATAATTCCGACACTCTAATCCTCCTAAAGCACTGGAAACAAAGCTATAAACCAGGCACGATCTAGTTATTCCAGTGTAGCACTGGGGTGTCCAGTGGAACAATCCAATTCCAGATAAACAGTACTGGATACTCCTTTAAGCGAACGGGCCGTGAATAGGAACCAGTGCCGAGGCGCCGGCTGGCGTGAGAACCTGGAGAGCGGTGTTCTATCTTGGCTTGCTGACGGTGTTGATTTGGGTGTACCTGGTGGTGGCCCGTGGGCGTTTTTGGGTGATTGAGGCGAAGGATCGCTCCGGAGGTTCTGGCGGAACGGCGCGCGTTGCGGTGATTATTCCGGCGCGCGATGAAGCCGGGGGGATTGGCGAGGCGGTGACCTCGGTAGCTCGGCAAGTGTATAGCGGGCCGTTACACGTCTTTGTCGTCGACGATCACAGCAGCGACGGGACGGCGGACGCGGCCCGGCGCGCGGCTGGCGGGGACCGGCTGACCGTGGTTTCGGCGGGTGCGCTGCCGGCGGGTTGGGCGGGCAAAGTGTGGGCGATGGCGGAAGGCGTGCGGCGCGCCAGTGAGACGTTCCAGCCGGAGTTTTATCTGTTCACCGACGCCGACATTGTCCATGCTCCGGATAATTTGGCAGGACTGGTGTCGCGGGCGGCGGAGGGCTGGGACATGGTGTCGCTGATGGTACACCTGCGTTGTCATTCCCTGGCGGAGCGGGCGCTGGTTCCCGCGTTCGTCTATTTCTTCTTTAAACTCTATCCACCGGCTTGGATCGCCGATGCGGGAAATCGAACGGCGGGTGCGGCTGGGGGTTGTATGTTGGTGCGGGCCAGTGCGTTGGAGAGAGCCGGTGGACTGGCGGCTATCGCGGGCGAACGGATCGACGATTGCGCGCTGGCGGCCCGGATCAAGGGCTTCGGAGGACGGGTGTGGTTGGGCGCGGCTGCACGCACACGAAGTGTCCGGGAGTATCCCCAGTTTGGTGATATCTTACGGATGATCTCGCGGTCGGCCTATACGCAGCTTCGCTATTCGCCGGTGCTGCTGGCGGGGACTGTGGCGGGGATGGCGGTGGTTTATTTCGCTCCGGTGCTGCTGCTGTTTACAAGGGCTTGGGCGTTCGGGCTTGTCGCTTGGATTTTGATGGCGGTGACGTTTGTTCCGGTGCTGCGGTTATACGGCCGGAGTTTGGCTTGGGCTGTGTTGCTTCCAGGGATGGCTGGGTTCTATGTAGGCGCGACGGTGCATTCGGCTTGGATGCACTGGCGAGGGCGCGGCGGGGTTTGGAAAGGGCGCGCGGATTTCCTATCTACCTCCTGATCAGGGATTGGAGGTCATCGGCGATTTCGGTCAATTGAGTTGCCGTGTCGCCGGTGTAGAAGGAGATCGAGACTCTTAGATCGTCGAGGGTCGCCGTTAGCTTCCATTCGGTGACGTCGTCAACTTTGATTTCTTCAGCCAGAGCACCGGCTTTCTCCACATTGCCGGCATCGAAGGCCGATCCGAGCAGTGTTGGCTTCAGCCACGGGTCCTTACTGCCCAGTTTGCGGGCTCGTTCGCAGGCCGTTGCGGTGACGGCGGCCGAGGTACGCGCTTTATCGTCGTCGCCGCGCTTCTTGCGCGTGCGATAGAGGCGGGCCAGATTGGAGGAGGGATAGTAGTCGTTCAAATCGAGCATCATGCCCTGCTCGTACTCGCCAATCGCGCGGTCCAGATCGAGCGGATCCTTATTCATGTTGTAGAGCTTCTTATAGCGGCCACCTAAAAGACCTCGGCGCTCAGAACTATCGCCCGAGGTGGCGATTAACTGCCTAAGTGCTCCGATTGCCGCGATGTGGTCTCCACTCTTGGACTGCGCCAGCGCCAGTTGTTCCTTGACGACGGGAGTTGCCTGGAGGTCGGCCGGCAGGGTGGCGATGAACTGCACGGTTGTCTGCCAGTCTGTGCAATCGCGCACCACGTAGAGCAACTCCATCAGGACAGACGGGGCGACGGGTCTGCCGTCCATGAACTCGTCGCGGAGAGTGGTGGCTAGAGTGCGCGCCTGATCGGGAGGCGCTGAGCGTGCGGCCTCGACACGCGCCTGAAACTTCGACAGTGCCTCAATCGCCGTACGGAAGGAGGACGCGCGGCTGGCGTCCAAATTGTTCGGAAACCCAGGGAGAGAGCTGAAGACCGGGGAATCGCCCTGCGCCAGGCCGGGAATACCGGCGGCCAGTTTCTTGCGGATCTGGAGGGCTTCGTCGTCACTGACGGATTCCGTGGAAAGCGGGTATCGGATGCCGCGAAACTGGGCTACATCGAAGAGAGGCTGCGCCCAGTCGGCTGAGATGAGGACGCACCCTCGCTGCTTGGTGGCGTGCCGGACGCCGACTTCGTAGTAGACGTTGCCATTAGGGATGCTGATGTCGGCGATGACGAGGTCAGAGATGGCGAGACGCTCGATCATCTCAATGATGATGGACGCGCCGAGGTCCTGGTCGGCGCGGACTGCTTCGTAGCCGAGGTCTTCGATCGCTGGTTTCAGCGCGGCTGTCCAGAGCCGGTTGCAATCCACTTTGTCCGGCGCGGGGCTGCCTTCGCGTTTTTGAGTGGACTTAGTGGAGTAAGGCATGATCATGAAGCAGATTGGCTTGGGAAGGGGCATGGTGGAGAGCCTCGCTGGGATCGAGTGTATCGCAGGGATGTGTGCACTACAATGAGAGACATGAGCGCGGCTACTCTGCTCACTTTCGCGCAGTTCGAAGCGCTGCCGGAGAAACCTGGCAAGCAGGAACTGCTGCATGGACGCGTGATAGAAACGCCCCCCGCCATTTACCTTCACCAGAATATCGTTTCGCGGCTCCACCGCTTGCTCGACAGATTACTTGAACCCGAGCGCGCTTGGATCGACACTGGATATCGGATTGGCGATGGCTGGATGGTACCCGATGTCAGTGTCTCTTGGCCGGAGCAGCAATTGGAAGACGGCCGCTACCTACTGCACGCGCCCATGGTGGCGGTGGAGGTTGTGTCGCCCTCGAACTCCGCCGAAGACATCCAGGAGAAGATTGAAGCCTATCTCAGCGGAGGCGCCGGCGAAGTTTGGATCATCTATCCTTCGGCGCGCTTGATGCTGGTTCACACCAAAACCGAAGTGCGGCGTTTCGTTGGAAACTACGAAACGCGGCTTGTCCCGGGATTTGCTCTGTCGCTGGCGGACCTTTTTCTCTAACTCAGGCCACGGATGTTTTCCCGGGCGCATATGTCGTTCGGGATCTCCCGGATGAAGCCATGCCGGGGCTAGCGACTCCAAAATCAGGTGTTCCGCGCGGCGGGGCGCGTGTTGCCTTGCCACGCCGCGATGGTTATTCCGGGAGTCGAGTTCTGCAACGCGCGGGCGCAGCCGTTGCGCTGGATTTGAGGAGTCTGCGGAACTCAGCGGCTTTCGCGATGAGAGTTGGATGCCCGAACCGTGCCGGAGTTGCGAATCGGCGCGGGCGTGACTTTGGCGGGTGCCGATGCCAAACATTTATGCTGACGGGTGACGCGGCCGCAACTGATCCCGTGTAAATCGGCGCCGTCCGGCCTCGCTCAGAACGAAACAGCGAGGCGCTACAATGGCGCTATGAGTGACGTCACTGCGCTGCTCAGCTTCGCCGAGTTCGAAGCCCTGCCCGATGAGCCCGGCAAGCAAGAACTTCTGGCGGGGCGAGTGGTTGAAATGCCTCTACCCCAACGGTCGCATCAAAGTGTTGTCAAGAAGATGTATGAGCGATTGAGATCGGTACTCGAGGAGTCCCGCGTGTGGCCAGACACGGGGTACCGGGTTCAAGACGGCTGGCTTGTGCCGGATGTCAGCGTGGTTTGGGAAGGGCAAGAATCCGATAACGACTACTTTCTACGATCGCCGATGATCGCCGTGGAAGTCACCATTAGTGCGGTAAGCCGATCTCATCGTATCCCAGGATTTCGTCGGATTCGCGTCCGTCGAGGAGTGGGAGATTCGCGCAGTGTTCGGCGATTTCTTCCAATTCTTCAGCCAAGCGGCGCTTTGTGCGTTCGCGCCGGACTCGTGCCAACCGATCCTGCAGTGCTTTGGTGACGGCTTCGGTCTTGCTTTCACCTGTATGGCGTGCGAGTTCCGCAGCCAATCGCTCCGTTTCTGGATTTCGAATGTTGAGGGCCATTCTTTACGGGTAGCCTCTTGGCTACACGTGTATCATTTTGCCAGGAAAATGGAATGGCTGGCTGTACGGCCTGTGGGTACTTCCAGAAGTCCGGAGCGGCGTGGTGGATCAGAGAATCGAGGAGAGGCCAGATTCGTGGTCGCGAAGTGCTCGCTCAGCCAGAGCATCCAATTTCCCATTCTTCGAGTCGGCGTCGATCTGAGAGTCCCACGGATTGGCGTCGAAAGTAGCGAACCAAGCACGGAAGTCCTTCAGTTCCTCTGGAGTGAAGCTTTTCACTTGTTCTTCGATCAGTTCGACTCGGCTCATTTCAGGCTCCACCCCATCAAAACATCGGCTCGCCGTAGCGGCCGTCGTAGACAGTGTTGGCGAGGCTGCGGCGGGAGCGGGGGGCGCTGGCGGTTGCTCCTACGTAGCCTAAGGCGAACATGGTGACGGCTTCCCAACCTTGCGGGAGATTGACTGCGGCGGCGGCCTTTTCTTGGTCAAAGCCGGCCATTTGGTGGACTTGGATGTCGCGGGCGGCGGCTTCTACTGTCAGCCAGGCTACGGATTGTCCGAGGTCGTAAAGGGCGTGGCGGTTGGGCTTTGTATTGTGACTGAAGTTGAGGCGGGCGCACGCTAAAACCAGCACCGGCGCGGTGGAGGCCCATTCGGCGTTCTTTGGGACCAGCACGTCAGCGAGTTTCTCGAAGGCCTTTGGATTTTCGCGGGTGACGGCGACGAAAGCCCACGGTTGATCGTTGAAGCTGGATGGCGACCAGCGGGCGGCTTCAAAGAGCGTGCGGAGTGTTTCCGGAGAAACGCGGCGGTCCGTGAAGGCCTTGGGGCTGAATCGCTTGGTGGCCAGCTCGTGGACGTGTATTCCGGTAAGGGTTTCCATTGTTTCTGGGTATTGGATACAGCGGGTGGGGATTCGGGATCAAAAACAAACGCCCGGACTCAACAGGGGCCCGGGCGTTCACGCTTTATGGCCTGCGCAGCCGCTAGCTAACCGGTTGAGTCCGATAGCGCGACAGGACTTCGGTAATCTGATCTTTAATGTGCAGTTTCAGCTTCTTGAGCCTGTGTTCTTCGATCTCGGCTTCCGGGGTCACATGCGGAAGTCCTTCGATCGACGCGATCTGACGATCATAATCCGTATGTTGCGCAATCAGAAGGCGGAACTCTTCGCTGGTCGCCATCAGATGCGCTTTGAGGTCTTCTTGGGAGTTAAACTCCATGGGTGGTTCTCCTTGGTGAAGGTCGCCACGCCGAGTCGAGTTTCTTACGCAGATTCAGGGCTCGGTGGGTGATCACTCGATTCCATCTCCAGATTTGGATAGTCACCGACAGGCTATCCGCAATTGCAAGGTATCACGACTTCAATCTCATTACAACCGCGTGCTCCACGGGATCGTCATAGTAGTTCAGGCGCATTCCGGCGGCTTGAAAGCCGAGGTGTTCGTAAAGCAGGCGCGCGCCGGTATTGGATTCCCGTACTTCGAGAAAGAACTCGCCGGGGGCGGAGTAGACCTCCTTTCGGAGAAGGGCCGTAGCGATGCCGGAACGGCGGTATTCGGGCGACACGGCGAGGTTCAGGATTTCGCGTTCGCCGGGTACGGTCTGGCGGGAAACGAGAAAGCCGGAGATCTTGCTATCCACGACCGCGGCGCGGCAGGTATAGGCCAGGTAGCGGTCCGGCGGCCAGTGGGAGGCCTCGGCGCAAGAGGCCTGAATCCGGGCCAGCGCGGGCAAATCGGCCGTGGTGGCGGGACGAATGGCGATGGATGGCGGGAGCAGTTCATCGTACAAAGTGCGCTGCTGTATGCCGAGTGCGCGCCAGCCGAAGTTGTCCACGGTCGCAACGATGCCACGGCCGAAGAGATGATGCC
>JBDTMC010000343.1:0-8551 GCA_039934475.1 Bryobacteraceae bacterium | reverse complement strand
GGACGACGGATGACGCGCCCTCGCGCCGGCTTGCCGTGTCGGTGCCTTTCGATCGCGAAACCGAGGGAGATTTCTACCGCGACCCGCCGAAGTCGGACAAGTACACCTACCTGATGGAGAACGGTCCGGTCACTCCGGATTTGCCGGTGCCGCTGGAGTTGAAACCCGCATGGAAGCAGGGCACGGGCCGTTACGCGCCCGGCCAGTTGGGAACCGCCGCTTCGTTTGATGGCGCCAGCTACATCGAAGTGGGTAACATCGCCGACTTCGGTTTTTTTGACGCCTTCGCTGTCGCGGCCTGGATTTACCCAACCGCGGACACCGGCGCCATCGTCAGCCGCGCGCAGGACGAGGCGGAAGGCCAGGGCTACGGACTCTATCTGAAGAATGGCCACTTACAAGCCAACATGGTCCAGCGATGGTTGGACGATGGTGCAAGGGTGGAGACGGAGACGACCGTACCCATCAACCAATGGTCCCACGTGGCGCTCTCCTATGATGGATCCAGGATGGCCGACGGTGTCAGGATCTTCATCAATGGAACGCCTGTGAAGGTAAAGATCCACCTCGACGACTTGAACCAATCTTTCGGCGTAAAGCAGCCTCTTCGCATCGGCGCCGGCCTTGGTGAGAAGAACCGGTTCCACGGATTGATTGATGAAGTTCGCGTCTACCGCGCTGCTTTGACGGACGAGAATGCGGCAATACTCGCGGCTCCGGAGCCGCTGGACGCCATCGCGCGCATCAATCCCGCCAAGCGATCCGCCGCGCAGGCCCAGAAGATCCGAGCGGCATTCCTCGATCAGCAGGCGGCCGCCGCGTTCCACAAGGTTCGTGAGCAGATTCTCGATTTGCAGGAAGAACGGGAGCGGTTGTTGGCTTCATTTCCTACCGTCATGGTCATGCGCGAAAGCGCAACTCCCCGTCCAACCCACCTGCTCATTCGCGGTGCCTACGATCATCCTGGCGACCAAGTCTCGCCCGCCGTGCCCGCGGTGCTACCTTCCTTACCACCTGAGGCGCCCAATAACCGCCTCGGCTTGGCAAAGTGGATTGTGGATCCGGCGAATCCTTTGCCGGCGCGAGTCATGGTGAATCGGTTCTGGCAAATGTATTTCGGCACCGGACTGGTGAAGACCGTCGAGGACTTCGGATCGCAAGGCGAGCCTCCCAGCCATCCGGAATTGCTCGATTGGCTGGCGACGGAGTTCGTCCGCACCGGATGGGATGTCAAAGCTTTGCAGAAAACCATCGTCATGAGTGCGGCATACCGTCAATCTTCAAGACTTACACCAGAGCTGTTGCAAAGGGATCCGGAGAACCGCCTGCTGGCGCGCGGGCCGCGCGTGCGTCTTTCGGCCGAGATGCTTCGCGACCAGGCTCTGGCCGTTTCCGGCTTACTGGTTGAAAGGCTGGGTGGGCCATCCGTAAAGCCCTACCAGCCTGCCGGGCTGTGGAAGGAACTCGCCGGCGGTGAAGACTACAAGGCCGACAGCGGCGCCGGGTTGCATCGCCGCAGCTTGTATACGTTCTGGAAACGCACCTCCCCGCCGCCCATGATGATGAACTTCGATGCCTCCGGTCGCGAGATGTGCACGGTTCGCGAAGTTCGGACAAACACGCCGCTGCAGTCGCTTAATCTGATGAACGATGTGACTTACCTGGAAGCAGCGCGTCTGTTGGCGCAGCGTAGCCTTCTGGAAGGCGGCGAAAGCCAGGAACAGCGGATCTCATTCGCGTTCCGGCTTGCCACAGCGCGGCCACCGAAAGTGCGTGAGCGCGACATTCTGCTCTCCAGTCTCAACTACTACCGCGATCGGTTTCACTCTGACCCCGCATCCGCGGTGAAATACTTGAACCAGGGCGACGCGTCCCGTGACCAACGCATCGACGCCGCCGATCTCGCAGCTTACACCACTGTGGCCAGTCTCATTCTGAATCTCGATGCTACAGTGACGAAGGAATAAGGATGAAGCCGCGTATGGAAGATTGCTTGAGCCTGACGCGCCGCCATTTCTTCGGCCGTGGCGCCACCGGACTGGGGTCGGCCGCTTTGGCGGCATTGCTGTCCGGAGAATCGCGAGCCGACGACGCTGCACCCGTTCTCGGTACCCACTTCGCTCCCAAAGCGAAGCGCGTGATCTTTCTGTTCCAGTCCGGTGGTCCGTCGCAGATGGAGTTGTTTGACTACAAGCCCCGCCTCAAGGACCTCGCAAAGACTGAACTGCCTGCGTCCATACGCATGGGACAGCGGCTCACCGGGATGACATCCGGACAAACCAGCTTTCCCGTTGCGCCGTCCTTGTTCGAATTTAAACAGCACGGTCAATCCGGCGCATGGGTTAGCGAACTGTTACCGCATCTTTCCAAAGTGGCGGACGAATTGTGTTTCATCAAGTCGATGTACACGGAAGCCATCAACCACGATCCCGCGGTTACGTTCTTTCAAACAGGATTTCAGCTCGCCGGCCGGCCTTCCATCGGATCCTGGCTGTCCTATGGCTTGGGCAGTGAGAATAGTGAACTGCCTGCGTTTGTCGTCATGATCTCCCAAGGCAGCGGTAATCCCAACGATCAACCTCTGGCGGATCGACAGTGGGGCAGCGGCTTTCTGCCCACGCGGTATCAGGGCGTGAAGTTCCGCTCCTTAGGCGACCCAGTTCTCTTCCTTTCCGACCCCGCCGGTTTCAATGGAACTGCGCGCCGCCGCTTCATCGACGATTTGGCTCAGCTCAATCGCTGTGAGCTTGAGGATGCCGGCGATCCGGAAATCGCAACTCGTATCGCTCAATACGAGATGGCGTTCAAGATGCAAACATCGGTGCCTGAGCTGACGGATCTTTCCCAGGAACCCGCGCACACCTTCGACTTATACGGACCCGAAGCCCGCAAACCGGGGACCTTCGCCGCAAACTGTCTGCTCGCCCGCAGGCTTTCTGAACGCGGGGTTCGCTTTGTCCAACTCTTCCACCGTGGTTGGGATCAGCACAACAATCTCCCGAAACAGTTGCCCGGCCAGGCTCATGATACGGATCAAGCCTGCGCCGGCCTCATTCGAGACTTGAAGGAACGCGATCTATTGAAGGACACCCTGGTCGTCTGGGGCGGCGAGTTCGGACGTACGGTCTACTGCCAGGGCAAACTCACCGCCGACGATTACGGACGGGATCATCATCCGCGCTGCTTTACGATGTGGTTGGCCGGCGGCGGCATCAAGCCCGGAATCACCTACGGCGAAACGGATGACTTCTGCTATAACATTGCAAAAGATCCCGTTCACGTGCATGACCTCCACGCCACCATCCTGCATTGCCTCGGTGTAGATCATACCCGCCTCACCTACAAGTTCCAAGGGAGACACTTCCGGCTGACGGATGTCCATGGCAGCGTCGTGAAGGCCGTTCTGGCATAGAGCCCCTTACTCATCCAACGCCGAGATGTGATCGATTACGTACTCCTCCAGGTCTTCCGTGCGAACCGGAAACCGCGCCCTCAGTTGCTCTGGCAATGACGTACGAAGTTCGCCGAGATGTAGCACTCTCCAATACCGGACGGCTTCGAAGCGGAGGGCATCGGATACAAGGCAAGCGAGGTGAATGAGCGATGTCATTCCCACCTCCTGCGATGATCCGATCTCCGTCGGGTCAAGGTGGTGCGCCACTACACTGGTGTAGTCTTGCGGCAACCGCCACTCGCGGGCAAGGATCAATCCGGCCTGGCAATGATTCAGGCCCACCACCAGTTCTTCACCTTCCAGGATCTCCCGCTTGGTTTCATACCGCTCCAACAGCGCCGCCGGATACTTCTCTGGAAACGCCCCGAACAGCCCAAACCTACCGATATCGTGCAGGAGTCCTGCGGTATAGGCTTGGTCCGGATGGTGTCCATACGCCGGCGCCATTCGCGCCGCGATCAACGCCGTAGCCACGCTGTGCAACCAGCAGCTTCTGAGTGCGATGGTCTTCCGGCCTCGCCGGGCCAGGGCGCGCATCGCCACGATGCTGATAATTGCCTTAACGCGGTCGAAGCCCAGGAACACCAACGCGTGCGTCACGTCCCGGATCTCCGCGCCTCTGCTGAACAGCGGTGAATTCGCTACGGCAAGGACTTCTGCCGTGAGTGCCGGATCAACCTCAATCAATTCCGCAATCTTGCGCGGCTCGATTTCGCCAGTGCCCGTCAGCTTCAGTAGCTTGACGGTCACTGGCTTGAATGGGGGCAGTTTCTTGAGAGCTTCCTCGGCGCTGGTCATATCGGATTTCGGTAATTGTTCATGCTATCACTCCCTCTCGGACGCTCGGGAGCGTCGCCAATTCATAGTTTGGCAGCAAGAATGCAATTGTCTGTCCGCGATTACCGTTCACAAACGAACCGTTGGTTGATACCTTGCGGCAGTGGAAAAATAGACCAGAATCTGGGATTGGACGTGCCGATATTCAGGAGGAAGGAAGGCCGGAACTGGTATGATTCGAACGGAAATATCTCACAATCGGGTCCTTCTGGTCACCCTTAGGCACGGCGGAGAGAATTTCCAAAAAGTGCTGATTCGCGAGGATATAGAGCGATGAAGATTCAAAACGAGAACCCCCAGAGTACCGCTTCAACGCAAGCTCAACGGCCGTCGGAACTCACTTCCTCCAGTAAGCAGGCTAGCGTCTCTGGCCGCGTAGGCAACGCCGAGGAAGACCGCTTGGAAATCTCGTCGTTTGCAGACCAGGTGTCCGCCGCTACTGAGGCGCACGTGACTCAACGGACGGAGCGCGTCAAAGAATTGACGGCACTTTACCAGAGCGGACGCTACGAAGTTGACACTTCTAAGTTGAGCCAGGCGCTGGTCAACAGCGCCATCGCTACAAAACGTCCGGGAGAGTAATGGAAACTGGCGACCTGCACCTGCTCAGCCGTATCTCGCTCCTGTTCAATGGATGCGACTCGGAGTTACGGCGCGGCGCTTCAGCGAACCTTGAGGCCGCCCGGTCCGATCTGCAGGCTATTGCCGAGCTTTTGCCACAGCTACTTGCTTCTCATCAGTTGCCCGAATCCGTTCTAAGGGATGCTCTTGCCGATCTGAACGGAAGGGTGGCACGCTGCGCGATTTTGTTGGAGTCGGCCCGCACATTTCATCGCGGGCTGGCAATTCGCACCGGTCAAGCCGGCACCTCTTACACGGCGGCTGGCCTCGGAATCGATTTTACCTATACGGACGCTCCCACTGCCCTCAACGGCTGATTCATTATGTCCACCCTTTTCTCCTCGCTGAACACTTCCGGCAACTCCCTTGGCGTCCTCCAAGAGGCCTTGAATGTTATTCAGAACAACATCAGTAACGCGTCTACCCCCGGTTACGCGACACAAGGTCTGTCCCTCGAATCCCAGCCCCTGCAATTATTGGGCGGGCTTGCCGGCGGCGTGGCCGCGGGGGGCCTTGAAAACTCGCGCGATGATTTCGCCGAGGAGAGCGTCCAGCGCCAGGTGCAACTCCAGGGTTTCTACGAGCAACAATCAACCAGCGTCGGTTCTCTCGAGAGTCTCTTCGACGTGTCCGGCAAGACGGGCGTCCCGGCGAGCCTGAGTCAATTGTTTCAGAGCTTCTCCGCCTGGAGCGCCAATCCATCGGACCTCACCGCCCGGCAAAATGTTCTGTCCAGCGCCGGCACTCTCGCAGACGATGTCCGCGGCCTCGCCGGGCAACTCGCTGCGTCGTCTCATGGCATCGATAAACAGATCCAAACCACGGTCAGTAGTATTAATGATCTGGCCAACACCCTCGCTCAGTACAATGCCGATCGTATGGGTGCCGCCCAAGCCGATCCGGGCGAGGATGCCAAGCTGTATGCCAGCCTCGAGCAACTGTCTCAATACACGGATTTCACCGCCCTAAAGCAGCCGGATGGAACGGTTACGGTCCTTTTGGGGGGGCAAACCCCGCTCGTCGTTGGCAAGCAGGCTTTCTCTATTTCAGCGGATTCCGCGATCCCGGCCGTACCCCCGCCCGTCAATCCGGCCGCGCCGCCCTCCGCCCGAATCCTCGATTCGCAAGGCAAGGAGATCACTGCACAAATTGCCGGGGGGGAACTCGGCGGCTTGCTCGATGTCAGGAACAGGGTTCTGGGATCGATGCTGGGAGACGCCTACCAGCAGGGCTCCTTGAACCAATTCGCACAGGGACTCGCCGACACTGTCAACCAGATCCAGGGGGCCGGTACGGTTTCACAGCTTCCCGGTGCCCCCACTGGCGTGCCAGTGTTCACTTATAGCCAGGCCGATCCTACCGCCGTCGCCGCCAGCCTGAACCTGAATTCCGAAATAACCCCACAGGATTTGGCCGCTGTGGATGCTGCCGGCAACGTCAACGGAAACGCCATCCGCCTGGCCAACCTTGGCTCCTCGACATCACCCGATGGCAACATCAATGGCTTGACTCTGAACGGCTTCTTCAGCCGGATTATGTCCACTGTCGGACAGGAGAGCGCCTCTGCTAAAGACAATTCGCAGAACCAGGCTCAGGTTGCGGCACAAGCCCACAGCCTCCGCGATCAGGCCTCCGGTGTCTCCCTTGACGACCAGGCGGTCCACCTCCTCGAATTTCAGCGTAGTTACGAAGCCGCCGCAAAGATGATCTCGGTCCTCAAGGATCTCACGGAAACGGCGATTAACATTATTCCGTAAAGAGGGACATATGATTTCCACCACGAACGCCGCTACCTCGCTGTTCTTGACAGACCTTGATCGGACACAGAAGGCGTATGAAGACGCGCAGCGTCAGGCGACATCTGGATTGAGGATCCAGCTCCCGTCGGACGATCCCACAGTCGTCCAGGATATCCTCGACCTGCAGACCAACATCTCTCAGAACCAGCAGATACAGACGAATCTCCAGGACGTGAAGATCGAGCTACAGGCGGCGGACGGGGCCATTCAATCGGCTACGAAGATCATGGACCGCTTATCGGCCATTGCCCTCCAAGGCGCAAGTAGCACCAGTACGGCGCAGGATCGCCTGAACCTCGCACAAGAGACGCGATCCCTGCAGGACCAACTGGTTCAGCTCAGCCGGACGAACATCAGCGGGCACTACATCTTCAGCGGCGACCAAAGCGACCAGCCGTCCTACCAACTCGACACGCTGGCGTCGAACGGTGTAACCCAGCTAGTCGCACCGACAAACACGCGCCGCATCCTCACGACGGATGGGTCCACCCTCACCGTTTCGATGACCGCCCAACAGCTCTTCGACACGGGAACCGCTACTACGGGGAACGTTTTTGCCGCCGTGCAGGCGCTCGCCACCGCCTTGGAGACAAACAGCGATGCCGATCTCGCGGCGTCGGTCGACAATCTGCGAGGCGCAAGCCAATATCTGAACCAGCAGGTGCCTTTCTACGGCGCCGCGCAGAATCGGGTCTCGGATGCCATGGACCTGGCGCACAAATCACAAGTGCAGCAGCAGGCTACGCTCAGCGCCGATCGCGATGCTGACATGGCAAAGGTCGCGGTCACTCTAACCCAGATCCAAATCCAACTCGAAGCCTCGCTCCAATCGCGAGCGAAGTACGGTAACCGGAGTCTCTTCGACTATCTCGCCTGATGAGGAAACAATATATGAACGAAGCCACGCACCGGGCCGACGCCGCCATCCGCGGTGAGGGATCTCTGGATATGCGCCTGCCGAATCCTGTGCCGCCTAAGGTTTTGCAACAGCTCCGGCTTGGCGTTGACAAGTCCCTTCAAGGCTTGCTGCAGACACTGCCTGGATATCTCCAGGTGGATGTAAATGGTGGTGTCGAAGCAGTATCTCAGCTCGCCTTTTCGGATCTGGCCGGATCGATGGATCCAGCCTCCTATTTGCTTTCATTCCCCCTGCCGCGTACACCCGCGAAGGCGATTGTTGAGTTCAGCTCAATCTTTCTGGGCACGGCGTTAGAGGTGCTGCTCGGAGCCGTGCCTGTCGCTCCTCCCGACCCCCGCGGGCCGCTCACTGAAATTGAGACCCATATCCTGCGCGAGTTACTCCAACTTATCGTTGGGTGTCTCGCCTCCGGATGGCCGGCCGGATCGGGCTTGGCCCCAGTTGAGCTCGACATTGTGGATCCGGCTGAGTTGGAAGCCGAAGAGACAAGCCAAGTGGCAACCGTCTTCACAATTGGGCTAACGCTGGCAGATGTTCCCGGGACAATCCGGATCGCTTTCCCTTCTCTCGCTGTGCGTTTGCTGGCTTTGCTGCCCGACGCCGCTGCGGACGCAACCACGCCACCCTCCGGCCGCGAACGAATGGCAGAGATTCTCGAATCGGCGAGTCTCTTGTTGGAAGTCGTGCTCCCCAAGTCCACCATCTGCATGCGAGACCTCATGGAATTAAGGAAAGGGCAGGTTCTCACCCTTGCTCACAACCCCCACGCCAAGGTGGACTGCACGGTTAACGGAGCGACGAAATTCAGAGGGCAGATTGTGGCGGCCAACTCTCGAATCGGCCGTCAGATCGACGAACTTGTGGGCGCTTCGGTCAGCCCGCGGTAGCACCGCGCACCAGCGGCGGACGCGCCTGTTGGTG
>JBDTMC010000342.1:0-8624 GCA_039934475.1 Bryobacteraceae bacterium | reverse complement strand
GACCGCTCCAACTACAAGGCACAGGTGCTGGTTCGCGATTCCATCAACGACCTCGCCCTGATCCGGATCGAACCAAGAAAGAGCGTCAAATACCTGCGCTTGGGCGACTCTGACCGGCTGCAAGTGGGGCAGAAGGTTCTAGCCATCGGCAATCCGTTCGGCCTGGAAGGCACCCTAACCACCGGCATCGTCAGCTCGCTGGCGCGCAATATTCAGGATGAGAACGGGCGCGAACTGGAAGGCATGGTGCAGACCGATGCCGCCATTAATCCTGGGAACAGCGGCGGTCCGCTGCTGGATTCCATCGGTAACGTCATCGGCATCAACACGGCCATTTACGGCCCCGGCGGCAACATCGGCATCGGCTTCGCCATGCCGATCAATCGGGCCAAGACGATGCTCACGGATTTTGAAAGCGGCAAGAAATACGCGCGGCCGAAACTCGGGGTGGACGTGCTGCCGGTGGACGGCGATCTAGCTGAAGCGCTCGGGCTGCCACGTGAAGGCGGCTTGCTGGTGCAGGGGATCGCGCCGGGCTCGACTGCGGAAACCGCCGGTCTGCGTGGACCAAAGCGCACCGCCGTGGTGGGGAACTATGAAATCGGTATTGGCGGCGATCTCATCACTGCCATCGACGGCAAGAAGGTGGACCGGCGCGACGCGATTGCCCGTGCGCTGGCGAACAAGCGCGCCGGGGACAAACTGGAGTTAACGGTGGAGCGCGGCGGCCGTTCAACGAACCTAACCGTGACGCTGGGAGCCGCTGCCGACGAGCGTCTGTAAGGTATACACGCTGTACACGTGTAAAAAGTTCTTGACACCTGACCGGGCGTCGGCCTAGACTGGTTTTTCATGGTCACCGTCGACTACAGCGCGGGCTCGTTTCGATTTAGGTATCCAACCTAAGTGAAACGAGTGGTGTGGTAGGAAGCGGTACACGGACGAAAAACACAACCCACTCGGCAACGGGTGGGTTTTTTCTTTGCACAAGGGACTCAGAGGAAAGGCAGGCAACATGATCATTTCAATGAAACTCCACGCCACGAAGGAAGAAGTGGAGCACGTAACCGAGCGCATCCGGGAATTCGGGTATAAGGTCCATTCCATTCAGGGCGAAGAGCGGGTGGTGATCGGCGCAGTGGGCGTCGGCGATGTCACGGCCTGCCTGGAATCCCTGGAAGCCATGCCGTGCGTCGAAAAGGCCATGCGCATCTCAGCGCCTTACAAGTTCGTGAGCAAGGAATTCCACCCGGGCCGGACGCAGATCAAGATCAACGGCGTCGAGATCGGCGGCGACCGGTTTGTAATGATGGCCGGCCCGTGCTCAGTGGAGTCGGAAAAGCAGATCATGGAAACGGCAGAAGCGGTGGCCCGGAGCGGCGCGCAGGTGCTGCGGGGCGGGGCATTCAAACCGCGCACATCTCCCTACGATTTCCAGGGTATGGAAGTGGAAGGACTGAAACTGCTGCGCAAGGCGAAGGAAGCCACCGGCCTCGGCATCGTCACCGAAGTGATGAGCGACGGTGACGTGGAACTGGTGGCGGAGTACGCCGATGTGCTCCAGATCGGCGCTCGCAACATGCAGAATTTCTCGCTGCTGAAGGCCCTTGGCCGCTGTGGCCGCGCCATTCTGCTGAAGCGCGGCATGAGCGCTACGGTGAAGGAACTGCTGATGTCGGCCGAATACATCGTCGCGCATGGCAACCCCAACGTTATCCTTTGTGAACGGGGCATCCGGACGTTCGAAACGGTTACTCGCAACACGTGCGACATCGCGTCCATTCCGGCGCTCCGCGAGTTGACTCACCTGCCCATCGTGCTGGATCCCAGCCATGCTACTGGCAAGCGCAGCCTGGTACCGCCATTGGCCCGCGCCGGCGTTGCCATTGGCGCCGATGGGATCATTGTGGAAGTTCACCCGTGTCCCGAGAAGGCTGTCAGCGATGGGGCGCAGTCCCTCACGCTGGCGCAGTTCGACGCTATGATGCGTGAGCTGAAACCTTACATCGCTTTGTGGAACGAGAGCCGCGTGCCGGAGTTTGCAGCAGCCGTCTAACGAGCCGGTGTACTCTCGAAGCTGTGGGATTTTCCAGACGATGGCGGGTGGCCGGCTTGTTGCTGGCCTTAGTGGCTGCTGCCGGTGGCGCGGCTTATTACTGGTACGCTCTGCGGGTGCTCACTGCCCCGGCCGACCTGGCGCGCTTTCTGCCAGCCTCCGATTCACCCATTGCCTATCTGGATGCCTCAGCCCTGCGTAAGGCGGGCATCCTCGACTTACTGGCTGGCCGCCGGCCTACTGAAGCCGAGTATGGCTTGTTCGTGTCCGATACGCGGTTCGATTACCGCCGCGACCTGGATGCCGTGCTGGCCTCGCTTTCAGAGAACGGGAACTACTTTGTTGTTTCGGGACGCTTCGATTGGGGTGCACTCACGCGGTATGCGCAGTCCCATGGGGGGTCGTGCTCGAATGATCTTTGCCGGATGCCTGCCAGCCAGCCCGGCAAGCAGATCTCGTACTATCCTCTACGCCGCAATTTGATGGCGCTTGCAGTGAGTTCCGACGGCTGGGCCGCGTCCCTGATCTCGCCTTATAAGCGCGCCGCGGCGCGCCAATATCCTGCCGAACCGGTATGGGTGGCGCTGAGCGGCGGCGCGATCAAGAAGGACGGATTGCCGGCGGGAACTCGCGTCTTTGCATCGGCGTTGGAAGGCGCGGAGGAGTTATCGCTCGCTCTCGGCCGGGGCGGCGCGGGCTATCAGGCACTGCTTCGAGTCACCTGCCGCACGCCCGAGGAAGCCGCACGGCTTACAGGGCAACTGGCCAAGGCCACCGATACCTTGCGGGCATTCATCACGCGTGAAAAGCAGACACCGAATCCGAACGACCTGAGCGGGGTGCTTACTTCGGGGCAGTTTCATCAGGAAGACAACCGTGTGATTGGCGCATGGCCCATGCCTGATGCGCTGCTAAAGAGCCTCACGGAGGGATCACTGTAAGTGGCACGTGGAGTTCTCTGCTGCGGCAACCTGGTGTACGACATCCTGGTCCGCCCGGTCGATCAGATTCGCTTCGATGCCACTACGTGGGTGGAGGAGATTGCCACTCATCTTGGTGGGAACGGCGCCAACACGTCATATGCCCTAGCGCGGCTGGGAATTCCCACAAAGCTGATCGGTGCGGTGGGCCAGGACGCCTTTGGCGACATGGTTTTGGCGCGCCTGAAGTCTGTCTCAGTGGACATCTCTGCCATTAACCGTTCGAGCGAACCGACTCCGGCGACGGTTGGCCTGGTAGCCTCAAGCGGCAGCCGGGCCTTTCTGCATCAACCCGGGGCGAGCAAGGTATCGCTGCAAGAGCTTCCGCGACTGACGAAGCCATTTCTAAACGGAGCGGTGTACTTCCATCTAGCGAATCCCTTTGCTGTGCCTGCACTGCGCGTCAACGCCCACCAGTGGCTGCGTAACGCGCGGGACGCCGGTTTGCGAACCAGCATGGACCTCGGCTGGGATTCACGCGAGCAGTGGATGGAAGTTGTGGCGCCCTGCCTGCCGTACACCGATCTGCTCTTCGCGAATCGCGAAGAAGCGCAGATGCTCACCGGACTAGAGAACGTACCGGCCGCGGCCGATGCGCTGCGCGAGCGCGGCGCGAGCACGGTGGTAGTGAAACTCGGAGCGGAGGGCTGCGCCATTTTCGTCCCTGGAGGCGATGTTCGGGTACCGGCCTTCGCCGTGGACGCTGTGGACAGCACGGGAGCCGGGGACTGTTTCGCAGGCGGCTTCCTTGCCGGCCTCTTCTACGGAGCGAATCTGACAGGAGCGGGCCGTCTTGCTAACGCGGCGGGCGCGCTGAGCGTGAGTAAGCTGGGGGCCACAGAGGGATTACTTAGTTACAAAGACACATTGCAATGGATGGCCACGCAAGGGCTGCGCCCTTGAAGTCCCTGCGGGACTTGGAAGTAAGGATACGGAAGACGGGAGACGGAATGGTTCTACGTCGATCTTAGTTCGGATTCCAGGGCTTGGATGCGTTCCGGCAGTGGCGGGTGTGAGGCGAAGAACTCGCCTATGGGCGGAGCGGGCGGCGCTTGACGTTCCAGCCGGCGCAGAACCTCCACACCCAGCGCTCCGTCAAAGCCGGCTCGCACGGCCAACCTCAGCCCGGCCCCGTCGGCTTCCGTTTCCTGCTCCCTCGAATAGCCTTCGCTGAGGAGACGCCGCGCCAGTAAGCCCGCACCTGCCGCTCGAGCCGTCACCACATTCAAGACCTGGTCTACCATCAATTTCTGGCGGGAATGACCCAGTGCGACGTGCGCCATTTCATGCGCCAACAGCAGCGCAATCTCATCCGGCCGGCGCTCGCATAGATCCACCAGCGAATCGGTCACAAAGATATAGCCACCCGGCAGGGCAAAGGCATTGGGGGCCGGAGCGGATACCACCTGGCAGCGGAACCGGCGCCCGCTGGTGGCAGCCTTCTCCAACCGTTCTGATATTGCGTTGACTAGCGCCTGGGCCTGTTCATCCACCGCACCCCGAAACGGTGCGGCAAACTCGCGGGCGCACTCCTCGCCAAACTCCTGTTCGGCCTGCCGCGCTTCCTCTTCGCTACCGCCCAGTGAGGCCCAAACCCACTTAGCCTGCCGGAACGGCTTTCGGGCGTGACCGCCGAAGAGCCGTCCCAACATAGGCAGGATCTGCCCGCCAAACAACAGCAGAATGAAAAGGACGACGACGATGAGAGTGACGATACGCACGCGTCTATCGTAGCGCGCTGGCGGCGCGGACTAGTTCGTAATATCGCTGGTCCGGCTCTCCTCACGGATCGGCATGTACACTTCGTACCATTTTTTCTGTGCCGGGCTGTCGGCATACTTCTTCAGTGCGTCTTCGCTCGCAAACTCCATCACGATGATATTGGTATACCCTTCGGCGAGCTGTTTCTTGATCGCCTTGGTCCAAACGTGCGTGATGCCGGGGTATGCCGCGGGCAGCGCTTGGGCGCCTTTGATTGCCTGCTCGATCTGGGCAGGCGTTGCTGTCGCCTTCCACTGGATGGTGATCACGTGGATCACAGTCTTCGGAGCGGTATCGGCTGCAAACACACCTGTTGCCAGGACTGCCGCCGCGCAAACTGCCAGAAACAAGTTCTTCATCATCAATTCTCCCTGCTATCCGATTGGAAATTCTGGCCGGGACTATTTTGCCTTCGCGGCCACCCGCCAAGTATACTCTTCTTCGCCGCCGGGTTGACTCAACTTGGCATTCCCCGAGATCATCAGGGCATTTAAGTGTTTGAGTGCAAGTCTCGGGCATAGTACACTTGGCGAAGAAGAGGCGAATCGGTTGAGCGAACTGCAGGAACAATTGGCGAGTTTGCGGCGGCGGATTGCCCGCATCGACCGCAAGTACGCTGACGGTCCTCCACCCGCTCCCCCGCCGCCCGTGTCGCAGCAAAAACCGTCGAAATACTACATCGAAGAGTGGTCCAACGGGCAGGAAGTGGAAACGGAATTCGGCCGCCACTTTGAGATGGAGCGTCACTTTGAGCGCCATCGCCGCCACGGCAGCATGGATATCTCGTTCCTTGCAGAACTGGGTCATGATCTGTTGGGTCCGATTTCCGGTGGCACGGTTCCCTCGTCGGCGCCTACACGATGGGCCTTTCTGGATACCGAGACCACGGGTCTGGCGGGTGGCACTGGAACGTATGCGTTCCTGATCGGGGTGGGCCGCATCACCGCGGACGGGTTTCGCGTCCGCCAGTTCTTTATGCGCGAGTTCGGCGAAGAAGCCAGCCTGCTTTCGGCCCTGACTGCCCACCTGGCCGAGTTTGACACCCTGGTGACTTACAACGGGAAGGCCTACGATCAGCCTCTGCTGGAAACCCGCTACCGCATGGCGAGGGCGCGCCATCCGTTTTCCCGGCTCCCGCACCTTGACCTTCTGTTTGGTGCGCGGCGATTGTGGAAACTGCGTTTTGAAAGCTGTCGCCTGGTGCAACTGGAGAATCAGATCCTGGGTGTAGAGCGTCAGGGCGACTTACCTGGCGAGTTAATCCCCTACGTCTATTTCGAGTATCTTCGGACGCAGGAGGCATTCCGGTTGGTTCCGATCTTCCATCACAACGCCATCGACATTCTGACCTTGGCGTGTCTTACCGGCATCGTACCGCAAGTCTTTCAAGCGCCCACCGAGGTTCGCCTGGCGCACGGCGCGGAAATGGTCGGAATGGCTCGCTGGCTGCGCACGGCGGAGCGCCTGGATGACGCTTTGGCGATGTTCCGCCGGGCGGTGGAAGCCGGACTTCCAGACGACCTTCTGTTCCGGACGCTGTGGGATGCCGCTTGCCTGGAGAAGAAACTCGGACGCGAGCAGGCCGCGGTAGCCGCTTTTGCCGAAGTCGCCGGCTGCCGCAATCCGCACCGCGCCGCGGCGCTGGAGGAACTGGCAAAGCACTATGAACACCGCGAGAGGAACTACGCGATGGCTCTGGAAATGACTCGCTCGGCGCTAGAGTTACAGAATTCCGACATACTCCGCCGGCGTGAGACTCGCCTTCTCCGGAGAGTGTCCGCGCCCCGGACGCGCCGGCTGTTGGAGTAAGCCAGGCCAGAAGACCCACTCCCTTACGGTCGGGGCTCTGTTAGCAAGTAGGAGTAAGTGGGTGGATTTTACTATGGAGTGCTATTCCACGTTGATGAACAGGCTCTTCTGGGCCGCGGCTTCGCCTTGCACCAACGTGGCGCGCAGCTCGTACTGCCCGGCCGTCACCGTGTCGAGAGGTGTGTGGAACAGGTACGGAATGCTGCCGGCAGTGTCGGGCGCGGGCAGCACGGGCGTGTTCCGCGCCATGGTCACGCCGTCTTTCACCAGGTCGAGAACCAGTTTCGGCGCCGCAGGCGATGACGTGTCCACATACACATTGAAGTAAACCGAAAGTAACTTGCCGGGGCCACCGGGTACGGTATCGGCAAGCGTTGGAATTACGCGTCCGCTCTGGATCTGGAGAGGGTCCTGCTGGTCGCGAGTCTCGCCTGGCTTGTCCAGGCGGCGCACCAGGGTCAAGTCGCTTAAGCTGACAGCGGGCGCGGTATTCGGTATCACCAGGACGCTTCGTTTTGCCGCCACCTTCTGGCCTTCCTGATCGGCGGCGACGGCTTCCACCGTATAGCGGCCGGGCGGCAGGATTACCGGCCGCGTGACAATGAAGCGGCCACTTTGAAAGCCTGCCAAGCGGTCGAGCGGTTCGTTTAGGGGAACGTCGCGCGAAAGCTTTGCCGCCACTCGTCCGTCAGCATCCTTCACCAGCGCCAGCACGCTGATGTGAGTGCGGTATTTGCCTGCCTTCTCGTCACGGGTAAATGCGATGTCCTTCAGCGGAAGGTCGAACACCATTACTCCCTGGCGCATTCCGAACTGCGGTTTGAATTGCAGGACGGCGGCGCGGAACTCCACTTCACGAGGGAGAGGCTTGCGCGCCAGCGTCAGCAGCAGCGGCACCTCATAGGTGAAGACTGTCTGTCCGTCCATACGGGGCAAAGCGAAGTAACCGTTGCGCGCCTGCACTTGGGCATCGCTGCGTTTCACGCTCACGGAAATCGCCCGGAACCGCCCATCGTAGAGCTGATTCTTAGGATGGTAGACGATCTCATAGTAAGTGTTGAACTCGTCACTTAACTTTTGTAAGTTTGGACGGATATCGTTTGTATTGGCGATGAGAAAGCCGCCGGTGGATTCGGCCAGCTCCAGCATCACCTGCTGCTGGTTGGCCCGCAGGCTATCGGTAGCGCGGTCGAAGGTACGGAACTCCTGCTTGTTGCCTTCCGCCGATTCAGTCTGTGTGCTGCGCGCGTAGCGGCTCCACGTCGCCGCTTCCGCGAGGCGCGCGTTGGCTGCCGATTGATCGCTGGCGACGGTAAGACCACGAGCGTCGATCGCGTACACCGTCACGTTCGCGAGGTTCGCCTCACTGATCATGCTTTTGAACTGCTCTAGCAGACCATTGGGCAACTGCAAGCCTTCGGCGAAGTAGAGCGCGGTCTTGCGTCCGGGCAGCTTCTTCAATTCCTTGACGATGGCCCACAGCGAGAAGACCGACATCCGGCCCAAATCCTCGCGGCTGATCATTTCGGAGAAATCGAGCATCTCCTTGGCCATGCGTCCGGCCTGTTCATCCGAGAGTGACGCGCCATCCACTTTCCCTCCGGATGAGGCTGCCGCCGCAGCCCCGGCGCTGCTGGCTGAGTTATCAGCAGTCTTCTGCAGCGCCGCCAGATCGTTGTTGAAGTCCGTGCGTTCGCCTGCGGTGGCGGCCTCGATAGCTTTTCGCAACCGCGCCCTGTCGCCCGTGTACTGTTGCACCACGCGGAAGCCGCGATCCACGGTGAACACCGCGTAGTAAACGTTGGGACCCAAGTCGCGTTTCAGGAATTCCAGCGACGCTTGCCTGCTCAATCTCCGTCCTTCCGGTCCTAGCCGGTCGTAGATCAGCGAGACCAACCGGATGGTGGATGAGACTTGCACTTTCTCTGCGACACCAGTCCCCGCTTGATCCGTAGGCGGCTTAACCCCCGGTGCCAACGTCACCTCACGAAACCCGGAGATCTCCTGCTCCACGCCAT
>JBDTMC010000341.1:0-8633 GCA_039934475.1 Bryobacteraceae bacterium | reverse complement strand
CCGAAGAGGAGAACGACCGGGCACTTGCCATGGTGGAATCGCTCATGGAAAAGGGTGAGCGCAACGTGACGCCCGAGGAGGGTGAACTCCTCGACCTCCTCACGAACCTGATCCGCGGTTACGAGGCGGAGGTTGGTCCGCCGCGGGAAAAGTCCAAACCGCACGAGATGGTGGCGTTCCTATTGGAACAGCGCGGACTTGCTCCCAAGGACCTATGGCATGTGGTCGGCTCCAAGAGCCGGGTATCGGAGATCCTTGCAGGCAAGCGCTCCATGACGAAAGAACAGGCCAAGAAAATTGCTGAATTCTTCCATGTCGGCGTCGGCCTATTTATCTGAGTTGCGCCGCGGGTTGTTTGGCGGCTGTCAGGGGGCCGACTTAACCCTCGCTTGGCCTGAATAGCCAAGCCCCTCAGGCGTTCTTCTTGAAAATGCGATAGCCGTGCGTGGAAGCCACATTGCTCTCTGCGCACATTGCGGCGCCAAGCATGAAGGTCTCTGGAATCGCCTTGTACGCATCGATCAGAACGAAATGATCAGACCGGCAGCGTGTGCGGCAGATGTTCAGGATTTCCTCTTCGGTTGCCCCGTGGGGAAGTGCGATGCTTGTGACGTCCTGCAGCCCATAGAAGGGAACCGGCTTTCCGGGCACCTGGGGGAATTCATACTTGGGCATAGCGCCGTCGTCAAAAGCATAGATCTCCCCATATTCGTTCAGGCCCATCGCCCTGAGCGCGGCGCCAAGCTGATAGAAGAATTGGAAGGATTCATCGTCTCGCTCCTTCGGCGGCAAGACGAAGGCGGTCATCGAGGGACGCCGGACCGGTGTTGTGCCGTTCAGATGCTCTTCAAGAAATGTCTTCATCGCGCGCAGGCTGTCGGTCCTCCCGTGGAAGAGCGTGATGCCATACTCCTTGGCGAAACCGCGCAACTGCTCGGCCATGAATGCGTCCGTGCACACCACATCCATGTAAGGCGCATAAGCGCTGAGCGCGTCGATGTCGGTGCCGTCGCCCGGTTGGATCTGCCTCTTCGGGTATCGCGTCAGGATAGAAGCAAAGAGGTGAGCCTCGATCTTCAGAAGCGGGATGGCCGCAAAATCGGCGCTCGTCGTGAAGGCCCTCAGTTCCTTGCTTTTCTCTTCGGAAACGGGTCCCGCAAATTGGGTATACGACCCGATGAAGTGCTTCCGGTGTGTTTCTCGCTCGATCTCCAGTTGCTGATCATAGGTGACCTTGCGTTGCAGGCATCCCTTACGCAGCTCCTCCAATTTCTTGGCGGTAACATGCCTGCTCTGCCGGAAGTTTTGCCTCTCCAGATGCGCATCCACGCTTACATCTAATAACTTGACCCGCTGATCGGGCTCATCCAGGAACGCGATCCGCGGGTGGAGGGCATCGTCGAATCCTCGTGGAGGGGTTCATAGATATCTTTGAACTCCGGGCGTACATTTTCGTTGATGTCCGCCTTGGACATCTCGCTGAGAAAGTTCTGGTCGAGGTAGACCAATAACTTTTGCGTTCGCTTTCCCATAGCCGGAGCCTAGCAACAAACCAAGGAGAAATCCAAAATTGCGTGAGCAAGTGTGAGCAGGACGCCCGTAAGAATGAGGAATTGGTAGCGCTAACGGGATTCGAACCCGTATTTAAGCCTTGAGAGGGCTTCGTCCTAACCCTTAGACGATAGCGCCAAACCCTAGCAATTATATCACGCGCGCACCGATCGAGCCGTAGGCTACGCGGTCCTTCCGTCAGAGACGCCAAGCTTTGTTCACCGTTAGCTTACTGTGGCCCGGAATCGAGAGTAGTGGAAGCCGGGGGTGCGTTTCCTGTCGAGGATCGCGCTGACTGCTTGCGTCTGATGATACGCAATTCCGCCCTCGAAGGACTTGGCCCGGAGACGCAGCCAACATACGATTGGGCCGTCCGGGTTCGGACCGCCCCTGTCAATGACCTCTGCCACCATCCAGAGAGCATGGACGGCTGCAGTCACATGCGAGAGGATCAGCGGAAATCGGGCCTGAGAACCAGAAGCCCGCCGCAGGCTCCTACCATCCCAAATTTCGTCTACAATCCACGCGAAGGCTCCAGGCTGAGAGAGCCCACAGTCAGATAGGCAACAAAATGTTGACGATGACTGATATATTCATCGTAAGTCGGGCGAGCAGATCAACTTCGTTTACGTCGCCCGCAGTGAAGGGCGCTTTGCCAAACAATTCGACCAGGGCCGCAATCCCTCAGCGACGCCTCTAGCGGCGCGTGAGGAGCGATTGGAGAACCGGCGCCTGTTGCAAGGGCTTGCTGGGATTCGCTGACGACGAGCTAATCATGACCGAAAAAATCGACTGCATACTCCGAAACCGGCGCACCGACATCTGGTCGGTGCCGTCTCACGCGACGGTCTACGACGCCGTTGCACTTATGGCCGAAAAGGAAATCGGCGCTCTTCTGGTGGTTGACGAAGGCCGTCTGGTCGGCGTCATCTCGGAGCGCGATTACGCGCGCAAGGTGATCTTGCAGGGCAAACACTCCAAGGAGACGCCTGTCCACGAGATCATGACCACTCATCTGGTGACAGTCTCGCGGGAGCACAGTGTCGACGATTGCATGCGCTTGATGAGCGATCACCGCATTCGCCATCTTCCTGTCATGGAAGACGATCGGCTGGTTGGCGTCGTGTCCATCGGTGATCTGGTGAAGGCCATCATCACGGAACAGGCGCAGACAATTGATCAGCTTCACACTTATATCGGAGGCGGCTATCCGGCTTAGCTATGGATAAAGACGATCCTAAATCAAAGCCTGAGGATACCGGGGCATCGAAGCCGCCGGTGATCCCTCCCTCCGGGAAGAAGGTTCCCGAGACTCCGGAGATGCAACGCCAGCGCGCCGAATGGCTCAAGAAACATCACGGCGAACCATCGCCCGATAGCAAATAGGGCGCGGGCTATACTACCTTCATCCTCCACAGGCTGCGCCCATACGTAGCCACGGTGACAGTTCCGTCCTTGGGCTGACAAACCAAATCCACGAACATTGTGGTGGGCAGATTCCCCGAAATATTCTCAAACGTCACGCCGTCATCCGACGAACGAAATACGCCCGCGTCTCCGGCTACCAATAACGTTTGGTCGTCCCAGAAGGCCACTGCCTGATGCGGGGCGTCGGGTAGCTTGCCCGCGTCAGCGTCCGCCCAGCTTTGCCCGCCGTCGTCCGAACGGAACAGATGCGAATGTCCGAACCCGCCCACCGTGACAAACACCTGCTTGGCGTTCTTAGGGTGCGTTTCGATCCGTGTGATGATCGATCCCGCCAGTACGCTGCTCGACAGATCGTCTGACCATGTGGCGCCGCTATCGGTGCTGCGGAAGAACCCGCCCTTTTCCGTTCCTGCATACACCGTCTTCGGGTTGGCAGGAGGCACTTCAATGGCGCTCACCACCGTGCCATCCAGCACGCCCGACACCGCCGTCCACGATGCCCCGTCGTCGGTGGTCTTCCAAACCCGCTGCGACGCCGTGTAGATCGTGTTCGAGTCGGACGGGTCCAGCGTGATATAAACCATCCACACGGACTGGTGTTCGGAGTCCGGCATCGTCGGCGTGATATCGGTCCATTTCCCGCCGCGCAGCCGCTGGATATTGAAGTTGTAATAGGAAGCTAGGATGTGGCCCGCGTCCTTCGGGTCAATCACCATCCAACCACCGTCGCCACCCAGGATCTCAAAGAAATGGTTGCCGTCGCCGTCGGTGGTGATGACGGTGCCATTGTCTTGCGCTCCGCCGCCATAGACGCGGCCATCGCTTTGCGAAACATCCAGGTCATAGAACATGGTGGCCGCAAGCCCGGCGCTACGATTGGCCCACGTCACGCCGCTGTTATCGCTCAAGTCCATACCGCCATCGTTGGCGTCGAAGATCCGGCCTGGTTTGGCTGCCGGCATCACTACGGCGTGATGATCGGCGTGCGCGTAGCGCGGCTTGCCGCGGTCCAGATCCCAGCGTGTAGCCTGCTTCCATGTCTTGCCGCCATCGGTGGTGGCATGCAGATCCACGCCCCCGCAGATCACTATCTTCGGATTGGTGGGATGCACGGCAATCGAATTTCCGTAGGACATCTGCGTCTCTTTCCGGAAGTGCGTGCCTCCGATGGAGGTCCACGATTGGCCTCCGTTGACGCTACGGAACACACCTAACACTGCTTCGCTGCTGGTGGCCGAGATGGCGTACATCGTGTCGGGCTTCGAGGGCGCAATGGCCAAACTGGTCCGATGAATGGAAGCCGCCGCCGGAAGTCCCTTCGTGATGTGTTGCCAGTTGGCCCCACCGTCGCTACTGCGCCAGATCCCGTTCGCCGTGCCATTGGCGTCCACGGTGGCGAACAGAGTGCCTTGCACGGTGGGATGAAAAACGACGTGATGGCAGAAGTAATCGCCCGCGACAAAGGTCTCCTTGGCCCAGGTCTTGCCCCCGTCGTGCGATGTGTACATGCCCGCCACCTCGGTTTTGCCATGGCGTACGCCGCCGAGGCAAATGTGTGTGGCATCGAATGGGTCCACGGCGATAGTGCCGATCCGGCGAGGGATCCCCGCTTTGTCGGCGCCTGCGAACAGCTTCCACGTGTTCCCGCCATCGGTGGTGCGGTAGAGGCCCACGCCACCGTAGGAATCCGCCGAGAGATTTGCTTCGCCAGTGCCGCAGTACACCGTATCCGGATTGCTTGGATCGATCGCCAGAGCCCCGACATTCAGTGACGCTTCATCGTGCCATTGCGACGTCCAGGTCTGACCCGCGTCCAGGGACTTCCACACGCCTCCGCCCGCCGCACCGATATACAGCACGTCGGCATTGGCGGGATAGACCGCGATACTGGTGCAGCGGCCCCCCGTGTTGATAGGCCCAATCAGTTCCCATACAGCGTCCGGCCCAGTTGCCGCCGCGGCGAACTGCTTCCGTTGCCGCGTGAGTTTGTCTACGTTCGCTTCCCGCACCGGGTACGCCGCCCGTGCTTGAAACCAGGCCGCGCGCGCTTTGTGCGTACTGAATCGCGCGGCGGGAACGGCGGCGGACCGCTCCTTCTGAAGGCCGCGAACGATGGAAGATTCCGTGTTTGACTTAGATCGTTTCGCCATGATTGGACCAATCTTACTCTCTTGTCGTACCGGTGTCTGCCGGGTCATTGTTACCGGTCCGTGGTAACAATGACTCATGCCCCAAGATGAGCAAGTGATCAATCGGTGGACCGGCGCTGCCGCGTCCTGGGAGAAGCACCGCGAAATCATCACGCGGATGTTTTGGCCCGTCACACAAGCTCTCGTCCAGGACGCGCTGATCGCCAGCGGTCACACCGTTCTGGATGTTGCCACTGGTCCCGGAGAGCCGGCTTTGAGCGTCGTCCCCATCGTCGGCCCGGCAGGCAAGGTCTTTGGCATTGATCCCATTCCCGGAATGGTGGACGCCGCTCGTCGCGCGGCTGACCGTCTGGGCTTCGGCAACACTCGGTTTGATGTGGCGTTCGCCGACAATCTCCCGTATCAAGCCGATACCTTCGACGCCGTCATCAGTCGCTTTGGTGTTATGTTCTTTCCGTCGCCCGTTGACGGCATCCGTGAGATGTTGCGAGTACTCAAGCCCGGACAAAGACTGGCTCTCGCCGCGTGGCATTTCGCCGAAGGAAATCCATTTCTAAGTATTCTGGATGAGGCCCTGGCACAGTACGTCGATTCGCCGCCGCCCGCGCCCGATGCGCCTGATGTCTATCGTTTCGCCGCTCCAGGCAAACTCCAGAGCGTACTTACCGCCGCCGGTGCGCAGGCGATCTCGGAACGCCTCCTAAAATTCACGATTGATGCGCCCCTCTCTCTGGAGGATTTTTGGACGCTTCGCTACGAGATGTCCGAACGGATTCGCGACAGCCTCGCCAAGCTGTCATCAGTCGAAGCTGCCGAAGTCAAGCGCAAGTCGCTCGAAGGTCTGAGTGTGTACTTCTCTGATCGAGGCATGCGCCTCCCCGCTCAAGTCCTGATCGTCAGCGGTGAGAAAGCGTAGCGCCTCGTCTACTTTGACCGCGCTCCCGAAAACGCGGAAGCCAGGCCCAACGCGATCAACCCGCCGCCGGAAACACGTCGCTGCACTCGCCGCAACCCGGCACTGCCGCGGATTCGCTCCGCCACCGTACCAGCCAGCAGCGCCCACAGGGAGTCGGTGCACCAGCCCATCAAAGCAAACAGAACCCCCAGTTCGAGAATCTGCAATGAGGCGTGACCGCGCAGCGGATCCACGAATTGAGGAAGGAAGGCGAGAAAGAATAGCGCCGTCTTGGGATTGAGCACATTCACCATCACGCCTTGCCCGAAGATTGCAGCCAGTCGCCGCTCGCCTTTGCCCGCCTCTGCCAACTCTGCATCTTTGCTCAGCAGCGTGCGAATTCCCAGATAGATCAGATATGCCGCGCCAAGGTACTTTGCCGTCTGATACGCCAGCGCGGAAGAGGCCAGCAAAGCCGAGAGGCCCAGCGTTGCCGCTACCGCGTGGAAGAACGTTCCGACTACGATCCCCATGGCAGACACAAGCCCCGCCACCCGCCCATGTCCCACGCTGCGGCTGACCACATACATCACAGCCGGCCCAGGAATCACCAGGATGATCGTCGCGCCCGTAATAAACAAAAGCAGGGAAGTCTGGCTAATCAGCATACGCTAGCCTTGGTTACCGTAATTCAGCGAGCCACTCGAGGATGATGCTCTCCAGTGCGATGCGGCGATCGGACCAACCGTGGTCGGTGGCCACATGTTGCGTCTTAACCTTGTGACCGCCTTTGGCTTTGATCGCTGTTACTAACGCGTCTGCGTGCGGAGCCAGTCCGTCATCGGAGGTCAGCACCAGCAGCGGCGTTCCCACCAGCCCGGCCGCGGCATCCTCAAACCGGAATTTCTTGGCATTCTGCTGAAGGTCTTCGGTCATCGATTTCGCAGTCACACCCGCCAGGGATTCCATATCGTCCGCCATTGTTGCTTCCACCTTCTCCACCGGCCCTTCGCCGGCGCGGCCCATATCCGCCGCTGAGATCAGGATGGCGCCCATCAATCCCTTATCGTGCGACGCCGTGTGTGCCACTACCCAACCGCCCATACTGTGGCCGGCGATGGCGATGCGGCCGGCATCGATTCCCAGCTTGCTCGCCGTGGCGGGATCGCGCAAGAAGGCGAGCACCGCATCCGCATCCTCGATGTTCTGTGCGAAACGGAAAACTCCGGGACTGCCCCACGATCCCCGGTAGTTGAAGGTGACTGCGTTCCACCCGGCGCGCCGCACTGCCTGTGCCAGGTCGAGGTTCTTTTCGTTGCCCGGCAGCCCATGGCAGATGACGAGGGTCGGGTGTGGCCCTGCGCCGCTCGGCCCATACACCAAACCATTGATGACGACACCGTGGGTCGGGATATGGACCACCGTCATCTTTGCTGGATGAGCGGAGTCCGACGGCGGGTCTGTGAATATCGCCCGTGGAACGGACTGCGCGAACAAGGCGCTAAGCGCGGAAGACAGACCTGTCAAAAGAAGTAACTTCGCTAATCTCATAGGAGCCCCAGTTGCGGTTGCAAAACCCGGAGACTGAATTGTGACACAAAGGGCGAGGCGTCATTTCGCGGCAATTCGTTCGCTTCGCAGAGTGTGGAATTCGGAGTCGCACAGGTGCAGCATCACTGGTTCGCCACCAAGTGCCGCGACTGACACCGCTTGCGTGATCAGGCGAAAATTCTTGGCCACCATCGGGTCATCGATTCGCGAGACGTCGATGATGAAACGGAGTTGGAACAGATTCTGTTCGCGGCCCAGGTGGACCGATGTCCCTTTGCCGTTGCCAAAAAAGCCGATCTTCTGTAAAAACCGGCCCGTGACGTCTGCCTGGCTGGCCGAAACTGGCTCGCTGTAAAACAGTTCTCCAGCGCCGAATTTCAGTTTGGCGCTGAAGGGGGCGGTTTTGAGAGGTTTCCACTGATTGTCCGTGAGTATGACTTGGACTGGGGCGCCATTCACCAGATCGTGAGAGATGTCCTGGCCCATAATGGAGAACTCCATCGTGGCGAGGAGGTTGTCCGCGGAGCCGACAACGAATTGTAGCCGGTAAGATCTCTCGTCGCGATCAAGACGGGCTGAAATCTCCTTGGTGTCTGAGAAGTAGTCGCGGTCTACCAAGAACTGGCCGACACGCTGGGCTTCGGCCGCTGTCACCGGCTTGTTGTAGTAGAGTTCGCCCTTCTTGAAGGCAAGACGGGAAGGTTGCGAATCTACCGATAGGGCAACGTAGTAGCCGATGCCTGCCAGGGCCACGATGGCAAGAATGACCGCAGCGACTGCGGAACCGGCCCACATTAACAGACGGTGCTTCCGCGCCGGAGCCGGCGCGGCGAGAGAATCGCTGGCGATTGCGGGATCAAGCAGTTGCTGGTGCGCGATTAACGCAGCCAGATGGTAGCTATCGCGACTGCGGGATCGGCTGCGGATCATCACCATGGAACCGTCGGCTCGAAAGAGCATGGCACGGAGGGAAGCGAAGTCGTTGTACTCCAGAAGCTCTTCGTTCCATTCCGTATTGCGGAAGACTTCGCGAAGTTGTTCCACTCGGTTGACGATGT
>JBDTMC010000340.1:0-8646 GCA_039934475.1 Bryobacteraceae bacterium | reverse complement strand
CCTTCACCGATAAGTTGCGGCTGTTCTGACGAAGTGACACCCTGAGGTGCTTTTCCGCCCACACCACTGGCGGGCACGCTACTTCCGCGCCGCGCACCGCAAACAGCGGAGACGGATTGCCGAAACCGAACGGAGCCAGCGTCAGCACCTCCGCTACGCTCTGATTGTTCACTTCCTGTAGATCGAGGAAACTGTCGGCGTGCACCACTGGTGTCAGATCGTCGTGAGTGAGATTCGCTGCGGCATACTCGTTAAACCGGCGGCGGAATTCGCACACTCGATCGGCCGGCAGCGTCACTCCGGCCGCCTGGCGGTGTCCTCCGAATTTCACAAACAATTCGGCCATCGATTCCAGCGCTTGCAGTAGATGGAACGCAGGAATGCTGCGTCCTGAACCCTGCGCCAAGCCCGTTGTGGGATCTTCGCTGATCACGAACGAAGGGCGATGATACTGTTCCACTACGCGGCTAGCCACAATCCCTACTACGCCGCGGTGCCAGTCGGCGCCACTGAACACCAGTCCAAACTGATCGTCGCTCACCGGTTGCGCCAGGCACTGCTCCAGGATGATCTGCGTGATGTCCTGCTCCACCGCGCGCCGGTCATCGTTCAGCAATTGCAGCCGATCAGCCAGCTCGCCTGCGCGCGCGCCGTCGGATGTGAGGAACAGTTCCACCACATCGGCGGCGTTGTCCATGCGTCCGGCTGCGTTGATGCGCGGCGCCACGCGAAACGCGATCTGCCCTGCCGATGGCGCTTCCCCGTCTTTGAATCCCGCGCGATCCAACAGCGCGCGCAAGCCCGAATTGCGGACATCCGCCAAACCTTCCAGCCCGCGCTTCACGATCACGCGGTTCTCCCCGGTAAGCGGGACCACATCCGCAACGGTCGCGATCGCCACCAGCTTCAGCAACGATTCACACACTTTGCGAACCCGCTCTTGACTCCAGCCGCACCGCGCCAGCAGCGCTTGAATCAGCTTAAAGGTGACCCCGGCGCCGCATAGATTCTTCTCCGGGTATAGGCAATCGAACCGGTTCGGATTCAGCACCGCCAGTGCCGGCGGCAATTCCTCTTCCGGCAGGTGATGGTCTGTGATGATGCAATCGATGTTCAGTTGCCGCGCATGGCGAACCACTTCCGATGCACGGACGCCCGTGTCCACGCTGACGATCAACGTCACGCCTTCTGCTGCCGCCTGTTCCACCACTTCCGGCCGCATGCCGTAGCCTTCGCGCAAGCGGTGCGGCACGTGGAAGCCGGCCGTGCCGCCGGCCAGTTCGATCGTCTTCTTCAGAATCACCACCGACATCGTGCCGTCCACGTCGTAGTCGCCGTAGAGTAGGATCTTCTCGCGGCCGGTAATGGCGCGATGGAGGCGTTCCACCGCCAGGTCCATATCGCGCAAGCGCATCGGATCGAACAGATCGTCGAGCGTCGGACTCAGGAACCGCCGCGCGGCATCCGCATCCCGATAGCCGCGGTTCCACAACACGCGCGCTGCCGGTGCCTGAATCCCCAGCGAACGAGCCAGTTCCGCAACCGGCTGCGAATCCGGGGAAGGAATCTCCCAGCGCGCCGCCCTACGCATTACTCTCAGTTATTGGAAAAGTATCCGCCAATCGGTCCGTCTTCATCGTCATCATCCTCCGGAACCGAGGCGTCAATTTCGTCCAGCAGATTCTGGTAATCGTCGAACCACTCTGTCTGCAGTTCGAACAGGTAGACATAGCCTTCGTAATCGAAGGAGAGTTGGATCTCGTGTGTGAAGCCTTCGTAGGCGCGAATTTCTCGAAGCCGCCGCTCAAAGGCCCGTTTCTCATCGCGAGGCAAGTCGGCCTCTTCCAACTCCGCTAGCGTTTCGTCGATCAGGATGGTGTCGAACTGAGGCGTGTACAGCACCAGCATCTTCGCTCCCACCTGCCGCGCCACACTGGCAAAGGGCCGGAAATCCGGGTGCGTGCGCGTGTTCCAGCGAATTTGCCGCGCGCCTTCCAGCGGGCGAGAGAAGCCATGAAACACAAGGAACCCTTCACGCTCCAAGTGCTGCTGAATCTCGTCTTTTAATGCATCGAGGTTTTGCTTCATTTGCCTTCTGCGAGGACAAGGATATCACCGCGTGCAGCCGCATCGCGTGCCGCGGGAGTCACAATTGTCTTCGGTCCAATGTGTATTTTCTTCGATTGCGCGATCGCCACTAAAACGTCGGCCTCGCTCACAAAATCCACGGTCTCTACCTTCGCCGCGGGTTTACTCTTACAGCCGCAGCCGCAACCACTGCGCTCGGCAAGATACTGCTCCACGGCCGCTGTCACGGTGCTCCTGTCTACCGTCTTCTTTGTGAGATCGGGAAGGTCAAGCACGTCTTCCAAATTGCGGAACGAATACGCGATCCGCTTAATGTTAATCAAGTGCAGAGGGCCAATATTGTCGCTGGTTATGTTGCCGGCAATCGCCCCGCAGCCAAGCGTCATCCCAGGCGCGACGCCCGTCGTGATCCCGGTTGACCCTTGCGGCGACCCGGTATTCACCAGCACACGGAAGGCCGGCATACGTACGCCGAATTCACGAACCCGAGCATCGTCCTTGGCATAGATCGCGCACGTGTGCCCCAGGCCTCCAAAGCGAAGGATCCCCTCGCAGGCGTCCAGAGCGGATGCGAAGTCGCGCACAAACAACAGCGCCAGCACCGGCGAGAGCTTCTCCGCCGATAGAGGATACGCCTTGCCGTAGCCTTCAATCTCCACGCACAGGATGCTCGCGTCTTCAGGAACCGTGAAGCCCGCCATCTTCGCGATCACCTGCGGCGATTGTCCCACGCATTTCGAGCTTACCGTCGTCCCATGGCTGAACAGGATCTTCTCAATCGCCGCTCCCTGTTCCTTCGAACAAAGGAAGGCGCGGTTGGCCTTCAACCCGGCCAGAATCCCGTCGCGCAAACCGGCAACAGCCACCAATGTCTGCTCGCTCGAACAGACCGTACCGTAGTCGAAGCTCTTGCCGGAGACAATCTTCGCCGCCGCTTCTTTGATATCCGCCGATTCATCCACCAACACGGGCACGTTCCCCGGACCAACGCCAAACGCAGGCTTGCCGCTGGAATACGCGGCCTTCACGATGCCTGCGCCGCCGGTGGAGAGTATCAGCGCCGTCTTCTCATGACGCATCAGCGCCTGCGTCGCTTCCAGCGTTGGGTCTTCCAGGCATTGCACCAAACCCTCCGGCGCGCCAGCCGCAACAGCAGCATCATTCATCAGCTTCGCCGTCTTCGCCGTGCAATTCTTCGCCCGCGGATGCGGACTCATCACGATCGCATTGCCCGCCTTCAGCGCAATGATCGCTTTGTAAATCGCCGTGGATGTCGGATTCGTTGTCGGTAGAACCGCGCCAATCACCCCAACCGGCTCGCCAATTTCCACGATGTGCGTCTCGGCGTTCTCTCTCAGTACGCCGACCGTCTTCATACCGCGCAGCGAGCGCGGCAGCAGGTCGGCATTCAAAAGGTTCTTCGCTACCTTGTCCGGCACGTTGCCGTAGCCTGTCTCTTCCACCGCCGCCTCAGCCAGCGCAACTGCGTGCGCGCGCCCCGCTTCCCCCATGCGCTCGACGATAGCGTCCACCTTTGCCTGGGAAAAGCCGCGGTAAAGCTGCCATGCCGCCCAGGCTTTCTCAACCTTGGTGCGGACTTCTTCTACGGATACTGGATCTTGGTCGCGAAGCACGATTTGAACCCCCAAGATAACACTATTTGGGGGCCAAACCCGGGTATTTTATGCCCAACTGATCGAGGTACGTGGGATAGCGCGAAGCGTCGAAATAGTACTTTTTCATCTCCTCGCGATACTGCGCCATGATCTTCTGGTTCAACCAGATCGCAGGCTTGTCTTCTGTCCGCAGGAAGCTGCTGTATTTTGTCCCTTTCATCTGCACGTTGTCGAAGTACTCCTTCGTCTGGCGCCTCAATTCCGCGTCCGTCAGCAGATCGAGCACCGTCAGAGCCAGTACCTTCGCGCCCGCCGTCGCCCCCTTATGAGCGATCGGTGTCGCCATCGCAATGGCGTCTGCCCAGTTGTGTCCCGGCGTCCCAGGAATATTTGAGGGGAACCACAGCACCACGGTAGGCGCGTTCCAGGAGATGTCGCCAATGTCATCGGAACCGCCCCCGAAGCGGCTCTCCGCCGGTTGCGGTGGTTTCAACCCCGACGGTTTTATGGCCAGCCCTTTCTCTTCCTGTTTCATCTCCCGCTGCACCGAACGGGCGAAGGCTTGGTCGTCCGCGGACCATTCCGGCATCCCTACTTTTTCCATGTTGCGCGCCATCGATTCCGCCATCGGCCGGTTCGTATGCACCGGCCACGCCGCCCCTAACAAGCGCGAGGTGAACGTTGTGTTTGTCATCAGCGCTGCGCCCTTCGCCATGTCATCGCCCGCCTTCCACATCTCCATCACGTGCGGGTAATCGATCTCGCGAAAGAAGTACCACACAGACGCGTTCCGAGGCACCACGTTCGGTTGATCGCCGCCATTGGTAATCACGTAGTGCGACCTCTGTTGCAGCCGCAGATGTTCGCGGCGGAAGTTCCAGCCCACGTCCATCAACTCCACGGCATCCAGTGCGCTACGGCCGCGCCAGGGGGCGCCGGCGGCGTGCGCGCTCTCTCCTTCAAAACGGTACTCCACAGAGACCATGCCTTGCGAGCTATCGCCCCAACCCACCCACATGTCATCGTCCACGTGCGCGAAAATCACCGCATCGACATCCGCAAACATCCCGGCACGCACATAAAACGCCTTTGAGCCCAACTGCTCTTCCGCTACTCCAGGCCACAGCCGGATGGTGCCAGGCAACTTCTCGCGTTCCATCACTCGCTTCACCGCCAGCGCGGCCGTGATGTTCAGAGGCATGCCCGAGTTGTGCCCCTCGCCGTGTCCAGGCGCGCCTTCGATCAACGGCGTATGTGGGGCGATGCCAGGCTTCTGCGACGCTTGCGGAATGCAATCGATATCGGAGCCCAGCGAGATTACCGGCTTGCCCGATCCCCATGAGGCGACCCATGCCGTCGGAATCCCAGCCACGCCTCGCTCAATCCGGAACCCTTCTTTTTCCAGAACTCCCGTCAGGTACTTCGACGTTTCGAATTCCTGAAAACCAAGCTCGGCAAAGCTGAAGACGGTATCCACCATCACCTGCGTTTGCTTTCGCATCGCTTCCACTTGCCCCGCGGCATCGGCTTTCATCGCCGTCACCTTCGGATCCTCGGCCGCGGCCATAGTAGTACACAGTAAGAGTCCAACAAACAGAATTTTCATATTGATAGATTTACAGTCGCGGCTGCGGCAGCTTTACCGGGGTCCATGGCGTGAATCCCTGCCGTTGGATGCGCCGTCGATAGATAGCATCGCCTGCCGTCACATAGAGCGTCTGCAGGTCTTTGCCGCCGAACACGATGTTCGATGGGTCCCGCTTGCCCGGGTTGCGCAGGATGCCGACCACTCGTCCTGGCTGATCGCAAATCTGAATGCCGAGCTTCGTCGCGACATACAGATAACCTTCCGTATCGAGTGTCATGCCATCGGCGCCGCTGCGAATTGGCCCCGACGAGACCTCGTCCGGCAGTTCCAGATGATAGAACGGTTCTTCGTTCGCCAAGCTCCCGTCCGCCTGTACTTGAAACGACCACACGAAGCGTCCCAGCGTGTCCGCCACCAGCAGCAGTCCCTCATCCGGAGACAGCCGCACGCCGTTTGCGAATTCAATGCGGCCTTCGTGCACCACGCGCTTCTTGCCATCTTCAATCAGCCAGACCCGCGCCTTAGAAGGCTCCGTCACGTACACCCGGCCTTTGCTCGACACCGCGATGTCATTTCCGGCGATGTCTTCGGCGAGCACGGTCTCCCCGCCATCGGCCGAGTAAGCCACCACTCGTTTGGCCGCGCCCTGCGCCGCGTACAACCGCCCATCCGAACCAAACATCAAACCGCTCGCGCCGCCCGTACCTTCCTTGAACAGAGAGGTCTTGCCGCTCGTCGCGTCTACCTTATAGATGCGGCTCGCCGGCGCGTCCACGAAAACCACGTTGCCGTCTTTGTCCACCGCGGGCCCTTCGGTGAACTGGTACCCACTACTCACCATCTCCCAATCGCTTTTGGGGTCGAGGATCATATCCACGAAGTGACGTTCGCCTTCGATGCGATATGGCTTCGCTACCGGCTTCGGCCAATCGCGCCACAGCCAGCGCAACGCGTCTGGCAGAATCGCGCCGCCGTGTTTGCTGTTGTGGCCTTCGGAACCAGTGACGAAGCGCACATCGTAACCGGCGTACTCCAGCGCCGAATACATCGTCTGATTCGACATCCACCAATCGCCCGCAAAGAGGTTCAAATCATGGTTGCCGTCTTGCAAAAACACACGGATCGGCTTGGCCTCCGTCTTGCGAATCAGATTGGCGTACCGGTCGCCGCCGCGCAGGCTTGTATAGGACCCAATGGTGCAGAGCACGCGCCGAAACGCGTCCGGCCGTTGCCACGCCGCCGTGAACGCCGCAATGCCGCCGGAACTCGAACCCTGTATCCCCCGGTCGTTCGGATCGCTCGACAGTTTGTAAGACTTGCTCACTTCGGGCATTATCTCTTCCAGTACGAAGCGCGCCCATCGGTCCGACACCCCATCGTATTCGTAGCTGCGGTTGTAACGCGCCTGCTGGTTGGGCGACAGCGCGGGCAGCACCCCCGGATCGATGAAGATGCCAATGGTCACCGGCATCGTGCCTTCGGCAATCAGGTTGTCCATCACCAGGGGCGCGCGCCACGCTCCATCGTCCTTGATGTACCCACCGCCGTCCTGAAAGATCATCACCGCGGCCGGCTTGTCACCGCTGTACTGCGCCGGAACGTAGACCCAATAGTCCCGCTCAGTTCCCGGAAAGATCTTGCTGGTGGTCCACCGGTGGTGCGTCACGGCGCCGCGCGGAACATTCGGTTTTCGCTGTGAATCCGGCCCCAGCGCATACTCTTGCGCCGAAACGCCGATCGCGCAGAACACACACAGGCCCGCAATCCTGGTACGCATATGATCTCCGAATGATACAACGGAGCGCAGCTTTCTCTTGCGCCGGCTTGAGCATGATCCGGCAGGTCGACCGTGGGAAAACGGCATCGACGGCCTCCCTGCAGACTCATCGGAATGCGTTTCCGGCTGGGTATTCCGTGGCAAGTTGCTCTCCAGAGCTCTGATCCTCAAGAACTGGGAGACCAACCCGCAAGAGGTCCTCTCCCAGCTCTCCCCTCTCGTCTACGTCGAATTGCGGAAGCTGGCCAACTCCTACCTCCGCCGCGACCGGCCGGGCCACACCCTCCAGCCGACCGCCCTCGTCCACGAGGCTTATGTCCGGATGATCGAGGGATCCATGCCCAATTGGGAAGGTCGTTCGCACTTCTTCGGAGTTACTGCCCGGCTCATGCGCCAGGTTCTGGTGGACTCCGCCCGGCGCTTCCATTCCGGCAAACGTGACGCCGGTCAGCGCGTCACTCTCGACGAGCAAGCCTGCCTCTCAGAAGAGACCGCGGAGGAGTTCCTCGCTCTCAACGCTGCCATCGAAAAACTTGAAGCCTGGGACACCCGCAAAGCCAAGGTCATCGAGCTGAAATACTTCGCCGGTCTCACACGCGAGGAAATTGGCCAAACTCTAAACCTCACCCTACCCACCGTGAAGCGTGACCTCACAATAGCGGAAGCGTTCCTGAGACGCGAACTTGCCGGAAATTAGACCGCCCGCCGCCAAGCCGCAAGCCGTACCCACGCCAAATACAAAACAATTGCCAGGTTTGTCGCAAGCAGCCCCAGGTGCCAGACATTAGGCTTTTCCACAACTTTTATGATCTCGTAAGGCAAATACAGCGTGCCCGATAGCAGCCCAAACCACTCCGCCCAAACGCGCCGGTACCAAAGCCCCCATGCCTCTGTGCATCGCACGGTCGCATACACCAGCGCACCGAACGCAAGAGCCCAAAGACGCCCATCCGTGACATGCGACGCTAATTCAAGGAATGCCCGCGAAAGGCGGTGATCGTGACCAAGATGAAAAACTACCAGCACCCGCTCCGCCGCTTCTTCCACGTCCCGGTGAAGCAAGGAAAGCAGCCCCAGGCCAAGCAACAGCACCGCGATACCCTTCGCCGCCTCAAAGACAGCGACGGTACGCAGCATCGCCGTGCTCGCCCGCTCGTCGACAGCTTGCGGAGGCGGATGTATATGCATGCGTGGTTAAACGAAAATCCGGTCGGGGCCGTCTGCCGACGCCCATACCGCTACGCTACCACATCAACCACGCGATTCCCGCTGCCAGCGACAACAGCGTAACCGGCACCCCGGCCCGCAAGTACTCCCAAAATCCAATCACTACATCTCGCCTCGCCCGCTCCACAACGATCAGGTTCGCTACAGACCCCAAGATCGTCAGATTCCCCGCTAAAGTAGACGACATCGCCAGTGTCAGCCACCCTAACTTCGGATTCGCCAAATGATGCACCACCGGCCGGAACACTAATACCGCCGGGACATTACTTACTAAGTTCGACAAGACCGCCGATAGCCCAGACAATATACCCACATTGGACCTACCTCTAACCGGCGGCGGTCACGCTCTA
>JBDTMC010000339.1:0-8652 GCA_039934475.1 Bryobacteraceae bacterium | reverse complement strand
TCCGTGGAGTTGCTACCCATTTGAGTAATGGGAAAGTACATTTCCAATCCGCCGGTCTGTTCCACGGATTCATGCCGTACATTGCCCACGACGCCGACTACGCGGAACTCCCCGGAGATGACGGCCATCTTTCCGATGGGATTTTCTCCCGGCCACAACCGCTGAGCGGCCTTCTCGTTGATCAGCATCACCTTCTCGCTTGTGGCTGAGTCCCGCTCTTCCAGGTGCCGTCCGGCAAGCAGCGGGATCTTCATGGTCTGCAAATACCGCCAATCGACAATGCGCGGGTGGGCCAGCGGGAGTTGATCCTTCGGGTAACTGACTCCCTTCGCGCTTAGACCCCAGGTGCGGTCCCGGCTCAAGGGAAGGGCGTCTGTTACCGACGCCGATTCCACGCCAGGCACGGCCTGCACCGCGCGGATCACCCGGTCGTAGAACGCTGCCTGCGAGGCGGAATTGTTGTATTGGCTTGCCAAGTCCAGGCGCCATGATGCCGTGAACTCCGGGCGGAACCCTAGATCGACATCCAGGACTCGCAGGAAACTGCGGATCAACAGACCAGCGCCTACCAGCAATACGCAGGCGAGCGCGACCTCTGTGACCACCAGACTATTTCGCGTCCACGCAGTCCGCCGGCCGCCCGTGGACCCTCGGCCGGAGTCCTTCAGCGACTCCGATTCCCTCACTCCCGATGATTGTAGTGCCGGAACGATACCAAAGATCAGTCCGGTTAGCAGCGTGGCGCACAGTGTGAAGAGCAATGCTGTGGAATCGATTTTGACTGTTTGCAATAACGGTATGCTGATGCCTTGAACGCTACCCAGGTAGCGGATACCAATCCACGCCAGTAGGAGTCCTACCGCAGCGCCGGCGAGCGATAGCACGAGGCTCTCGGTCAACATCTGTCGCACCAGACGTGCCCGGCTGGCGCCCAGAGCCGACCGCACTGCCATCTCCTTCCGCCGGGCCGACGCCCGTGCCAGCATCAGGTTCGACAGATTCGTACAGGCGATCAATAGGACAGCGGCTACCGCGCCCAGCAGCACCAGCAAGCCGCGGCGGAAGCGACCGGTTAGATACTCCTGTAAGGGCGTGAAGTGCGCGCCCCATGTCCAACGTTCCGGATGGGCCGTTCGGAGTTGCTGGTTCAAGACATCGAACTCGGCCTGCGCCTGTTGCACGCTCACACCCGGTTTTAGCCGGCCGAGCACGGCCAACGTGTTACCCCAGCGGTCCGTTTCCGGAGTGATCGGGAATGGCACCAGCATGTCCACCCGCGAACCCGGCGTGAACACGCTGCTGAAATCGAACGACGGAGGCAGGACGCCCACCACGGTGGTCGATTTCTCGTTCAGTGTGATGGCCTGTCCCACAATCCGCGGGTCTTTGCCGAAGCGGCGCTCCCACAACCCATGGGTCAGGATCACCGCCGGCGCGCCGTTCCATTTCGCCTCTTCCTCAGTGAATCCGCGCCCCACCTGCAGTGGAACGCCGAGGAAACTCAACAGGTCCTGTGAGACGCCCACGCCCACCAGTCGCTCCGGCTCGCCCACACCCGCCAGCTTGTAACTACCGTAATCGAAGAAGGCGAAGTAGGCAGCCATTCCTTCCAGCGAGTGGTTCATCGCCCGCCAGTCCACATAGTTACTCACTCGCGAGGTGACGCTGGAAAGGCCGCTGTCACCGGTATTGGCGATCCAAACCAGGCGGTCCGGGTTCTGGAAAGCAAGCGGCCGGAACAGCAGCGCGTTTACCACGCTGAAGATAGTGGTGTTCGCGCCGATGCCAAGACCGATGATGAGGACGGCGGCGACGAAGAATCCGGCGTTGCGCCGAAAAGACCGAAGCGTATACCGGATGTCATGACGCAGTTCATTCCAGGGCATACAGGGTTATACTCCGATGCGCCACGAAAGTTCGGAAAATCTTTTGCCGGGCTAGTCGACGATACTCCTCGTCTCTGCGCCGTCCGAGATCACGAAGGCGGTGGATGAGCGAGCCTTCAGCGTCGGGCGGCCCATAAGGTGTGATACGCTCCAGCTTTACATGCAGCCTGACTTGAGCCGGTCCATCGCGATTCTCCATCTAAGCGACTTCCATTTCGACGACCGCAGCCATCCGATACTAGATCGCGCGGGCCATATCGTAACGGCACTTCAGTCCCTCTTTGAGCCGTTCTCAGTCCTCGTCATCATCGTTACTGGAGATATTGCGTATTCCGGTCGGGCAGAAGAGTATGGAATCGCAGCTGCATTCTTCCGCGATCTCCTCGACCGCCTCGAACGGGCGCTGCCCAGTGTGCACCTCCACATGGTCTTCGTTCCCGGAAACCATGACTGCGATCTCAGGACCCAATCGGACATCAGGGACTTCCAGTTACTCAAGACCCGACTCAAGACCATTGACCCCAACTCGGACATCGTTACGACGTGCACCTCCGTGCAGGATCAATACTTTGCTTTTGTCGCAGGGTTCGGGCAGTCCCATGAAAGAGGGTTCGACAAACTCGCCCGACGCTTGGAAGTTGACGTCAGTGGCATTTGCCGCCTTGGCCTAGGGCTCTTTAATACCTCATGGCTAAGCCAGCGGATTGACAAATCAGGTGAACTCTATGTCCCAGACAGCGTCTTCTTTTCGCCGGAATCAGTGGCTGACGTCGAGATAGCCGCCTTTCACCACCCGCCAAACTGGCTAGATCCGAGTAATACGCTCTCCTTTCGGCAATACTTGCAACTGCATTACGACATTGCGTTATCGGGCCACCAGCACAATGCTACCGAGTATCGTCACGAAACCCTGGCAGGCCAGGGACAGTACATTCTTGAGGGCATGGCTATGCACGATCCGAGGGCTGAGCAGAATGGCTTTAACGTGGTGCTTCTGTCACCCGCCGATGCTACTTGGAAGCATAATTCGTTTGTTTGGCGCGAAGGGCGCTATGCGGAGAACCGCCCGGCGAACGAGTGGTTACCGTTCAAGAGAAACAAGGCGCTGCAAGATCAGGGGTTCGCGAACAAGAAGTCATTCAGGGAGCACCTAGCCGACCTTGGCGCGCCATTTGTCCGCGGAAGCAAGATAGTTCTCTTACATGAGGTCTTTGTTTATCCCGAACTCATTCAACGGGACCTCCAGAGAAAGATCGAGGATAATAAGCCATCGTCTGTTCGTATACGAAGCAACGACGTGCGCCAGTGGATGTTCGAGAGCAAGCGGGTACTCGTCATTGGAGACGACAAGTCCGGTAGGACGGCTCTGGCGAAGGCGCTATACGTTGATTTTCACAAGAACCACGAAGCGGTGCCCCTTTTGATTCGTCCCGAGCATCTCACTGGCTTCAGCCGTGATCGTGCACGACAGGTCTTGGAAAAAGCGTATCAGGAGCAATACGATACGCCGTTAGGCCGTTTTTGGGATCTTCCCTCAGACAAGCGAGTATTGATCGTAGACGACTTCCATCGCTGCCCGTTGCAGCACAGCAATCTGGCGAGTTTCATTCAACATGCCGAGTTCTACTTCGACCGGATCATTGTTTTGGTTAACGTCGCGTACGACATTGATGTCCTTGTCGGAGGAGTTAGGACGCCGCTATTCGGGCTGTATCGCCAATACCACATTGGGGAGATGGGCCATCAATTGAGAGCGCGCGTAATCGCGAAATGGGTGGCATTGGGAGCTGACCAATGGACGCCACAGAGTGACACATATAAGGAGACGATAGAACGAGAAAAGACTATCGAGTCCCTGCTATCTAGGCGAATGCTGCCTTCATATCCCATCATTGTGCTCGGAATGCTGCAATTTCTAGATGCGTCTACAAATCCTCAATCAACAAGTGGCTCATTCGGCGAATTGTACCAGCGGCTCATAACGGACCGGCTGGGATCTGTGGCGAAGAAGCCGACTGACATCGGGAGTTGGTACGTTCTACTGAGCCGTCTCGCGTATTTCATGTTCTCGTCCGAACGCCAGAGCATTAGTAACACAGAATTTCGCCGCGTATACCAAGAATACTACGCTCTTTACAAAATACATTATGATGTCGATTCGCTTCGAGCCATGTTCCTCGATGCTCAGATCTTATTCGAACTCGATGGCAACATCTCGTTCAAATATAGGGACTTTTACCATTTCTTCACCGCGAAGCACATCAGCGACGGCATGTCAGACCCGTCCGAGATGTGGAATCTCCAGGGCCGGCTTCAATACATGGTTGATCGCGTCTACTTCGAGGAATATGCGAGTGTATTAGTGTTCTATCTGTACATCTCGAAGGACACTGACGTCATCGGAAAACTGTTGACGCGGGCGCGCGCTATATATTGCGACAGCCCGCCATGCAATCTTGAATCCCACACCGAGTTTTTGAACCGACTCTACATTTCGCCGCCTGGTCCGATCAGCCTCCCCGACGACGATGTTCAAAAAAACCGAGAGGCCTATCGCGAGGGCATGGACGAAATAGATCGTCACGCCCCTGAGCGGGACGAAGGCGAAAAACTTCCGTACAGCGACGAACTTGACGATGTAATCAAGATCAACGTCGCTCTTAAGACGATGTACATCCTCGGGCAAGTGCTACGTTCCTTCCCGGGAGTGATAAAACAGGACCTGAAGACCCAGATCGCGAAAGAGTCGTACCTCCTCGGCCTTCGCGTCCTGACTGTCATCATCCGAAGCGTCGAAACCAACGCGGATGACTTGCGAACATACTTTGCTGCGCTGATCCGCGAGAGGCGAGCAGATGTTCTCAGGTCGCAAATGCCACGATCGGCGGAAGAAGTGATCCTCAATCTCGTGCATGCATGTGCTTTCGGAATAATTAAACGAATCTCGGAGTCAGTTGGATTGGCTGAATTGGATGTGACGTACGATGAGGTGCTTCACAGTACAGAGAATACTTTGTCGGTTCGTTTCGTGGATCTGTCGATCAAGCTCGACCACTACTATCAATTCCCAGAGGAGTTGGTCCTCAGCTTGCACCGGGCGGTTAAGAAGAACCTATTCTCGTTCAGCGTTTTGCGCGATTTGATTGCTCATTATTTTCTGCTGTTTCGATCGACGCCTACATTACGCCAGAAGTACTGCCGCATGTTCGAAATCAATAGCGGGGTGGCGAAGGCCATAACGGACGGCCTCCCAAAACCGGTCGAATAGCGCTAGTGAGCGTACGCCGACCCTTGAAGGTACTTCAAGGGTCGGCGTACATTGCCGACGCCGGACCCTGGCTGCTCTTCGGCGCGGAAAGTGCGCAACGAGTGAATATCCAATCGCGATGTGGACCGGTAGAGTCTTCTGAAGTTCGGCGAGAAGCCCTCCCGCGCCACCGCAATCGCTGGTCCATCTCGTCGACTGCCTGATTACTCGAAAAGCGTGGCGACTTTCGCCAGCACATCGTTCATGATGGGTTCTGGCAGGGTATCCACCTTGCGACCGTGGCGGGCGACCAGGTCGATCACGCGTGGTTGATCGCAGCGAACAACGCCCGTGGTCTTGATGCCGATCACAGAAACGGCGAACCCAAGGCGCCGGGCGAAGTCGCCACCGTTGGTGATCGGACAGATCACCGGCAGCTTAGTCGCCTCATTGAACTCAGTCGGTGACACGACCAAAACAGGCCGGGTGCCGCGTTGTTCGCGCCCTTCTGTCGGCTCAAGCGACACCAGATAAATGTCGCCTCTCCTCATATCAGCTCAGTACCCACGGCGGGTGCATCCACCCATTCACGCTCTTCGGGAGGTTGCGGTATTGAATAGTCAGAGGCGGCCAGCAGTTCCGCGAGCGTATAACGCGGCCGAGGCTTGGGTTCCACCACCAAGCGGCCATCGGTGACGGCTAGGCCTACGGTCGCCCCGGCTTTCAGGTGCAATTGGTCGAGGAACGCGGGTGGCACGGCCAGCATGATCGAGCCGCCCACCTTGCGCAGATTGGTTGTATGCAAGACGCACCTCCATCGAATGATATTATATCAAAGTATAACATGAATGAAGAGTCCTCGTGCGCGATTGTTTTGCCGTGCTAGTCGATCTTAATTTGGTGAGCGGTGAGCGACCGTCCTAATGCCTGCTCCAAGCGCGAAATAGCGCGATTGTAATCCAGGTGCGCCACCACGGCTCGCGTGCGCGAGTCGGAAAATTCATTTTGGCGCGTCAGCACAAGGAAGTTCGTTGATTCGCCAGTCTGAAACAGCCGCGTTTCACTATCCAGCTTTTCTTGAGCCGCACGCGCGCTCGCCTCCGCCGCCACAATGCGCTGCTTGGCGGTTTCTATCGCCTGCATGGAATTGCGGACCTGCGTCGCCACGCCCATCTCGAGGCGGGTTTGTTCCAGCTTCAGCCTTTTCTCCGAAATCGTCGATTGCGCTAGCGATGCCTGGGCCGTTCGGTTGCGCAGGTTGAAGTCGAAGTTGATGCCGGCCTGCACCGACGGGAAGTTGCCGGCGAAGAGGTTCGACAGCGCCGTGCCGTAGCCGCCAATCAGACCGGGGGGCAGCCCTCCGAATGACCCAGCCGACACCGGCGGCAATCCTGCCGCAGCTGAAAGCACGTTGAGACGGTCGTACACCGGACTGAAGGCAGTGGAAAACGGGTTAGAGGTGCTGCTCACGGTGCCACCCAGTCCATTGGCGATATACGCGCCGGTGAGGCTGATTTGCGGCTTCACCTGGTTGGCGGCCAGATCCTTCTGCACGCCGTTCACCTGCTGACGTAGCAAAACAGAGAGCAACTCGGGCCGTTGTTTGATTGCTTCGTCGATCGCTGCCCTCAAGTCGTCTACTGCCGGCGGTTGCACGGTCTTCTCATCTACCGGAACAATCTCATCGCCCCAGATCTCGTTCTCGCGATTCGGCGAGATCAGAAGCTTCAAGGCGTTCTCGGCCTCTGTGACAGTGCCGACGGCAGCGATGTATGTGTCCAGCCGGCGTTCCATCTCCGCTTCCGCGCCGGAGAGTTCCACCGGCGCTAGCGTGCCGCTATCGATCATGCGTTGATTCCGCGACACCTGCTCGCGAGCCCAATCCACCGCATCGCGCTTCACTTCGCTGTCCTGGCGGATGGCGACAAGATCCCAGTACGCCTGCTCCACACGCGTCACAATGTCGATCACCTTCAGCTTGAAGTCGAGTTCGGAAACATCGGCTTGCTTGCGGCTGATTTTCACTTGGGCGCGGTACTGGTCAATCGTGCGGTCACGCAGCAGAGGCTGGGTGAATCCGACAATCATCCTCGACGTTTGATACGGGTTCAGCGAAGTGAACGGATTACTCGTCGAGAGCCGCGAGTTTTCGAAGTCGAGATGCAACTGCGTGCCGTACCACGGCAACGTCTGGCGAAGGTAGAAGTTGTTGCCAAAGGACCGGTCCACCAAGCTGCCGTCGGCGGCTTGGAGCGCGGAACCGGTTGGCGTTACGTTCTTCGTGAGCGTAGGCGCATACCGAAGAGTCGGGTCAAACGCGCCTTGTGCCGCTTTGATCCCTTGATAAACCCCGGCGCGATTTTGCCTTTCAATCTCGATCTCCAGATTGTTTCTCAGCGCGGTCTCCAGCGCTTCCTGCAGAGACAACTTCACTTGCAGAATGCCGACGCCAATACGGGCCGGCGCCTGGGCCTGGCTCGCCGCCAGCGGCAACGCCGCCAGTGCTGTTAACAAAATACGAAACGTTCTCATTGCATTGTCCCTGTGGTGCCGCTGAGGGCGCGCTCTAAGGTCTTGCGGCCAAAGAGACCCCGAACTCGCGACCAAAGCGGATAGTGGGCCAAGTCGTCGAAAATGGAATAAGCTACTGGCGTCACCAGAAGTGTCAACAGCAGACACAGTGACTGGCCGCCGATTACGACGATGGCCACGGTGCGCCGCGAGCCCGAGCCGGCGCCGCCGCCCAACGCCAGTGGCAACATGCCCGCAACCAGCGCCGCCGTCGTCATGAGGATGGGACGTAAACGGTCTTCGCAGCCTCGAATAATCGCTTCCAGGCGTGGGACGCCTTCGCGCCTCAGGTTTTTGATGTGGTCAATCTGGAGAATCGAATTCTTCTTCACAATGCCGAACAGGACGAGGATGCCCACGGAGCTGTAGATGATGGAGAAGTTCTCACCCATGATCAACAGGGAGAGCAGCGCGAACGGTACCGAGAGCGGCAGGCTAAGCAAGATCGTGATCGGATCGACAAAGCTTTCAAACTGCGCTGCCAGGATCATGTACATGAAAACGATGGACAGCATCAGCGCGATCAGGTAGTTGACCGCCGCCCGGCCGAACTCTTTGCTCTTGCCCACCTCACCGCCGCGATACCCTGGCGGCAGGTTCATTTGTTCCACAGACTGGTTGGCCGCCTGCAGGATGTTACTCAGCGACTGTCCCTTCACCAGATTGGCGGAGATGAGAATCTGGCGTTGCCGTTGGTAGCGTTCAATCACCGTCGGCCCAATCGAAGGAACGAAGGACGCGACGTTTGACACAGCCACGTTGCCCAGCGTCGCCGAGGGCACATACAAGCGCTGCAGGGCGTTTGGAGAATCCCGGAACTCCTTCTTCACGCGGAGTTGCACATCGTACCGGTCGTCGCCCTCCTTGTACGTGGTCACCTGTTGGTCGCCGCCAACCAAGGTGCGCAGCGCGGTGGCCACCGATTGCACGTTCACCCCCAGATCCGCC
>JBDTMC010000338.1:0-8664 GCA_039934475.1 Bryobacteraceae bacterium | reverse complement strand
TCTTCGGATTCCAGCGCTTGGTCTGGTGCCCGAAGTGAACGCCAGCTTCGAGCAATTCTTTCATTGAAATAGACGGCAAACTGCCTCCTGATTCGGGCGAGGATTTCCTGGCCTGCCCTCACCGGACTGTCTGGACAAGGCCATCCGGCTAGTAGTTGGAGTGGAGGACGAGATCGAGCCCGCGCCGCCGCACACGGTCCAAAGCGAAATTTGCGTGCGGAAGAGGGGGAGACCCAAAACTACGGCAGGAGTAGGACGTTGGGCGGCGCTGATTCTGGAGGAACAACTGGCGCGCCGCCCGCAAACCTTTCGCTTTACCGCTTCGAGAACTGGAACCGCTTACGCGCGCCCTTTTGCCCGTACTTCTTGCGCTCGTGCGCACGGGGATCGCGCGTCAAAAATCCAAGCTCTTTCAACTTCCCGCGGAGTTCGGAATTGAAATCCACCAAGGCGCGGGAGATGCCCAGCCGGACTGCTCCAGCCTGGCCAGTGGTGCCGCCGCCGTGGGCGAGAATGATGACATCGAATTTGTCAGCCGTCTCAGTAGCCAGCAAGGCCTGACGGACGACTGCTTTCGAAGTTTCGGTGGTGAAATACTGATCGACCGAACGACCATTGACCGTGATTTGACCCTTGCCCGGACGCAGGAACACGCGCGCCACGGAGGTCTTTCTCCGGCCCGTACCCAAATGCTGAACTAACGTAGCTGCCACTCGGCTTCCTTTCGAATCTTACACCGCGAGCGGCACCGGCTTTTGGGCCTGGTGAGGATGTTTATCGCCCGCGTACACCTGCAGTTTACGGTACATTTGCTTGCCGAGTTTCGTTTTCGGCAGCATCCCGGAGATCGCTTCTTCGATCATCTTGATCGGGTGTGTGGACCGCATTTTCCGTGCGCTTGTTTCCTTCAAACCACCGGGGTATCCGGAGTGACGACGGTAAATCTTTTGCTCTTCTTTGTTCCCGGTGAGCTTCACCTTCGCGGCGTTGACCACGATGACGTGATCACCCGTGTCCAGAAACGGGGCGTACGTCGGCTTGTGCTTACCCATCAGGATCATCGCCGCCTTACTGGCGATGCGTCCAAGGACTGCGCCGTCGGCGTCTACAACGTGCCAACTGCGGATGATTTCTCCCTTGGACGGGAATTCGGTATTCATGGACAGACCTTCTCCGTTCGAGTTCTACAAACCTATAAGCTTACCGAATACAGCTTATAGTGTCAAATTGGCGACGGTTACGGATTGTCGCCACTGGGCCTGGGGACCGTCGTTTCACATGCGGGACTAAGGCCGGCTTCCTCCCAATGCAGTGGTTTCGGGCCGGGCTTACCCTGGTTCTTTCGAAAACGCCTTGCGAATCTTCGCAATCTCCGCATGAGACGGGGGCCAGTTGGTGTCGCAGGTATTGCAATGGAACACGAGCGCACCGGACTTCAGTGCCTTTTCGAATTCGTCCTGGCTGAATGTGACCGTCTGGTTGTGATCGTTCGGACAAACGATTTCAAAATCGAGGCGTACGCTCATAGTCTCCTGATGATAACGCTCAAGCAGGAGAGCTGACCAGAGGGTGCGAATCCGGCCTCAGGAGAGGACGATGGGGCCCGCCCATAGGGTGGATTCGAGGATTTCGGTTTTTTCGAGGAGCGGTGGAGCGATTTCGCGGGGGTCAATGGGGAGGAGGGCGGGGTGTTCGGCGGCCCAGCGGGCGGCTAGGCCGTTTAGGGGGCTCTGGGTGTTGTATTCCTGATAGGCGATCATGCGGCCGATGCGGACGATGAGGTCGTCGAGGCCTTCGGCGGGGGCCCAAAAGTCACCGATGCAGACGCTGACGTCGTCGAAGTTGGGGTGGAAGACGGGTGTCAGCATGCGGCATTGCGGGGCGCGGCGCGGGTAGCCGAGGGAAAGATTCACTTCCAAAAGATGTTCGCTGCGGTCGAGAATTTGGCCGGTGGGGTCTACGTAGAGACCCTTGATCGCGTACGTGAATCGGTAGTGTTCCGGGGGAAGGCCGGCGGTGCCGGTCATCTGGATGAGAGGCCAGTCGGCGAAACGGCGCTTCAACGTTTCGTGGTCCTGAGATAAACGGCGGATGCGGGGAGACATGGCTATGAGATTTCTCCGGATTGCTTCCAGCGGCGAACGCGATTCAGGTGGTACTGGAAATAGACGGTGTTGAAGAAGAACGTCATTACTCCACTCAATTGCAGTCCCATATTCTCCTCGCTGTTGTAATACTCCTCCAGGGAGCCACGAATGTCGTAGTGTCCGACGAGCAAAAAGACGAGGCAGCCGAGTTGCAGCAGACTAAAGACCTCCCTGGGTACGTCTCCGATGGCGCCCACGGCGAAGCCTCCGAAGAGCAGCCCTCCGATTCCGATGGCATACCAGATGAGCGCTTTTGAGCCAGGATAGATTTTTCGAACAAAGGCGGCCTCGACGAACATCCATATCCAGGCAAATGTTCCGAATGTAGCGACGGAGAGGCCGAGGACGATCGCCCAGTGCAATCCAGGTGGCATTGGACCAGAGTTCGGGCCGGGGAACTCTGGCGCAGACAGATATCCGGGTACCTGGCCGTAACTCTGTTGGGGCGAAGGCGCCGGCGGGGCGGGAATGTTGCCGAGGATCTCTTGTACCGAAACCGACTCCTGCATGGCTTCGCTGCGGGCCTGATCGTGGAGGGCAATGTTCCCAGACGCCACGTAGCGTTGTAGGTCCGCCAAGGTATAGGGTCCGAACTGTTCCGTGCCCCGAGTTACGAAGTAATTCACCTGCGCTTCCTTCCTAGTTCATTAAAATATTGCGATGATCGCGTTCCACTACGCACACTTCCACCAAGGCCCAGATCCACGATACGAACGCACCCGTAAACAGAGTGCAAAGCGTGATTGCCAGTTGGGCGACGGCACGATAGGTGTAACCGGCATAAAAATTGTGAGCTCCGAACGCTCCTAAAAATACTCCCAGCAGGACGTAGCTGGTGCGGTTTTTCGAAGTGATTCGCAGTTCGAGCGGAAGCAACCTGGCCATTGGCGGTTGATTGGCGCCCGGTCGGTGGGTGTATCCGCCGAAGGAGAAGGCGAAGTCTACCGTAGGGATCGCCGGCACGGCCGGTGGCGGGGGAGGCGGCGGAGGAACGGCGAAGTGGTACGGCGGTGGGGGCGGCGGAGGCGGTGCGGATGGCTGGGCGAAATCGGATGCCTGTACAGTCAGTTTCGGTTCATCCGGTGGCGCGGCAACGCAGCCGTATACGGTGCAACCGTTGTTTTCTTCCCAGCAATCGAGGTGATGCCGCGTACCGCAGTCGGGACAGGAGCGGGACTCTTGCTCCTCATCGGATACCGGTGTGTTGCAGTACGGGCAGATCGCTGGCATGTTCAGGCGCGCTGCCGATCCTTGTATTGAAACGTGTAGCGCCCGATCTGAATGGAGTCGCCGGAAAGGAGCACGGCGTCCCGCAGGGGTCTCCCTTTGACGAGCACCGGACCGGCAGCGCGGAGTGTAGCCCGGAGTCCATTGAGCTCGATCGCCGCATGACGAGGGAGGATGGTTGGATCTTTAAAGAGATAGATGTCGCAGGACTGGTCGCTACCGATGGTGGTAACCGGCTTGTAGAGAATGAAGTGCTTGCCGGCCAACGGGCCGCCAGAGACGTAAATCCACCTGTCCTTGAGAGCGCTCTCGACCAGTCCCATGGCGATCCCTGTGGCAGAGCCGAAGAGAACCATGCCCACGGCACGGCTGGCGGCGCCGCCATGGGCGAGCATCGCGATGGGGTCAAAGAGCATGCCACCGAGTCCGGCGCCGAGCACGCCGCCGGCGATGCCGTAGAGGCACTTTTTGCCCGATTGGCCGACGATGCCGTAGACGAGGCCGCCGGCGACGCCGAAACCCATCCAGGCTATCCCCCGAACGAGCCAGAAACCAGGATGGCGCGGATCGACAGGACCTATTTGGGCGAGGATGGAGAGTCCAATGGTGAAGATCAGACCGGCAATTGCGAAGAAGAGAAATCCGAGGACGAGACCGAGCCCAAGGGATGCGAGGCCGCGCATAGCCGCTTTTCGAGGCGTCCGCTCGACAATCCCCTCGGCCGATCCGAAGCCGACGCACATGAGGGCCAGCATGAGGGGAAAGAGGAGGGCGTTGGCCCACGTGTTCCTTCCGCCACCATCGACGAAACGCGGTTCGCAGATCGCCCAGGCAAGGAGCGCACCGGTGAAGCCGGCGATGCCAAGGTACACCCATCCTTTGAGGAAGACGCTGGCCTTGGTTTGTTCGGGTTCAGCGGCGGCGGAGACCCGGCCGTAGTCCGGTGAAGCAGCGCCGGCAGAAGGCACGGCGCGGCTGATGGTGACACGCTCCAGGTCGTCACTGGTAATTCTGATTTTGCCGTCGTCCTCAGTGGCCATGGGTTCTCATCTGTCCGGTCTAGACGGCGGTGGCGCCGGCAGCTCCAATGGGCTACTCCTGTTGGATTCAACGAAGATGCGCGGCAAGACTACGATGGCGGCGGCGAACCCGAGGATGACGGCGAGGAAGTACGAGAGGGCGAGCAACGACCACTTGACGGCGGCCCTCCCAATCGATGGAAGCGCCGACGGCGTGCCTGCCGGCTGGTCCGATTCCAATGCGCCATCACTGAGCCGAGGTCCCTTGTCCGCGGGCGGTTCGTCGCGTAGTTCGATGCGTCCCAGTTTGACGATTTCACCCGCCTTCCAGACGAAGCAGCCCTCTTCGTCTGAGTGGGGGTCGTAAACCCAGGCCAGTTGCCTTGTGTTGGAGAAGAAGTTGCGCTGGATAAAGGTATCGTGATCGGAGAGAAAAACGCCAAAGCCGGGGTGGGAATGATACCAACCGACAATGCGCTTGTCGGGATACTTCGCGTCCTTCACCTGGTAGATGTGAGCCCAGGTGTCCTGGGTGAACGTGACGTGACTACCGCCTTGCTGGGCTGCTTCGCCTTCAATGAGGGTCTCCACCAGTGTTGGGCCGTCGCCGATCTCTCCGATCAGGACCCCACAGATCTCAGCCGACATGGAGGAACGGGCGTGCTGGCGGACGCGGCGCAGCACTTCGGTACTGAACACGACGGACACGTCCGGGCTGGCAGCAGTCTGCTTCTTTTTCACAATTCACCGTGAAAGAGTTCGAGCACCTGGGGGGCGTCGCCAGCCAAAACATAGCCGATTTCCCGCGATTCGGAACGTGCGGTAAAGATATCCCACGGGGGCAGTCCGAGAGTGTCGAGCGTACGCGCGCCGAATGCCTCCGTGCCGTTGAAGCTGTGGATGGCGACAACGCCGCGAGTTGAGCCGTCATGGGGGCAGCGCGCTTGCCCGGTGGTGACGGAGCCGACGGCGGCGAAGATCTCATCGTGGTGACCACAGGCGGGACAGATGAGCTGGTAGATGACGTCGCGACTGAATTCGAGAGTGACGTCCATCGACACGAGGTCGGCCTTGGCGCGAGCGTGTAGGGCGGCGAGCGTGGTTGTGTTCGAGCGGAGCGGAAGGCGCACGATCTCTTCGAATTGGTGGTGACTCCAGCAGTCCGGATTTTCGGTGTATTCGACAACGTACGAAGTGTGGTGCATACCGTCGAATACGAACGCCTTTCCGGCAAGAACGGGAAGACCGTGAAGGTATTTCATGGCTTCCTGGACCTGGATTCCGGCGATCACCGCGGAAGTGGTTGGCGTAGTGGGCACCTTGCCGGCTAGGGTGTCATCGGCAGTCAAGAGATTGCAGGACATGCGGCGATCGAGAATCGCCCAATCGGTCTCGCCGAGAGTGCATTCGTAACAGGGAGGCTGGCCGGGCAGGAAGACGCGGGCCAGTCCGCTGAGGCCTTCGATGGCGCCGTCGAACCAGGGTTTGCCGACCTTCCAGGCACAGCGGTTGATCCAAAGGCGTGCTTCCCGATTGTCGAGGCCAGCCAGGATGATGTCGGCCCAGTCGAAGAGGCCGAGCCCGACATCGAACAGGATATTGGCGCGGAGCGGCTGGACGGTGGCCTTGTTGTAGATGGCTTGGAACGCCGCGGAAGCGGCGGCTGCCTTACCACGTCCGATGTCGGAGTCGCGGTAGAGTACGGTGCGAGAAAGGTTGGACGCCTCGATGGAATCGAGGTCGACGACAACCACGCGCTCAAATCCGAGCAGAGCGAGATTCTTCAGGATTTCGTTTCCCAGAGCGCCTGCTCCGACGACCAGAACTCGGGCTTTGCGAATTCGTTCCTGATCCCACCAGCCAAGGAGGCGCAAGCGGCTGAAGCGGTCTTCCGAGATGTCGTTCGACGTGATCTGCACGGCGCTTTCGGTCATGTATGCCGTCCCAGGATGGCGCCTCCGGCGGTGATCTCCGGCTGCAAGCGTAAGATGTCGCCTTCCTGAACGCCGGCGGCTGAAAGGGACTGTGCATCCTGTATCTGGCGGCCGGAATTTTTGTGGTGGAACTTATAACTCAGCGGAGCGCCATCGGGACCGTTCTTAGGCAGTTTGAGCTTGTCAATGAGGATGGCAATGATCTTATTCGCCGGCGCATCGTCGGGGACCTCAAGGGGCACTCGCTTGTTCTCGGTTGAGTCGTAGATAGTTACATTGATATTTGCCATAGCTAGCGGTTATTCCCCCGGATCTCGAAGCTGTTGTAGCAGGATTTTACCATTGTCCAGGAAATCCCACCCGGATTCAATTAGAAAGGCGTCGGCGCGAGTCGCAAAGTTCAGATTTTCAGCGTTTGGCGTAATTGACCGATCCAGTTTCGCGGTGACGATACCGAGTAGATTTCCGAGGCTATCATAGGCGGGACCACCGCTATTACCCGGACTTACGGGAGCAGAAAGCTGGAGCACCCCTTCGTCAAGGCGCGAGATGAGCCCATTACTGAGGGTGAAGAACAAGCGTTGGGGGTGTCCCACTACGAAGACCGGATCTCCGACGGGAATGGCGCTATACGCAGTAATTGGCTGGCGAAACGCGGCGCCGCCGGCGGTGCGAGGTACCCAAAGCAAGGCTAGGTCGAGGTTCTGGTGACGTCCTACGATGCGGCCCTCGGCGTACTGTCCGCCGGCGGAGACCACGAGCGCCCGATTTTCCTTGACTCCCAAATGAAACGGTCCGCCGGGGTCCACGACGTGCCGGTTGGTGCCGATCAGGAGTCCGTCGCCGGTGGCCAATAGGAGAGCGCCGGCACCGATTTGGGAGATGCCGAAGGTGTCGTGTCGTGGGTCGACGTTGAGGTCGGGACTAACGATGAAGACGAGGTCCTTAGTGCGGGCGGCTAGCTCAACCGGTGTCATCGCGGTTTCACTGGGGAGGTTCGGCAGGCGGAAAGGGTACTGTATGGAAGTAGTTAGATGAAGTGTGGATGCGGAGTTGCTAGCTGGTCGGAATTTATTAGGGACGAGGTTGGTAAACCATACAAGCGCGGCCATGTTTGTGAGTCCGCTAACGATGAGAGCGGTGCAGAGGAGGCCTTTCCACGCCTCTCGCCGGGCGGCCTGCTGTCTGCGTATCGCGAGGCGCACGCCGATCGCGAAGACAGCGAGTAGGGGGAAAGACAAAGCGAGGGTCCAAACGATGAGCAGGGACCACCAGGGGATGATGCGTTTGGGCTGTGGAGGGGGCGCGGTTTGTGATTGGCCGCGAAGGGCTAACTCGTCAGGCGTAATGACGATGCGACTTTCCTGGTCCATACCGCTCAAGTGGGTGAACCCTTAGATAACACTTTCACTCTGCGGAAAGCAAGGTTAGTGGATAAGTATGGCCGCCGATCAATGGTTGACTGAACACGGATTCGGCATTGCGTCTGGGCCGCGTTCTGATATTCTGTTGCCACTATGGGCAGTGAAGCTTATGTGCCTGGGTTTGGTCAGGACCTTTTCCTGAGCTATGCGCGGGAAGATGGCGGCTGGGTTAGCGAGTTCCAGAACAAACTGATCGAAGCGCTGCTGGAACGGGGGCTGGAGCCATCGGTCTGGCGGGATGTAAAGGACATCCGGTTCGGGCAGAACTGGAAGGAGCAGATGTTTCAGGCGATCGAACAGACGGCTCTGTTTCTGGCGATCCTCTCTCCCAATTACCGCAACTCGGACTATTGCAACGACGAATCGGACTACTTCCAGGAATTGCGCGAGAAGGCCCAGGACCTGCGGATTGGGACGGAAGGGCTGTACCGGTATCTGAAAGTGGTGAGAATGCCTTCCGACGATGGCTGGCATAGCGGATTACTTCCCGACCTGCAGCAGATCGAATTTTTCACGCGGGATTTGCAGGACACCGATTTCCTGGTTCCTTTTACGGCACCCGAGTTCACAATGAAGATTGGAAGAGTAGCCCATGCGCTGGCGGCTGCTTTGAAGGCGATGCGTCGAACGCGGGAGATGGTTTATGTTGCATCGCCAGCGGACGATGTGGATGTGGAGTGGCGGAGTTTGCGCTCGGAGTTGCGGGCTCAGGGGTATGTGGTTGGTCCGGCGCCGCTTGGCCCCGTGAACTTCATGCATCGCCCGTCGGCGAGCGAGAATCCCCAGGTGCCGCTGTCACATCACCATCTTGATGCGACGCATATCTCTCCGGGAGTGATTGCCGTCGGCGTCGAGCGGTCGGGCTTCAGTCTCGAGGCCGGCGCCTTCCACGGACGGGAGCCGGACGAGAATC
>JBDTMC010000337.1:0-8680 GCA_039934475.1 Bryobacteraceae bacterium | reverse complement strand
TAGGCATAGCCCCGGTTGAGCATGTAGTTTGAGTGTAAGCGGTGGCAGGGCCCGCCCGGTATAAGATGAGGACGTGAATCTTCCTGTGAATCCACCGGTCTTACCGATGCTGGCTAAGCGAATGGATGAGCTGCCAACCGAGGGAAAGTGGTTCTTTGAGCCGAAATGGGACGGTTTTCGTGCGCTGGTTTTCCGCGACGGCGATGAACTTGAAATCCAAAGCCGGGATAAGAAATCGCTGAATCGCTATTTCCCTGATATTGTGGCGGCGCTGAAGTCTCAATTGCCACCCCGCGTTGTGCTGGATGGGGAAATCGTGATCGCGCGCGGGACCGTACTGGATTTCGAGGCGCTTCAACTGCGGTTGCATCCGGCGGCATCGCGAGTTAAGACGCTCGCTGAGCAAACGCCGGCTTCGATTGTGTTCTTCGATTTGCTTTCGGACGGCGAACGGGATTTGCGCAATGAGCCCTTCGAAACGCGACGAACGATGCTTGAGGACATGTTTCGGAACGCTGCCCCGCCGGTTTACCTGACGCCAGCGACACAGGAACGGGCCACCGCCTTGGACTGGTTCCGGCGATTCGAAGGAGCAGGCCTGGATGGCGTGATGGCAAAGGCGGCTTCGGGGGAGTATCAACCGGACAAGCGGGTGATGCTGAAAGTGAAACATGAGCGGGATTGCGATTGCGTAGTGGCGGGATTTCGCTGGTACAAGGAGGCGGAGAACGAGGCTGTCGGGTCACTGCTGCTTGGGCTTTATGACAAAGCGGGTGTGCTGCAGCACGTCGGCGTCTGCGCGAGTTTCACTGCGGAGAAAAGAAGGGAACTGCTGCACTTTCTGGAGGAATATCGCACCAACGCATTGGACAATCACCCGTGGAAGGAGTGGGTGGGCCATCTGACGGCAGACGGAGAAACGGGAGGCCGTGTGCCCGGAGGACAGAGCCGCTGGAGCCGCGGGAAGGATCTCTCCTGGGAGCCATTGAGAGCGGAGTTGGTGGTGGAAGTGGCCTACGAGCACATGCAGGGTTCGCGTTTCCGCCACATGGCCCATTTCCGCAGATGGCGAACGGATAAGACACCGCAAGAGTGCACGTATGAACAGTTGGAAGTGGTGCCACCGCACGAGCTGGCTCTGATTTTCGCAGCCGCGCGGTGAGCATTCGGAAAAACTGTCAGGCGGTCTTCTTCGCGCCGCGGCGGGCGTGCAATTCGCGCCACTCGCGTGTGGGATCGTCATCGGGATCCGGCGTTTCCTGCGGCGGCCGGATGTCTTCGGGGACATGACGCAGGTTCACGCGAATTCGGGTCCAGGTAGAGGAGCGGCCGCGCATTGAGTCGACCAGGACGTCGTCCATGGCGAGATGCGCGGCGACGGTGGCGTACTTGGCTTTCCAGCGTTCGAGGCCAGCCAGCGCAGCGTCACGGTCGGGCGAGTTGGCGACGGTGATGAGAGGCATTTTGGTGCGCGGCTTGGGGGCGGAGCGAGCGCGTGAGGGTGTGACTCGCGGCGCCTCTCCTTCGGTGCGACGAAAGTGAGGGGGCCAAGGGGCATCGGCGAGTCCTTCGGCTTCGTCTTTGGCGGCGAGTTCCAGCAGTTTTTCGAGCGAACCAGGGTCGCGATCCATGTCCGTATGAGGGTCGCCCAGAGTCGCGAAGCGCGTGGGCACGGTGAAGATGGTGAAGTCGGCCGGATTGCAGTCGGGGACTTCACGCCAGTCGAGAGGTGTGGAGACGCGAGCATCGGGGAGCGGCCGGACGGAGTAGGCGGAGCAGGTGGTGCGATCCTTGGCGTTCTGGTTGTAGTCGAGGAAGACGCCGTGCCGCTCCTCTTTCCACCATTTCGAACTGGCGACGTCAGGTCGGCGCCGTTCGATAGCGCGCGAGAGGGCCACGGCAGCGCGACGCACTTCGGCGAAGGTCCACTTGGGCTGTATGCGGACGCCAATGTGCATGCCGCGGGAACCGCTGGTCTTGGGCCAGCCGTGGAGGCCCATTTCGGAGAGGAGGGCGTTGACTTCGAGCGCCACCGTGCGGACGTGCTCCCAGGGAACGCCAGGCCCGGGATCGAGGTCGACGCGGAGTTCGTCAGGATGGTCAAGATCGCCGGAGCGAACGGGGTGGGGATGGAGTTCGATGCAGCCAAGGTTGACGATCCAAGCCAGGCCGGCGGCATCATCGACAACGACTTCTTCGGCCGTACGACCTGAGGGGAATGACAAAACCACCGTGCGGATCCAAGAGGGGCGCTCCTTCGGCGCACGCTTTTGATAGAACGGTTCGCGTTCCGCGCCGTCGACAAAGCGTTTCAGGACGACGGGACGATCGGCGATGCCAGCTAGCGCGCCGGGGGCTACCGACAGGTAGTAACGGACGAGATCGAGCTTGGAAACCTTCACCTGACTGGAGAAATACGGCTTCTCCGGGTGGGTAATGCGGATCTCTCGCTCACCTACCATTAGGACTTCGGGGGCGTCGGGTGTCTCCACAAACACAGGCTACCTCATTGGGGAACGGCTGACCAGAAACAACTGGGCGACCCAACAGAATGCGAGGAATGCTTTTCGGTATCGTAGAAAGATGGCTATTGGTATGGAGGGGAAGTTCCGGGTGGGGCTGGTGCAGACGGCTTGCTCGACCGATCCGAATGAGAATCTGGAGAGAGCTGTCTGGAAGATTCGCGAGGCGGCGGCGCAGGAGAGTTAAATGCGTCTGACCCCTTTTTAGAGTTAAATGCGTCAGTTAAATGCGTCTGACCCCTTTTTCGTTAACGGGAAGAATATGGCCGCGTAACGGCGTTTGGTGGATAAATGCGTCTGACCCCTTTTGGCTTTTCGGTATCGTAGAAAGATGGCAATTGGTTTGGAGGGGAAGTTCCGGGTGGGGCTGGTGCAGACGGCTTGCTCGACCGATCCGAATGAGAATCTGGAGAGAGCTGTCTGGAAGATTCGCGAGGCGGCAGCGCAGGGGGCTCAGATTGTCTGCCTGCAGGAGTTGTTTCGGTCGCAGTATTTTTGCCGCGAAGAGAATGCGGAGTTGTTCGCCCTCGCGGAGTCGATTCCCGGTCCTTCCACAGACACTCTAAGCAAGGTGGCGGCGGAGGCCAAAGTCGTCGTGATCGCTTCGCTGTTTGAGCGTCGGGCGGCCGGGTTGTATCACAACACCGCGGCAATCATCAATTCCGATGGCGCGCTGGAAGGGGTCTATCGGAAGATGCATATCCCGGACGATCCGCTCTATTACGAAAAGTTTTATTTCACGCCGGGGGACCTGGGATTTAAGAACTTCGATACGCACTTCGGGCGGATCGGCGTGCTGGTGTGTTGGGACCAGTGGTATCCGGAAGGAGCGCGGCTGACGGCGCTGCAAGGGGCGAACGTTCTGTTTTACCCGACGGCCATTGGGTGGCATCCGGCTGAGAAAGAGCAGTACGGCGCGGCGCAGTTGGACGCGTGGCGGACAATTCAGCGGGCCCATGCCATCGCCAACGGAATTTACGTTTGCGCGGTCAACCGCATCGGGATGGAAGGTCCAGCGGGGAATCAACTCGAGTTCTGGGGGAACAGCTTTGTCAGCGATCCGTTTGGACAGGTGATCGCACAGGCTTCCACGGACCTCGAGGAGATCCTGGTTGCGGAATGCGATCCGCGAAAGATGGAGGAAGTGCGCCGGAATTGGCCCTTCCTGCGCGACCGGCGGATCGACGCGTACGGGCCCCTCACGAAGCGGTGGATGGACTAATGCCCTCGCTTCGCATGCCGGCGGAATGGCATCCGCACGAGGCAACGTGGATCGCGTGGCCTCATGAAACTTCCGACTGGCCGGGGAAGTTCCAGCCTGTGCCGTGGGTGTACGGAGAGTTCGTCCGCAAGGTTTCGCGAGTGGAACGGGTGCGCATTCTGGCCGACGGGGAGCGGCATGAGGGGATCCGGCGAGTCCTACAGAAGTCGGGGGCGGTGATGGAGGCGGTGGAGCTGTTTCCCTACCCTACCGACCGCAGTTGGACACGCGATTTCTGCCCCACTTTCGTCCATGATGACGCTGGCGCGGTGACGGCGCTCAACTGGCGGTTCAATGCGTGGGCCAAATACGACAACTGGCAGAGGGACGACGCGGCGCCGGATTTTATCGCCCGCAAGCTACGGCTGCCGCAGCAGAAGCCGGCGCTGGGAAAGCACCGCATCGTACTCGAAGGCGGCAGTATTGAAGTGAATGGCGCGGGAACGCTACTCACCACCGAGGAGTGCCTGTTGAGCGACGTTCAGGCGCGGAATCCGGGCTTGGGAAGGGGCGAGATCGAGGCAGTTTTTGCGCAGTACTTGGGAATCCGGAAGGTGCTCTGGTTGAACAATGGGATCGCCGGCGACGACACGCATGGGCATATTGACGACCTGGCTCGATTCACGGATCGCCACACGGTAGTGATTGCCACCGAGAGCGACAAAACGGACCCCAACTACGAACCGCTGCGTGAGAACCTCCGCCTGCTGCGAGCAATGACGGATCAGGATGGCCAGCCTCTGCGAGTGGTGACACTGCCGATGCCGCGTCCGGTGGTATTCCACGGCCAGCGGCTGCCGGCGAGTTACGCCAACTTTTACATCGCCAATGGCTTGGTGCTGGTCCCGACATTCAACGACCCCGCCGATCGCGTTGCCTTGGGCACTCTGGCGAAGCTCTTCCCGCAGCGGGAGGTCTGTGGCATTCACTGCGTCGATCTAGTGCTCGGGCTGGGGACGCTGCACTGCATGACGCAACAACAGCCTGCCGCCCTTACGCTTTGAACCGGGCGAGCGCCTTGCGAATCATGCGGAGCATGGACTCCTCCTGGGTGAGCGTCTCGACTTCGTTCAGAGGAACCCAGCGCAAGTCTTTCGACTCCGGCGTGATGGCGAGCGGTTGACGCCGGTCCGCCTCCAGCAGATAGCGCACGTCGTAGTGGAAGTGGGCCGGTTCTGCGCCGCGGGCCGGAATCGGGTGGACGTCTACATCGAAGATGGCAGAGGACAAAGGCCGCACGTCGGATAGCCCGGACTCCTCCTGAGCCTCACGGGTGGCCACCGCCAGAACATCGGCCTCACCGTCGGCGTGCCCTCCGAGTTGGAGCCATTTATCGAGCTTGCCATGGTGGTGGAGGAGCGTATGAGTCCGCTCCAGGTCGACGACCAGCGCCGACCCGGTCACGTGGCCGATGAGCAAGGTGCGCTGGAAGCAATCCTCATGTGCGGCGACGAAGGCACGGAGGCGTACGGCCATGCCGGCTTCCTGAGCGTCCGACGGGCGGAAGTCATCCAACTGGTCCAACAGGATTTGCCGGGTCACTCTGGGATTATAATCGGGACTTGTGCATTCTGACCTAGTCTGTTTCAACACGGCCTGCCGGGCCAGCTATTCAATCACCGAGGTGATCTACAATTGCCCAGCGTGCGGGGGGCTCCTGGAAGCCCGTTACCGCGGGCCGAAAGAGAGCGCCGACGTCCTCAAGCGTTTATGGAGGAATCGCAGGCAAAGTAATGATCCTTTGGATCTTAGCGGCGTATGGCGATTCCGCGAACTCTTCCCGTTTTTGACCGACTACTCGGCGGTGGTGACGCTGCGCGAGGGATGCACGCCGCTTCTGGATGCACCGTTGGCGGCGCACTATGCTGGTCTGGACGGGCTGCGGTTTAAGCACCAGGGCTATAACCCTACCGGTTCCTTTAAGGATAACGGCATGACCTGCGGCGTGGCTCAAGCGCGGCGACTGGGAATGAAGCGCGTGGCTTGCGTTTCCACGGGAAATACTTCGGCGTCGATGGCGGCGTATGCCAGCGCGGGCGGGTTAGAGCCCATCATTTTTCTGCCGCACGGCAACATCAGTTACGGGAAGCTGGCGCAGGCGCTGGAGTATGGCGCGCGAACGTTACAGGTGGAAGCAAACTTCGACCAAATTCTTGCATTAGTTCGCGTACTCGCTGAATCCTTAGGGATTTATCTGTTGAATTCCATCAACCCCTTTCGCATTGAAGGTCAGAAGTCGATTGTGATTGAGATGATGGAGCAGCGCGGGTGGAATCCGCCGGATTGGATTGTTTTGCCAGGTGGCAACCTGGGGAACACCGCGGCTTTTGGGAAGGGTCTGCGGGAGATGTTGGAGCTTGGTCTGATCTCTCACCTGCCGCGGTTGGCGGTGGTGCAGGCGGAAGGCGCTGCGCCGTTTTATGACTTCATGACGAGCGACGACGGCAAATTTAGAGCAGTGGGGCATCCGGAGACTCTGGCCACGGCGATTAAGATTGGCGATCCGGTATCCTGGCCCAAAGCGTTACTTGAGGTGTCAGCGGCTAATGGATTGGTAGAACAGGTCTCTGAACAAGAGATCGCTGACGCGAAAGCGATTGTTGGACGGTGTGGGATTGGTTGCGAACCTGCTTCCGCGGCGACACTGGCGGGCATTCGTAAATTGAGGGCTGCCGGTCGGATGCGGGCCGATGAGGACGTGGTGGCGGTACTCACCGGAAATGTACTGAAAGATCCTGATTACATTTACCGCTATCACACGGGTGAACTGGAAACGCCGTCGGGGGTTAAGATCAGGCCCACGTACGGAAACGCGCCAATTACCGTTCCCAACGATGCGAAGCTGATTGCTGAACTTCTGGGTTAAAAAGGAAAACCCCGGGGAAGGTACTAACCGCCCCGGGGTGCATCAATCGACAAGGAGAAGAGTCGACGGAAGAATCTTGAAAGTGGGCACGCACCTCCGCTTTGGCGATTGGTACGCGTCAGACTTATAGTCTCATGATCCCTAACAATGGTCAATGCAAAAGTTGGCGCCCGTTCTTCGAACTACTATAGCTGGTAGTAGCTCCCTCCTCCGCTTTAGTCTGGTGATTCAACAAGGGGGAGAGTCTGTGTCGATGAAAGATGGCCGTTACCTGCTTTTGGCAGCGCTGTTGGCATGTGTTGGGGCGCGACCGGCGGCAGCGCAGTCTCCTAATACGGCGACGATGATCGTCTTGCTGGTGGATGAATCCAGCGCGACGGTGAAGGACGCGAATGTATCGGTAGTGAATGACGCCACGGGTGCGGCACGCGAGGCCACCTCGGGAACCGACGGGAGCGTGACTGTTGCGGCGCTTCCGCTGACGGGAAGCTACACGGTGCGTGTTTCGAAGGCCGGGTTCGGAAGCGAGGAACTGAAGGGCGTGATGCTCCGCTCCGGCGAAACCGCGACGGTGAAGGTGAAACTCCTAGTGGGCTCCCAGCGGGCGGAAGTGACGGTATACGGGACGGTGGAAGGGGTGCGCGCGGATCCGCAGATTGGACGCCGACTGGACAGTCCCCAAGTGGACGAGACTCCGATTCTGGGCCGCAAAGTAACCGCGCTGCCGCTGTTGAACGCAGCGTTCCGCCAGGCCAAAGGCACAGGCGACCTCTTCGTCAATGCGACGTACTTCGTCACCGGAGTTGGCGGGCGGCGGCAGACCACGGTAACGCTGGACGGGGCGAACAACGATGAGGGATGGGGCCGCCAGACGATGATCGCGACCGTGCCGCTAGGCGCCATCCAGGAGATGACCGTCTTGTCGAATGCGTTCTCTGCGGAGTTCGGTTGGACGTCAGGCCCGGCTTTGAACATCGTGACCAAGTCCGGCACGAACCTGCTTCATGGCGAGGGGATCTACCTGGTACGCCCGGGCGGCATGCAAGCGAAGACGTTCTCGACGGACGGCTTCTGCCCGCCGTCCGTGTCGAGTTGCGTCAAACCGGCGACGCTGACGGCGATCAACCCGGTGGACATCCCGGATGCGTTGAGCCAAGGGTCCGCGTCCATCGGGGGGCCGATCATCAAAGATCGGACGTTCTTCTTCGCCACCGCCGATTACACGCGACAGGATCGGACTGCGTTCCTATCAAGCGCGCTGCCCGCGTTTCTGCTGCCGGCCGATGGCCATCTCGACTACACCGGCCATTACCGCCAGACGCTGGTGAACGGACGTCTGGACCATAAGCTGACAGCGAACCAGAACCTCATGTTTCGCGTGAACGTCGACCGCTTTTTCGATGACAATCCGCAAGATGCCGTGGGCGGTACGAACGCACCCAACGTGGCGCGCCGGTACTCGCGGCGATCAGTCACTGGCCAGGTGAATCACACCACGGTACTGACGGCCAATCTTCTCAATGAGGCGCGGTTCGCGTACCTGAACGGCGATCCGGTTACGCAGTGGGAAGCGCAGACGCTGTCTACCACCTACGCGCGCACGGGCTCTGTGCCCTTCACCATCGGGCAATCGCGACTATCCAATCTGTTTGGCCGGCAGGCGCAGCTCTCAGATACGCTGTCGTGGTCTCGCGGCAGGCACCACCTTCGTTTTGGCGGCAGTGCGATTCGCCACACTTCAGGCGGCACGGGCAGCGAGCCCGGCACGCCAGTGCTGGGCACGTTCAACTTCAAGAACACGACTACTGCGCCGTTCGACCAGTTGACGCTGGCGGACGTGCAGAACTACACCCAGCCGATCGATTTCGGAATTAACAGCTACCGGCTTTCGCAGTGGCTGTATACGGGCTTCGTTCAGGACAGCATCCGCTTGCTGCCTAATCTGACGATCGACGCCGGGCTGCGTTATGACCATCAGACGATCACCGACGCGACGAAGAATTTCGCACCGCGGATCGGTTTCGCATGGAA
>JBDTMC010000336.1:0-8716 GCA_039934475.1 Bryobacteraceae bacterium | reverse complement strand
CCTAAGCTAAACGGTTGATTGAGGCTGGAGAGGGTGGCCGCGCCGGCTAGCTGATCGTTACTGGGGGTGGTGGCGCGGGTAGTCTGAAAGCGAGTAAACATCTGAGGGTCGAAGATGGAGAAGGCGCGTGTGATCTGGTTTGTCGGCGCTTCGATTGTGATGCGCTGGAGGTCGATATCGACGTTGTTGGCCAACACGAGTTCGAGGTAAGCCTTCAGCGAGAGTTCCAGTTTGCCGCCGGCGGAATAGTCATCCAGCTTGATGGGGCCGCGTAACTGAAGCAGTGGGACGCGGGGGGAAAACACCTGCCGGAAATAGGGCTTGGTGCCGAACCACGGGGCCTGCGGCTCAGCCGGCGATTTTGGGCCGTCGAGCATCTGGGCGGCGAGAGGAAGCGCGGCAAGCAGGCCGAGGAGGGAGAATATAAAGCGCATGAAAACCTATTCGTAACGGATTGCTTCAATGGGATCGAGCCTAGCCGCCTGCATGGCCGGATAGATCCCGAACACGAGGCCGATGCCGACGGAGACTCCGAAGGCGACGGCGATAGAAGCGAAAGTAACTACAGTGGACCAGCCGGCGGCAGACGCGATGATACGCGACAAGCTGAACCCGAACGCAATGCCGATAAGACCGCCCATGATGGAGATAAGAACCGCTTCCGTGAGGAACTGACGTATGATGTCGGCCTGGCGTGCACCAATAGCGCGACGAATTCCGATTTCGCGCGTGCGTTCGAGCACGGTGGCGAGCATGATGTTCATGATGCCGATGCCGCCGACGAGCAGGGAGATGCCGGCGATGCAGATCATGACGACGTTAAAGATGAATGAGGTGCGCTTGCGCTGTTCGAGCAAGCCGGCGGGGACGGTGACGGTGAAATCGCCGGCGTCTTTGTGCGTAGCGTTGAGGATGGCGCTTACGACGGAGGCGGTTTCCACAGAATCGGTGCCGGCGTTCACCTTGATATAGATGCCGTCGATTTCATCCTTCAGATAGCTGTTGTTGTCCTCAAAGCGCCGCATGACGGTATTGAGAGGGGAGATGATCATGTTGTTGCGGTTGACCACCTCGACGCCTTCGACATCGGTGTCGGAGGCGGCCTGTTGAGCGAGCACGCCAATCACCTGCAGCCAAGTGTCGTTGATTTTGACATACTTGCCGACGGCCGGATCGTAGCCGAGGAGGTTGACCTTGGCGCTTTCGCCGAGGACGCAGACGGCGGACGAGTGGTCATTGTCGTCGTCAGTGAAGAAGCGGCCTTCGACCATTTTGAGACTGTTGATCTGGAGGAAGTTCGGCTGGACGCCGATGAGGACGGGGGGCTCAGCCACGGTTTTGGGCAGAATCTTCAGCGGCTTGAAGCGTTTTCGGGGAGTTAGGGCTTCGAGACCTTGCACATTCTCAGAGATGGCGCGGAAGTCGCGGAAGGTCATGCCGGGCGAGATGGAGCGGCGCGCCTGGAGTTCATTGCGATCGACTGCTTCTTTGGCTTCGATGATGATGTTATTGACGCCGAGCAGGTCAATATAGCTCATCATTTCTTTCTGCGCGCCGGCAGTAATGGAAAGCATGGCGACGACAGCGCCGACGCCGAAGATCATGCCGAGCATCGTCAGCATGCTGCGTAGTTTGTGAGCGAAGAGGCTAGCCAGCCCCATCGATATTTCAGGGAGGATTCCCGATAATAAAGCCATCTGAATTCTACTTCGCTCCGCCCGCCGGGAGGCTGCCCATGGCGCCACCACCCCCATTGTTCTTGTCGTCGGACTTCTTTTTCTTGTCGCCGGGCTTGGCGGTGGGGTCCGACAAAGCCACGATCTCGTTCTCTTTAACGCCGCTCTGAATAATGCTGATAGATTCGCTGCGCTTGGCGATTTGGATGGGCCGTTCGTCGAACCGGTTTCCGTTTTTCACGTAGACAATGGACCGGCCGTCACGCTCAAAGATTGCCTGGTTGGGGAGGTTGATGGCTTGCGGCACTTTGTCGACGATGATTTCGACGTCGGCGAGAAGGCCGGGGCGAAGCAGAACGTCGAGCTGCGAATCCTCCTCCGGCGCGGGAGGCAGTTTAGCGTTTTGGAGGTCTCTCTCATTGAAGCCTCCGACCACGCCGGCACCGGGCCGGTTGAAGCCCATTTGGATAGCGCCAGGGGCTCCGGGTGCAGCGCCTGGCGCGGCGGGCGACTTCACGCCGGCGGCCTTCATGGCGTCCTGCATCAGCTTCTGCCGGTCTGCGGGGGAGAGTTCGCGTATGCTGCGTCCGGCGAGAGCCTTCTGAAACGCCGCACGAACTTTGGGCTGCTGCTCCGGAGGGATAGCGGCGAACAAGGCGCCCATGGCTCCGCCACCCTGGCGGCCCTCACCCTGCATGCCTTGAGGAGGCCCGGCGGGCATTGCCGGCATGGCTCCACCAGCGGGCATGGCTCCGCCAGCTGGCATTGCACCACCGCCGCCGGCCATCATGGCGTACATGGAGGGTGAGCTTTGGACGGGCGGCTTTTTCCTGTTCTGTTCCGCCGTGGCCATAATCCGAGCGATGACTTCGGGCTTGGCGCCGAGGGCGTTGAGGAGCTGTTTCATGTCGATGGAGAAGATGACGTCGAACTTCTTCGCGGGGTCGGAGGAGAACATATTGGCACTGGCGGTGCCGCTCATGCTCTTGATTTTTCCGTCGAAAAACTTATCGGCGATGGCATCGGCGCTGATTTTGACGTCCTGTCCCTCGCGGAGGTTAGCGCGGTCGAGTTCGCCGACGCGTGCCACCACTTCGAGTTCGGAGAGATCGAGGACGTCGGCGACGGGAATACCGGGCTGCACCTGGTCGCCTTCGCGGATGTCGGGCACTTGCATGCCGAACATGCCCATGAAGCCGCCGCGGTTCTGTTTGATAGCCACTAAGCCGCTCATCGGGGCGAGGAGTTTCACCTGGTTGAGGCGCATCTTCTCGCGTCCTAATTCAAGGACAGACTTATTGCGCTTTTCGCGCAGCACAGCTAGCTCGGCTTCCGACTGCTGCTGGCGGCTTTTGATATCGCTTTCCAGTTGCGAGAGGCGGCGGTGGGATTCTTCGAGGCTGAGTTCGTTCTTTTTCGCGTCGATGGCGGAGATGAGTTCGTTGCGCTTGACCTCAAGTTCGGCGCGGCGAACGGCATAGCGGGCGCGCAGCAGTTCCACCTGATCCTGGTTATTCCGGATGGCAAGGTCAGCGGTGGATTTCTTGATCTGCTCGTCGGTCTGCTCGATTTCGAGCTGTTTGTCTTCGACACGAGAGAGCACTTCCGCGTCATCGAATTCAACGACCAGATCCTTTTCACGGGCGAAGGAGCCGAGCGCGGCGAGCCTGGTGACCTGGACGGTGCCGAAGAGGTTGGGTGCGGTAAGGGTGACGCTGCGAACGGCGCGCAGTTCCCCGCGCGAATAGCTTTTCACGATGACATCGCCGCGGCGGACACGGGTTACGGGAATCTGCTGCTGCCGGGCAGGCATCTGCTGGAAGAACTTATAAGTGCCGTAGACGGAGCCCGCCAACACCAGCAGCAGCGTAATCTGAAACAGAATCTTCTTCATGAATGAGTTCCCCGGCTACAACTTCTTGGCTTTTTTGGCGGCCTCGATGGGGTTTTCGAGCGTCACCGTTTCGCCGGGCTTCAGCCCCTTCAAGACCATCAGGTCCGTATCGTTCCTGCGGCCCACAACAATGGGGCGGATTTCAAAGCTGTTGCCGCGCTGCACCCAGACGGCTGGCTTGCCGTTGTGCATGAAGCTGGCTTTCAGCGGGATGAGGAGGGCGTCGGGGACGCTCTCGATGATGATTTCGGAAGAGGCGCTCATGCCGGGACGGAGACGCGGATCGAGGTTTTTGAGCGTGGCGCGCGCCGGGAACGTCTTTTCGGTAAGACCCATGCCGCGCCAGGCGACGGCGGCGATGGGGCTGATCCAGTCCAATGTGGCGGTGAATTCCTTGTCCGGGATGGCGTCCACTTTGAGGCGAATTTTCTGGCCGATTTGGAGCTTGCCGCGATCCACTTCGTCGAGTTTCAGTTCGACGCGCATTTCGGAAAGGTCGGGGATTTCGGCGATTGGTGTGCCGCTGGAGGCGCGGTCTCCCTCTTTATAAGGGGGCGGCGTCTGGCCCCAGGAACCCTGGCTGCGGATGTTGGGAAGGACGTTGACAATGCCGTCATTGGGAGCGCGGATGACCATACGCGAGAGGTAGCCCTTGGAGCGATCCACGTCGCGGAGTGTCTTGTCCTTCTTCTGGCGCAGTCGTTCCAGATCCGATTTTTTGGCCATGTCGTGGGCGGTGACAACCGTTTTCACCTGATCAAGTTCGCCCTTCGATATGCCGACGTCAATTCGATTCTTGGCGCCTTCGATTTCCGAGAGGATCTCAGCTTTGCTCGCTTCGAGGTCGGCGCGCTGCAGATTGTAGCCGGCCGTCATGAGGTTCATGGAATCGGCTTCGTCGATGATCTTCTGTGAGGCCTTCATCTGGACGATTTCGCTATCCACGGTGCGCACGCTGGTGGTGCGGTCGAGCATGTTCTGTTCCTGCTGCGCGGCATCGAACTCGACGATCACGTCCCCCTTCTTGACACCCTTGCCGGATTCGGCGAGCGTGACGATGCGAAGTTCGGGAACCTGGGGAGCGCTAAGGATGACGGACTTGGTGGACTTAACCTCGCCGCGGGTCTTGACGCCGATGATGAATTCGGACTTGCGCGCCTTGGCGACGGCGACTTCCACTTGCGTGGTTCCGCCGTAGTGGTAAGCCGCCCAGGCGCCCCCACCTGCGAGGGCGGCCAAAATGGTCCAAAACGCAATGCGGCGTTTTACGGACTTGGGCGTTTGCCCGATTCGTTGCTTCGGCTTCAGATCCTTGGACATGTCAATTCTCTCCGCCCGGGCGTTTAAGGGTCGCAACTTTCGATGAGGATTCGGCAAAGGGCCGATCGAGCGCGACGGTCTCGCCGGGCTGCAAACCGCGCCTGACGGCGGCCTGGATGTTGCTTTCCAGTCCGAGTTCCACTTCGCGCTTTTCAAAGCCGCCCGGGCCGCGCACGAAGACGAAAGCTTTGCCATTGCCGGCATCGTCGAAGAGGGCGCTGCGGGGCACTACAGTTACTTCGGTTTCCTGGGTGAGAACGACATCGGCGCTGACGGACAGGTCGGGGATGACGCGCGAGTCGATCTGATCGAGTTTGAGGAAGAGGGGCACTTCCTTGAAGAAGTTGGCGCGCTGGCCACCGGGTTTGGTCATGGCTCCGATGGCGGTGACGTGCGCGGGGAGTACCAAGTCAGGATAGGCGTCAAAACGGACGTGGGCTTTCTGGCCGACGCGGATGCGTTCCACATCCACCTGATTCATGGTGGCATTGACGACCATGGAACGGGGGTCGACGATCTGCATGAACATCTGGCCGGGATAGAGTTGGTCGCCCTGCTGGATGGTGCTCATTTCGCCGCCGCGAATCATGTTCTGCATGACGGTCATGCCGTCCATGGGGGACTTGATGATCATGCGGTCGGCATTGCCCTGAATGCGCTTCAATTCATTGCCGGCCTGTTGCAGCTCAATGTCGGCGTTGCGAAGATCGGCCTTCTGGCTGATCTCAACGTACTTCACTTCGGTAAGGAGTTCCTTGTAGCGCGCTTCGGCCTCTTCGAGCGCCAGTTTGAGGCGCTCCGTGTCGATGTCGGAACGGACGGGCGCGGTTTTCATGTCGAGGCGTGCCTTGTCGAGGGCGGCGTTGGCTGCGTCCACCGACTGCTGGTGGGTCTTGCGCTCGACATCCAACTCCGCTTTCAGTTTCTGGACGCTGGCTTGGGCCTGGGCGACGGTTGTTTTGAAGTCGTCGACGCGCATGAGCATGTTCTCGCGGTCGAACTCGGCGATGGTAGCGCCCTTCTTGACGATGGCTCCGGGACGGATCAGTTCGCGAAGGACCTGCATGAAGTCGCCCGAACCGCCTCCGACACGGCCACCTCCTCCAAAACCGCCGACTCCGAGGCTCTCAGCGGCGGTGCCGAGGCCGTCCGGACCCATGGCAGTGCTGGTAGATGACGGGGTTGCCGAGGAGGACGAAGAAGAGGCGGCCGAGGCACTAGAGCTTGTGAATCGATTGCTAGCGCCGCGGAAGCCGGTAGCCGCCGTCGTGGGGCCGGAGCCGGAACCGGTGCTCTGTACAGAGGTGGTGGCATCGGTAGCAGTGGATGTGGAGGATGACGACGTGGAGGAAGTTGCGGTGGTGACGGAACCGGCAGTAGTGGAGGCCGCGCCTGTGGCGCCGCTGCCAGCCGTGCTGACGACGGTAATCTGGCGAACGGTGGTACCGCCGCTGGTGATGGAGATGTTGACGCCGCCACGGTTCCCTCGCAACCGGGGCACGATGAGCGAAGAGTACCGTTCGGCGGAAGTGACCCCGGTGAGGCGGACGGTTTCTTCGACGGTCCCTTTGGCGACTGCGGCGACGCGCACGTTGGCAGGCGGTGCATCCTTGCCGGAATCGTTGGAACTTCCACCGGGTGCGAGTTTTTGGGCCGAAACGGCGGCTACTGCCACAACGGCTACCAAGGCAACCCACCAGAATCGCCGAAGCCGAGTGGAATGAGGTTTTTTGGAATCAGACGGCATGGAGTTTGACCGGTGCAGCAGCGGACGGGGCTTCCCCGCCCGGCGTCCGAACGGTTAGTAAAGTTCTCTCACCTAGTATGACGCTTCGATTCTATCGAAAGTTATGCCGGAACGCGAAGTTTTCCACGTTTTGGCGGTCAGAGTCAATCCGGAAAACAGGCGATTTTGGATAGGGAGTTGGGGGGAGGGGGCGGTGTATCGATGGGCGAGAAAAGACGCGCCGGCACACGCACGATACTCGCTGAGCGGGCAGGAGCCACTTCGCTACAGTTCCGCACGGACGGCCGCGTTTTGGCGGTGGGAATCAATCCGAAAGGGAGACGATTTCGTATAGGGAAGTTAAGGAGGGTACTAGACACATGCTGATAGACCGTACGGTCAGGAAATGGGTATGGACAGCCATTGTTGTTGACGGCAAAATACAGTATATGCTGCGGATGCTTTACTTCTGTTTGCTCGCGGTTGGAGGTGCAGCGCTCGGCTACGCCCAGTGTTCCATCGATCCAGCGAAGAACTTCTTCCAGAATTTCGACAATTCCTGCTATGCGATTCCGTTCAACAGCAGCTCAGGCAGTCAACTGGCGGGGGATACGAATGCCCGGTACGACCTGATCTACTTTCACGTTAACCCGGCCTACGAGTTGATCGTCTATAACACCTTTCCGCAGGCGAGATACTTTTCGGTGACGGTGAACGACGATCATGACGCGGCCTCGTCCAGCGTGGCTGACAAGAATGTGCAACCGTTGACGTCCTCGGAACATAATCCATTCGTTCCCGGAACGGTCTACACGCCAAATCAGAGGTATGCCGTCACGGTGAGTTTAGGCGGCACACAACCGCCGCCGGGCAACATTTTGAGCGGCTGTTCCCTTTCCGGCTACAACACACAGGGAAATTTGCTGAATGGGTACTCCCGACACAGCGGTATCAACTGGAATGGAGATCCTAACCTGCCTAAGAATTTCCCGGCGCATATTGGCACGCCACCAGTAGCGGGGAGTATCATGGCACGCCGGTACGTGGAAGTTGTGGGACAAGCCTCCAAACTACTGGTGCGCGATTTGAAGACAGGGTGTGCGATCTCGGCTTCGGATGCGATCAACAAGTACCAGATGATTACAACCGACCCCAACGTGTACAGCAAGTGGAAAGACACGAACCAGGTTCAATCTCACTTCAAGTACGCCAACTCGATCCAGCCCCGGCTTTGTTACGGAGTGGTGGCGGACAACGCTTTGCTGTGGGAGCGCAATCCGGAATATATTGCGGGGATTAATCCGGACGCCGCCTATTTGGCGACCGATGTGCCGAGCGACGTAAAGCGCCAGATCTCAGGCCTTTTATCGAGCAAGGTGCTGCGGATCCGGCTGCGGCTGCCCGTACTGCCGGCGATGCCCTGTACCGGATGTTCCCTGAGCGGACAGGAGCAGCTTCGCTATTGGAGCATGAGCTTTCAGGACGGAGCGAAGACGATTATCAGCTTGAAGGATGCCGATGTAGTGAAGGATGCGAGCGGCTTTGCCACTATCATTGTCAGCATCGGCGGCAAGCAACCGGCGAATGCCACCGCCGCCAATGGCTACACGTACTTCGACCTGGGTACGTTCCTTACTTCGAGCCTCTCCTCGATCAATATCCGTAGCATCATGCCGACGTCGGGCTTTTCCTGCGTGGCGAACCGGATCCCATTTTTGACTACCGAGGACAACCCCCAGGGCGGGTATATGGGCGAATACGCTCCCACTGCTGACGTGGTGGATGGAAAGTCCTTACCCGGGCATGCCGATCCGTACTTGCAGCCTGATAGCTGTTCGGTGACGCCTACGGCTGCGACTCAAAGTTGTACTGTGTTTTATCCGACGGGGCCGTTGGGTGGCTTGGGGGGTCTGTTGGGATCAATTTGGTAGGGCTGGCGGGGCGCCAGCCCTAGCGAAATGACCCACTCCCTGACGGTCGGGGCTCGGTTAGCAAACGGTTAGCGGGTTTAGCAGGTGCTAGCTGCTCATGGAGCCTAGGAACTCGCCGTTGGAGCGAGTCTTGTTCAGCTTGTCGAGCAGGAGTTCGATGGATTCGACG
>JBDTMC010000335.1:0-8718 GCA_039934475.1 Bryobacteraceae bacterium | reverse complement strand
CGGTGGCCTCTAAGGGAACCGGGGCAGTGCGGTCTTTGACCAGAGCGGCAACCTTGTCGGCGGTTCCAAGATAGGTTTGGTGGACGATACGGGGCTTGCCATCGACACGAGCGCTATCGACGACATAGTAGTAGAGCTGGTTTGCTTTCTTCTTGGCGATGATGGACGCCATATAGGGTAATACAATTATACGACGCGCGTGTTTGAGGGTCAAGGAAAAAGCGCAGTCTATCTCATCAAAATATCTTATATGGGGTAATACAAATGTAAATCGATGCCCGCGATCTTAACCGCCGCATTTAGAATCAGTTGCGGTGGGCAGGGACGACTGCCGTTGCGGCTTCCGAGTAAACTCCCGCTAGGCAGGCCCGCGATTGGCCATCACTACCGTATGCGGACCCATGGGGACGGGTTGCGCGGTCACGTTTCCAAAACCAGCGGCGTCGAGCATGCTTTGCAAAGCCGAGAACGGGTAGGCGTCGCCGGAGGCTGTGGAAGCAAGCATGGTGAGGGCGAAAGCGGCCGGTCCGGGCGGCGAGATGCGGTCGTCGTTGGGGACGAATTCGAGGATGGCGACGCGGCCGCCCGGATGCAGAGCGGCGTACACTTTGCGCAGCAGTTCCGTGTTGGTAGGCGGGTCGAAGTGGTGCAGGAAGTTGGTTAGCAGGACGAGATTGTAGGGTCCCTCGAAGGGGACGTCGAACGCGCTGCCCGGCAGAGTCTGGTAGCGGTCTCCAATTCCGGCGGCTTGGGCGTTGGCCTGGGCCACGGCGAGCACCGAAGCCCAGTCGAGCGCCTGTACAATCGCCTCTTTATTCTGCTTGCCGACCGCAATCCCGAAGAGGCCGTGACCGGCGGCGATGTCGAGCACGCGGATTGGGCCGTGGAGGCCATCCAGCACAATAGCGCCGAGAGGTCCGCTCATGGGGGCCATCATGGGTGCCATGCTGTGGGCGAACTCTACCCAGACCGGGTTTTCCGGTTCGACGGAGCCTTCGCCGGGCATGCTTGTGCGCCCGTTGCGGACGATGTCGGCGAGGTGGTTGTAGGGCTCCTGCATGGCAGGCAGGCCGAGGAAGCGGGCGGTAGCGGCCATGCACATCGGCGAACGCGGATCGAGGAAGGCGGCGCTGGAAGGGGAGTGCTTGTAGCCGCCGTCCTGTTTGGCGACGATTCCGACTATCGTCAGAAAGTCGCACAGGATGCGGATGCCGCGTTCAGAGGACTGACAGGCCTCAGCAATGGCCGCCGCGGTGACGGGCGCGTCTCCCAAGGCGCGGAAGAGATCAAGCTCGATGGCGGCCCGCAGGGCAGCGGTGCGCTGGTGCGCCTGAAGGGTTTCAAAGACCAGCGCGGGGTTCGGGGCGCCGGCAGGACTGTTTTCCATAGTGACTCATGATAGCGGAGTTTACAAAGCCGGTTTAGCGGTAGCCCGCTGCTTGCAATTCGAAGAGTTCGGCGTAGCGGCCGCTGAGCGCGAGGAGTTGTTCGTGGGTGCCTTGCTCCTGGATGATCCCGTTGTTCAAGACGAGGATGCGATCAGCCATGCGAACGGTGGAAAACCTGTGGGAAATGAGTACCGCGGTGCGGTCGCGGGTGAGGTCGGCGAAGCGCTGGAAGACTTCGTATTCGGCGCGGGCGTCGAGGCTGGCGGTCGGCTCGTCGAGGATGAGGACTTGGGCGTCGCGCATGTAGGCGCGACCTAAAGCGATCTTCTGCCACTGACCGGCGGAGAGGTCGACGCCACCCTCGAAGCGGCGGCCGAGCATCTGGTTGTAGCCGTTCTCGAGGGTGGCGATGAGTTCGGCGGCGAGGCTCTTATGGGCGGCCTGTTCGACGCGGGTCTGGTCGCCGAGATCCTGGACGCGTCCGAGGCCGATGTTGTCGCGAGCGGACATGTCGTACCGCATGTAGTCCTGGAAGATGACGCCGATCTCGCGGCGGAGGTCGTCTACGTCGTAGTCGCGAAGGTCGATGCCATCGAGGAAGATGCGGCCGGCGGTGGGGTCGTAGAGGCGCGCCAGGAGCTTGACGAGGGTGGTCTTCCCTGCCCCGTTTTCGCCGATGAGGGCGATCTTTTGGCCGCGGTCGAGGCGGAAGGAGACGTCGCGGAGGACAAGGTGATCGGAGCCTGGATAGGCGAAGGAGACGTTCTCAAATTCGAAACCGGAGTGGATGGGACGGGGAGCAGCGATGGCGTTTGGCTTGGAGACGATTTGCGGACGGGTGTCAAAGAAGTCAAAGAGATCGCGGACGTAGAGGGCCTGTTCCGAGACGTTGGTGAAGCCGGAGAAGAGGGATTGGAGAAGGCCACGGGAACGGTTGAAGGCGCCGGCGAGGAAGGTGAGGTCGCCGACGGTGAGGGAGCCGGTTACGGTGCGGTAGATGATGAGGGCATAGGCTCCGTAGTAGGCCGTGGTGGGGAGGAGATTGAGGAGGCTGCCGAGGCCGGCGCGCTTGAGAACGAGGGCGCGGTTCTCGGTGTAGAACTTATCGAAGAGGACGCGGGCGCGATCGGTGAGGTAAGGCGATAGCCCGAATATCTTCACCTCTTTGGCGCTCTGGACGCTGGCTCCGAGGAAGCGAAGATAGTCGAGTTGGCGGCGTTCCGGCGTCCAGCGATAGAGCATGGAGTAGCCGAGGAGGGCGAAGTGGGATTCGCCGACAAAGACAGGGACGAGGGCGCCGACCAGGACGACGAGGAACCAGGGCGAATACCAGATCATGCCGGCTGAGAAGAAGCCGAGGGATATGAGGTTCTGGGCCATGGAGGCGAGGGCGGCCAGCATCCCGAGACGGTCAGTGGTTTGGCGGCGGGCGCGCTCCAGCTTGTCGTAGAAGACGGGGTCCTCGAAGGAGACCAGGTCGAGCTGACCGGCGTGCTCCATGAGGCGGAGGGAGACGTGGTTGGCGAACCGGTCGCCGAGCAGGGAGTCGAAGAGGCTGACGCCGCGGCCGAGGAGGTCGCCGGCGACGGCGAGAGAGAATTCCACAGCCACGAGCTGCCAGAGGTACGGGGTGGCGGAATGGTTGTGAATGACGGTGTCGATGATGAGCTTGCCCACCCAGAGGGCGGAGACGGGGACGAAGGCGGCCAGGAGGCGAAGCAGCAGGCTGGTGGTGGCGAGCCAGGGGCCAGTGCTCCAAACCATTGATAACAGGGGTGGAAGGTGGCGCAGGCCTTGGAATCGTTCGCGCCAGGTGATGGCGGTGGCCTGACGGGAGCGGGCGGGGTGCATATTAGAAATAGAAATGCCCACTCACGCGGAGTGGGCATTCGAAACAACCCCGGTATTGCCGGGCGATGTTTTTGGGAGAATCAGATTCGACGGCAACGCTACCGTCAAAACCTGTGTGATTGGATGTTAAGAGTTTAGGGCAAGGCAAGTCAAGAGAAAAAGAGGAGGGTGAGAAATCGGGTGCAAGCATCTGAAAACAGTAGTGTTCTTTCCACAGGGTAGTTTTCCACAGGGGCGGCGAAAAGGGTCGAATGGGTGCCCTCAGGAGGGTGTTTTTCGCTCTAACCTGGAGATTCTCCGAGGCTTATCAATCTTCGATATGCAAACGAATCATGGCCTCAGTAGCGGGCTGATTGGTGAAGCCGCGGTCCTGAATTCGGTGAAAAACGCCAACTAGAACACCGGCGCCGATACAGAACAGGATAATATAGCCGACCATCTGGAAGATGGCGATGAGCAGGTCGCCGGGGTTGCCCTCGTAGTCCCGAGTCGGCTCATTGGTCATGACGCTGGCGCGATATTCGACGGCGGCGGCGAGATGTTTCGCCTCTTCGGAAGGGCCAAAAACAACGGCTACCAAGGGTCCGGAACGGTGGGCGGCGGCGCCGGGTAGCTTCTCAAATTCCTTCACCTGGATGCGCGCGATCTGGGGCGTGGGATAGGAGAAGACGGCTAGGGCGGCTTCGCCGGCTGGAGTCTGGTATTTGGCAAGCTGGATCTCCGGCCCCAGGTCGAAGCGGGCCACCTCGACGGGCAGGCGGGACTCAAACTGCCTGAGCGATGCCTGGCCGAGGATGTAGCGCTCCGAGCCGGCAGTACGGTCCTTTGCTGGCAGGTAGACCGGGGGAAGGGGTTCGCCGGCGGGCGGCAGGGCGGCGAGGAGGGCCTGGATGTCCTTCTTGGCGGGGGTACCTTCCACCTGGAGCACGTGGCGGCCCTTCTGGAACCAGGCGGCTTGGGGGGTGCGCTGCCACTGATAGAAGCCGAGGGCTCCGGTGGAGTCCTTCATGCGCCAGGTGGTTACGGTGAGCTTCTGGGGGCCCTTGTAGTGGGCAGACTCGGCCGCCTCGAAGCCGTACTCTGAGGCTAGGGCGGCGGGTTCAGGAGAGCCGACTGCGGCACGTTCCACCAGCTTATACTTTCCGAATTGATCAGGAAAGATGGGCTTGTCGGCCGCCAAGAGAGCAGTAGCGACGAGCAGGCCGAGCGCCAACTTCATGAGTTGACTCCGCAGCATTTCTTGTATTTCTTGCCGCTGCCGCAGGGGCATGGATCATTGCGGCCGACTTTGGCGCCTTTGACGACGGGGACCTGGACGGTGGTGGTGGAGGCTCCGGCGAATTGGAGGTCGGCCATTTCGCGATCTTTCTTGCGCTGAATGGTGCGGGTGAGATCTTCGAGGGTGTTCTGAGCCGCCCGCTGCGGTTCCGGTTCCGCTTCCTCTTCGAATTCCTCTTCGGGACTGAAGGGCAGGACAGGACTACGGTGGGCGCCCATGTTGTCGTCCTCTTCGAGCCGCAAGAAGAAGAGGAAGCGAATGGTTTCGTCCTCAATGCGGTCCATCATGTCCTGGAACATGGCGAAGGACTCTTTTTTGTACTCGATCAGAGGATCCTTCTGACCGTAGCCGCGGAGACCGATGCCTTCCTTGAGGTGGTCCATCGACAGGAGGTTATCTTTCCACTGGTTGTCGATGACGTTGAGCATGATGATGCGTTCGGTTTCGCGCATCACTTCGGGACCGACGAGGGCTTCTTTTTCGTCGTAGCGGCGGTTGACCGCGTCGAGGATGTACTCTTCCATCTCGGTACGGCTCATGTCCTGGATTTCCGGGATGCCGATTTTGACACCCAGCTGAGTGTTGATGTCGGTTTGGAGAGCGAGCAGATCCCACTTAGACGGGTGCTGATTCTCAGGGCAGCGAATGTCAACGAAGCTGCCGACGATGCCGCGGACGATTTCGAGAATACGTTCCTTCTGGTCTTGCCCTCCGAGGAGCGCGCGGCGCAGACCGTAGACGGCCTGACGCTGCTTGTTCATGACGTCGTCGTATTCGAGGACGTGTTTGCGGCTGGCGAAGTTCTGCGCTTCGACGGCTCTCTGGGCGGCGGCGATGCGTTTGGTGATGAGCCCGGATTCGATGGGCACATCCTCTTCCATACCGAGCTTAAGCATCAGACCCTGGATGCGATCGCCACCGAAGATGCGGAGCAGGTCGTCCTGGAGAGAGAGGAAGAAGCGGGAGCTGCCAGGGTCACCCTGACGGCCGGCGCGGCCGCGGAGCTGATTGTCGATGCGGCGGGATTCGTGGCGTTCAGTGGCCAGAATATGGAGGCCGCCGAGGTCCTTGACTTCTTCGTGTTCGACGTCGGTTTGGGCCTTGTGGCGGGCATGGATTTCGTTCCACTTGTCTCGATTGACGCGGAAGTGCTGCGCGCCGCGGCTGAAGTAGTAGAACCGATCGTCACTAACGAGGACCTCTTCGCCGGGGGGCTGAGATTCAGCGATGTTCTTCTTGAAGCTCTCTTCCTGCGCCATAAACTCAGGGTTGCCGCCGAGCAGGATGTCGGTACCGCGACCAGCCATGTTGGTAGAGACGGTGACCTGTGATTTGCGGCCCGCCTGGGCGACGATGAAAGCCTCTCTCTCGTGATTCTTGGCGTTCAGGACTTCGTGCCTGACGCCCATCTTCTTGAGCAGGGAGGAGAGCTTTTCCGACTTTTCGACGGAGATGGTTCCGACCAGAACCGGCTGCCCCTTGGCATTGAGCTCCTTGATGGCAGTGGCGGCATTGCGGAACTTCTCTTCTTCGGTGCGGTAGACGATATCCGGAAACTCCTTGCGGAGCATCTTGCGGTTGGTGGGGATGGCGACGACTTCGAGTTTGTAGATCTTGTCGAACTCGGCGGCTTCCGTTTCCGCGGTCCCGGTCATGCCGGCGAGCTTCTTGTACATGCGGAAGTAGTTCTGGAAGGTGATGGTAGCCAGCGTCTGGTTTTCGCGCTGGATCTTGACGCCTTCCTTAGCTTCGACGGCTTGGTGAAGACCGTCGCTCCAACGGCGGCCGGGCATGAGGCGGCCGGTGTATTCGTCGACGATGATGACTTCGCCGTCGGTGACGACATAATCGCGGTCGAGATGGAAGAGGACGTGGCCGCGAAGGGCCTGCTCAACGTGGTGCTTCCATTCCATGTGCTGGATGTCCCACAGGCTGGGAAGGTTCAGCATACGGGCGCACTTATCGAAGCCTTCTTCGGTGAGGGCGACGACGCGGTGCTTTTCGTCCACTGTGTAGTCGCCGGTGTAATACTTCTCGCCTGGCTCGCGGCCGTCGATGACTTCGCCGCGGACGAGTTTCGGGATGATGCGGTCCACCTTATAGTACTTGTCAGTGGATTCTTCGCTCGGGCCGGAGATGATGAGCGGGGTACGGGCTTCGTCGATGAGAATGGAATCGACTTCGTCGACGATGGCGAAGTTGTGTTCGCGCTGGACGCATTGTTCCAGGCGGAACTTCATGTTATCGCGGAGATAGTCGAAACCGAATTCGTTATTGGTGCCGTAGGTAATGTCGCAGGCATAGTTGGCCTTGCGTTCCTCATCATCGAGGTCATGGACGATGACGCCGACGGTGAGGCCGAGGAACTTGTAGAGGCGGCCCATCCATTCCGAGTCGCGGCGCGCGAGGTAGTCATTCACGGTGACGACGTGAACGCCTTTACCGGAGAGGGCATTGAGGTAGCAGGGCAGCGTGGCGACGAGGGTTTTACCTTCACCGGTTTTCATCTCGGCGATTTTGCCGCGGTGGAGAACGATACCGCCGATCAACTGGACGTCGAAGTGACGCATGTTGAGGATACGGCGGCCGCCTTCGCGGCAAACGGCGAAGGCTTCGACGAGCAGGTCGTCGAGGGTTTCGCCCTGTTCGAGACGTTGCTTGAATTCCACCGTCTTGTGGGCCAATTCATCGTCGGAGAGGGCCTGCATCTGCGGTTCGAGATCGTTAATGGCGGTGACGAGGGGACGGATCCCCTTAAGGACACGCTCGTTGTTCGTCCCGAAGACTTTGGCGAGGATGGAGTCGATCATTGCGGCTAACTACCATTCTACCGCAGGGTTGTGGATTTTCCGGGTGCTCGGCGGCAGTGTTTGCAAGTGGAGCGGGCACACGTCGGGCGTGGATTGTCTGGATTTAGGGGTTGGCATGGGGTTTCAGGCGGCTGCGCGCATGATTTTTGTCCTTTCCGCGGGCGGTTCCGAGGGGATTTCCGCGGTGACTTCGGGGGTTGGTACGGGTTCGGGGTCGAAATCGAGATAGGAGAAACCGGCCGGCGGCGTAAAGATACGTTTCGGGGACGGTTGAGCGGCAGCCGCGGGTTCCAGCGCGGGTTGGGGTTTCTCGCAAGGCACTGTTTCGGGGGGAGTTACGGGGACCTTGGGTTCGTTCCGCTGATTTAATAAATGGCGATTTTGCTGGTGGTCATAGCGCTCGCAGAGGTCGGTTGGGTAGTCAGAGGGGAGCGGAAAATGGGCGCGTATGTAGTCGAGGCGGCGGAGTGTGCGGTCAAAGGAGCGATCGAGGCGTTCGAGGCGGCGGTCGAGGGCGAGGCCGAATTCGCCGTTGGTGAGTTCGGCCTGGTGGGCGCGGGTGATGCGGAGGGAGGGGTGGGCGTTGAAGAACTCGCGGTCGAAGCGGGGGCGTTGGTCGTCGATTCGGATGATGACGGAGTTACGCTGATCGGTCCAGGCGCGGCGCATTTCCCACTGCAGTTTGACGAGTTGTTCGACGCAGGCGAATTCGGAGTGGTCCTGCGGTTGGAAGCGATGGAGGTAGGCTTCGTGTAAGTGGGCATGACCGGCGTGAGATTCACCGGGTAAGAGGATGAATTCGCCGTAGTAACCGTGCTTGAAGGCGTTCATTTTGGAGATGTCTTTGCCTTCCTGGGTTTTGGGGCCTTTGGATTTGGAGCCATTGGCGCGGGAGGTGGCGACTTGTTTGGGGGTGCGGGGGGCCTTTCTTTTGCCGGCGGACGGTTCCGCGGGCCGATTGTCGTTCGAGTTAAGTTCAGACATAAGTTACTCCTTAGTTAGTGCTTTTGCCGGCTGCTGGAAAAGGTATATTGGCCGCCGATTAACACCGGTGAACCGCGGTGAACGCCGATCAGTCCTTTTTTGAATCTCAGCTACTTCGGGTTTCCTCGGCGGCTGGGTAAATTCGGCACCTTCCCGATATTCTGTTAGATCTCTTTCGGCGGACAAGTACTCCGCCGTGGGGAGCGTAGCATGCGGGCGGGATAGGTCCGTTCGTGGGTTTTGGGATGTTGTTGATAGTAAGGCGATTATTCCTGAGTTTTGACGGCGAACGACTTGCAGAATACGACCCAAATGGTTTCGACTTGGCGGCGGGCTCTGTAGAGCGAGATCTTTTCTGGAGCAAACCGGAGTGTTTCGTCGTTTCCGGTCCGATTGACGGCAACGG
>JBDTMC010000334.1:0-8733 GCA_039934475.1 Bryobacteraceae bacterium | reverse complement strand
CACGCCCGAAAAGCAAACTCGAAACGGCTTTTCATAAAGCTGACACTTCCATTCAGAACATCATTCAGCTACTGGAGGCGGCCTGAAAATGTTCAACTATTCTTCTTCAGCTTTCAAAACGTAAGAAGCTATTACAGCCTCCCCGCCATGCTAGAGTGGTCGATAGCGTGCCCGCTTGGGCGAATCTGTGGGAGCCTTCCGATGGCGCTGTTGAACCCCGTCGTACCTATTCGGAGACCAAAAAGTTTCAGTTCCATGGTCGTGGCGCTGTCTCTGACGATTGGGTTGCTCTACGTCGGCCGCTTGTTCCTGGTCACCTTACTCCTCTCGATCATGGTGGCCTTCATCCTTGAGCCCGCCGTCCAGGCATTCATGCGCCTGAAGGTGCCGCGCGGCTTGGCCAGTTTCTTCGTCTGCGCCATCGCTCTTCTGCTTCTCTACCTGGCCGGCCTCGGCATGTACACGCAGATCGCCGGCTTCATTGAGGACTTGCCCAGTTACAGCCAGCGAATAAATGAGTTAGTAGACAACGCCAGTTTAAAGCTTGAGCAAACTGAACGATCTACGTACGAACTGTTTGTCCCCAAGCGCATCCGCGATCGCGACGCGCAGGCCCAGACCGCCGTTGAAGCAGCCCGCAGTCGAAAGAAGCGCTCCGCTGAGCCGCCCATGCCTCCGCCCGTGCAGGAAGTGCGTATCAAACAGGACCGGCCTCCGATCCTTCAGACCGCCCTGGACTCCCTGCGATCCTTTTACGAAGTGCTCCTGATGGCTTCGTTCGTCCCGTTTCTGGTTTACTTCATGCTCAGTTGGAGCGATCACCTGCGGCGCGCTTACCTGCAGTTGTTCACCGGGCCCGATCGCCAGGTAGCCGGAAAGACCTGGGAGGGCATTGCCACTATGGCCCGAGCTTATGTCGTTGGCAACTTCATTCTCGGTGTCTGCTTATCGATCCTCAGCGCTCTGTTCTTCTATTACGTGAAGCTACCTTACTGGGCCTTGGTCGGACCCCTCAGCGGTTTCCTCAGCCTGATTCCTTACGTCGGTTTGCCGCTGGCCATGATTCCGCCCATCTTCGCCGGTTTGCCTGTGTACACGTCCCTCGCGCAGTATTTAGTCATCGCCATGACGGTGGCGTTCCTTCATCTGTTCGCGCTCAATTTGCTCTACCCGAAAATGGTCGGCGCTCGCGTGCACCTCAACCCGCTCGTGGTTACAGTCGCCCTCATGTTCTGGGCCACCCTCTGGGGCGGTGTCGGCCTGATTCTCGCCATCCCCATCACCGCGGGCCTCAAGGCCGTCTGCGACAACGTCGCTCACCTGCAACCCTACGGCAAACTCCTTGGCGATTAGAAGGAGCGAACGGAATGCCTAAGTAGGTTCCTGAATGATGCTCAGAGAGCTGAGCTCAAGGAGATTGCCAGTACGATGTATCGCTGGAAGGAGGCATCGACTGCATTCACGCTTGGCTTGATCCGGCAGGAACAATGGCCATTCGGACCACAGTGTCCCTCTGCTGCCGATACATCGAACTTTCCTATCACGGAATCGCAACGGCGGCTACTGTCGCAACCAGGGGAGCCGATCCAGTCGACCGGGCTTAGGCTGCAACTCGCGAGCGAGGCCCTTGCAGCTGGAGTGATCGCGTGTCCGTGGTGCGGGGGCGAGCCGCTGTGCCCATAGCGACTTTGCACTTGGTGCAGCACTTCCGATAACAGAGAGTTCGCTGGGTTTTGTTCACTTCCGATAACAGATCTTATGTCAACTATGCCTTGGGGCTAAAAAATAGGCCTATTCCCTGGCTCGCGCCCGGAACAGGCCTTGAGGGAAGAAACTAAGCAAAATCCTTACCGGTTGTGGCCGCCACCCGAGGACGAATGGCCCCCGCCGCCACCGCTGCTCCTCGCGCCACCACCGCCCCCGCCAGATGGCGCAGACCGCGGGGCGCTCCTGCCACCACCGCCGCTAGGCCGCTGCGCCGGAGCGCTGGCGCCTCCACCGCGCGGTGCTTCCGTTCGAGGTGCGGGCGACGTACGTTCGTACCGTGGAGTGTTCTCATACCGCGGTGCCGCTTCCCGTCGCGGGCTCTCATACCGTGTTCGGTCCGCTCCGGGTGTCGACACCGCTCGCCCACTGTCGGCACCACGGGAGCCAGGCTGCCCAAAACTCGTCCAGCCACTAGCATTACTCCGCTGCGGGTCATTGTTGAACGAACCGCCCGTACTGCGGCTACCAGGTTCCTGAACACGTACCGTGCGAGCGCTATCGGGCTGACCGAATCGAGACCAGCCGCTAGCTGCACCGGCCCCACTGTCCCGAACACCTCTCTGCGATTCTCTAGGCCGGTCTACTGGAGGTTCCCCGACTCTCCGCCATCCGCTGCGTGCCCCGGCTGCGCCTCGCGATATCTGTTCGATACCGCGCTGTTGCTGTTCAAACGAAACGCGGTCCACACGCGGGGATGGGCGCGTGCTATAAAAATGCCCAGCCTCCGCTCCGCGTCCCACCACCGCCGGAGCCCGATCCGCCAATCGCAGACTATCGCGGTGCGGAGTCACCGGCAAAGCTCCCTGCACGAAGCTCGCTCGCTGGATCTCAGCCGAATTCACGCGGATCGCCGTGCCAACCCTTCCCCGCCCGAAGTCAGCTCCGTTCACCACCGTCACAGCATGATCCAACCGCGCATTGCGGTAGGTATTCGTGATGTTCGTGTTGTTGAACACAGTGATGTTGTTATAGGACCCTCGTCCGTAGCCGCGGTACAAACCGTTCCCGTACCACGGATGGAACGGCTCATAAGGCGCCAGCGGAAACCATCCGACACGCCCGAACCCTATACCAACACCGGCGCCGCCCCACCCCATAAAGCCCACGAGAGCCGGCCGCCACCACGTGCGCACGCCGATGCCGCCAGGCCACCAGCACCACCGGTTTCCATTAGCAAACCACCGCCCATAGTGATAGGGCGCCCAACCCCACGGGTCGTAGCTGACCCAAGTCCATCCATACCAATCCACCCAACTCCAGCGGCCGTTCTGATAGGGCGCCCAACTGGCAGCTGCATTCGGAGACCAGACCCAACCATAAGGGGGTACGTTGATCCATTCGCCGTTGCCGTCCAGATCCTCGGCTCCGTAGACCTGCTTGTCAACGTAACGGTAGGAGGAAGCTCCCGCGCGTTCCAACTCGCGGTCCCGATCTTGATTCCAGCGGTCCCACTCGTCGCCGGGGATGGCCCCGATAATCTGAAACTCCGGGTCCGCATAGCTTCCTCTGGCGATCATCGTTCGCCCGGAATGAAGCCTCTCTGCGCCACTCGTGCTGACAATTTCCGCGTCGCCGGAGCGAACCGTGACCTCCGAGGTTCCGTCATCGAAAACCGTGACACGGTAAATGCCCCGCCCGGAGGGTCTCACCGCGATACTGGGAGTGCTGATTTCGACATCCGCCCGCGAGTCGCGCAATACTCGGAATGTCACTGTCCCCCGCGCCACTTCTACCTGGTAGCGGCCGTTGTCGATAACGCCCATGCGCACTTCGGCATCCGAAGAAATGCGAACCAGATTGGCCCAATCAAATTGGACTTCGGCTCTCGATCCGGGACCAGTCAGGACGCTGTCTTCCACCAGCACCGGCGCATTCACCGCAGCGGCCACCCAATCACTTGTTTCGGCTCGGCGCACGGACACATCGCCCCGCAGAAGACTGATGCGGGCCACACCCCGCCCAGGCACGTCGGGGTCCTGCTGGTCGTCGGTTTCCTGTGAGCGAGCAGTCGTTGCGAGTCCTACTGCGAGAATCGACGCCATCAGGATGGCCCATGTATTCCGCTTCACGACATTCCTGCTTTCGTCCAAGAAGATTGCAATTTATAAACCAAAGGCTAACTGATTGATTCTAAATGAAATGCCATGCTGCGGTGGCTTATGAATGTGGTTGAAAAGCACCAATGTGATTCGGTTGGACCACGTGAGCACCACCACAACGCCAAGGGGCGAATTTCTCACGTAACACTTTCATACTGATTGCCTATCATACTGATATTAGAAATGCTAGCGTCTGAAGTGTTTCAAATGCCCATTGGATTTCGGGACTTCCTGCCAATCGAAAACCTTGACACCGCGCATCAAATCATCGACACTAAACTATAGTTAACCCCCCTCAGGAAACTATGTTTTCTGCCCCCTCGACAAACACGCCGCCACAATCCTTGCCGGAAGTGCACGCCTCTGTGTCCACCGCACAGCCGAAGCTCTGGCGGCGCATGTTTGCGTTTGCCGGACCGGCGTACCTGGTCAGCGTCGGCTACATGGATCCCGGCAATTGGGCCACCGATCTGGAGGGCGGAGCCCGCTTCGGGTATCAATTGCTGTGGGTTCTGGTTATGTCCAATTTCATGGCCATCCTTCTCCAGACCCTCAGCGCGCGCCTTGGAATCGTCAGCGGACGCGATCTCGCCCAAGCCTGCCGTGAAGCATATCCGAGGGCCGTTTCGTGGGCTCTTTGGATCCTCTGCGAAATTGCGATCGCGGCCTGCGATCTGGCCGAAGCGCTGGGAGCCGCCATCGGGCTTAAGCTCCTGTTCGGCGTCCCCCTCCTCTTCGGAGTCATTCTTACTGCGGCCGACACGCTGCTTGTCCTCTGGTTCACGCGGTTTGGGATCCGCGCCATCGAAGCCTTCATTCTTGCTCTTGTCAGCATCATCGGCGTCTGCTTTTTCGTTGAGTTGACCCTGGCGCGCCCGGACATGCATCAGGTGGTTACGGGCTTGATTCCCCGCCTCAACGGCGAGAGCCTTTACATCGCGATCGGCATCCTCGGCGCCACCGTGATGCCACACAATCTGTACCTCCATTCCGCGCTTGTGCAGACCCGCAGCATCGGACGCGACGAGCCATCCCGCCGCAGCGCCTGCCGCTACAACCTTTTCGATTCCGTCATCGCCCTCAACGGGGCGCTGCTGGTGAACGCCGCCATCCTTATTCTCTCAGCGAGCGTGTTCTACTCCCGTGGGATCGTGGTTACGGAGATCCAACAGGCGCACCTGCTGTTGGCGCCGCTGTTAGGAACCACATTTGCCGGCATCGCGTTCGCCGTCGCGCTGTTATGTTCCGGACAGTCCTCTACCATCACCGGAACGATGGCCGGCCAGATTGTGATGGAAGGCTTTCTCAATTTCCGCATGCGTCCCTGGCTCCGCCGGCTGATCACTCGCTCCCTGGCCGTAATACCTGCCGTCATCACCATCCTGATTGCCGGCGAACGAGGCACGTACTGGCTGCTTATCCTCAGCCAGGTAGTCCTCAGCATGCAGCTGCCGTTCGCTGTCGTTCCGCTCATTCATTTCACCAACGACCGCAGGCGCATGGGTACGTTCGCCAACAAGCTCTGGCTGCAAATCCTCTCGTGGGCCATCGCCGCCATCATTATCGGACTCAATGCATGGCTGGTCGTGAGCACTCTAGCCACCTGGTCAACGGCCGCGGGCAAGTATGCCTGGCTACTGCAACTTGGGGTGGTTCCGATCATCGCCGCCTTGGCGGCACTGCTCGCCTGGGTTGTCCTGGAGCCGGTTTTGCCAAATTGGCTGAGAGGGAAAGGTTCGGCGTCGACGGTTATCCCGCTACCCGTGGGATTGTCCTCCAAGACCGTGGAGTATCAGCGCATTCTCGTCCCCTTGGATCATTCCGCGCAGGATGCCGAAGCGGTGAACCACGCTGCCGCCATGGCTAAACTTTCCGGCGCGAAGATCTACCTCATCCACGTCGAGGAAGATGTCACCAGCCAGGTTTATGGCGAGCAAGCGGTCACGGCTGAGGTCCAGGCGGGTCGTCAATATTTTGCCGATATTCTCGCTGCATTGAATGGGCAATCCGTGGAAGCCGAACTCATTGTCACGCATTCCCAGAATCCGGCTGAGCACATTATTCGCATGGCACGGCAGATTCGCCCAGACCTCATCGTGATGGGGTCGCACGGACATAAAGGCTTAAAGGACATCATTTTCGGGACCACAATTAATGCTGTACGTCATGATGTGGGAGTGCCCATTTTGATCGTCCGAGGGAGTCCTACTCCGCCGCCCTCGTAAACCGAGGCGTGAATGAATACTGGGACACTGTGTCCACTATTGCGTGTCCACGTGCCACACAGCAATCAAATGACCTCGCCGTAAACCTCTGTTAACAAAGGACCGGTGAATGGCGGCCCAAATGCTCTTACTGTAGTGAGCAACTAAGATGAAGTACCTGCTGCCGGTTCTGACGGTCGGTCTACTTGCGGTGCCTCTGGGCGCGGCGACGCTCGAACGGCTCAGCCTCGACGAAATGACCGCCCGCTCGACTACGATCGTTCGCGGAAAGGCCGTCGGGACGTACACCGCAGCCAGCGGGCGCGTAATCTACACCCACTTTCGGATCCAAGTGACGGAACAATGGAAGGGTACAAGCTCTCCGGTATTGGATATTGTGGTGCCCGGTGGCGCCAGCGGTGGGTTCCGCCAAAGCTTCTCCGGCGCGCCATCCATTAAGCCCAACGCGGAGTATGTCTTCTTTCTCTGGAAGTCGCCCAGCGGACTGACCCATATCATTGGACTGTCGCAGGGACTCTTTAGTCTGAAGGCCGACACCGGCGGCGACCTCACAGCGCTGCGGACGGCGACCACGGAGCCACTATTGGACAACGCCGGACACCTGGTTCAGCCTGAAGCGATGTCGCTGACGTTGAAGAGCTTACGCGATCGCGTCCAGAGCGTTGTGGCCGCGGGGGCAAGGCAATGAACGCTCGCCGCGTTGTCCGCGTTCTAACCGCAGGACTCCTCCTCAGTGCGGGGGCTTCCGCGTACTATCACTTCGTCCGCTTCACCACTACGTACGGCCCCTACACACCGATTTTTGACCGCTTCGATCTCGCAGCTCTCCCCGGCCACACCGTCCAGTTCTTTATCACCGATCAAGCTCCGTCGGCAGTTGCCTCCGGCGACACTATGCCGGCCATTGTCAGCGAGTTGCGGGCGGCGGCCAAGGTCTGGACCGATGTTGCGTCCTCGGACCTCCGTCTTGCCTACGGCGGCATCGCAACGGCTGACACAGCGCAAGCCACGCCCGGCATCGACGTGACTTTCAGTGACGATATTCCTCCTGGCCTGATCGCGCTCGGCGGTCCCACCAGCCGCGCCGACATGGTCACAAACGCATCTGGCAGCTTCGTGCCTATCCAACGGTCGGTCCTGATGCTGCGGCGGGACTTGTCCACGCGCCCCAGTTGGAGCGAAAGGTTTTTCCTCACCCTCGTCCATGAGTTCGGCCATACGCTGGGCCTGCAACACACGCTGGCCAGCGCCACCATGGCCACTGAGATCACGCGCAGCTCCACCAAGGCCAGCCCGCTTGGTGGCGATGACATCGCCGGCATTTCGATTCTCTATCCCACCAGCGCGTTCCTGGCCTCAACCGGAACGATCTCCGGAGTGGTGACCCTCTCCGGCGCGGGCGTGAACCTGGCGTCAGTAGTCGCCCTCAGCACAACCGGACCGGCCATCAGCACGCTCAGCAACCCGGATGGCACTTACCGCTTGGCTGGATTACCGCCGGGACAGTATTCGGTGTACGTGCATGCCCTGCCCCCGGCGCTGGCCGGTGAGAATTCCCCGGCGAACATCATTGCGCCCTCCGATCCAAACGGCAAGATCCCGGCCGGTCCGTCCTTCGCAACCCAGTTCTCCTCGGGCACGGTATCCGTCGCGGCCGGCAAGACCGCCTCTGATTTGAATTTCGCCGTCCAACCAAGACCCGATGGCGATCAGATTTCGGCAGTTCAGACATACAGTTTCTTTGGATCGAATGCGGTCAAGCCGGCATTCTTTAACAAAACCGTGGGACAAGGTTCGCTCATCGCGGCAGGCCTCAATTTGACGGCGAACGGCGGCCCCACTCCAGGGCTCGGCTTGCACGTATTGAACGGCGCGGATTCCGTGGACGCCGTCAGGGGCTATGTGAGTGATCCGGTCAACTGGATACAAGCCAACATTACTTTGAATGCCGACGCGCCCGATGGCCCGCGGCACGTGCTCTTCACAACGCCCACCGATCTCTACGTTCTGCCGGCTGCCTATCGGGTAGCCACGGCGCCCCCGCCGGTGATTACGGGCACGCAACCGACCGGCGACGGCGGGCTGTCCATAGCCGGAACCAATATCGGCCCCGGCACGCGAATTCTATTCGATGGGATTCCAGCCGCCACGCGGACCGCCAGTGAGGGCTTACTCGTGGTGGTGCCGCCGGCGGCGCCCCGAAGCTACCGCGCGCGCATCGTCGCCCTCAATGACGACGGGCAGAGTTCTCTTTTTGTGCAAGGGGACAGCCCCTCGACATTCACGTTCGACTCGCAGGCTGACATTGCCGGAATGTCCATCGCGCCTGCTTCCCTGCCCGCTGGCACCGACACTTTTATCGAAATCAATGCTTCCGGCGGAAACTTCGCCCAGGGCGATACCCGCGTCGGCTTCGGCACCAGTGACCTACTAGTCCGCAAGATCTGGGTCTTCTCGCCCACCCGGCTGCTGGCCGAAGTCTCCGTTGCGCCTGGAGCGCAATCCTCCACCAGCACGGTCACGGTGGTAACCGGTTTGCGCCACTTCTATCAGACCTATTCCTTTTCCGTGCAGCAGCCTAACCGGCGCCAGGTCAGCTTCGCGATTCCTTCAGCCGCTCCCGGCTATGGATGGGTGTATCC
>JBDTMC010000333.1:0-8750 GCA_039934475.1 Bryobacteraceae bacterium | reverse complement strand
TTCTCATCTCCGCCCCTATACATTCAAACAGGCACGAATTTCCTCCCTTGGGAACTCCCGTATTTACAGTAGCTTACCGGGGTCGGAAAATCGCGCCCATTTTTCGAGCCACGGACTGCTGGCTCTCAGCACAAAACACCGGTGCCTAACAGTCGCGGGTTGGTGGCGTGGGGGAGGTTGCCTCAGACGGGGGTGCGACGGTACCTTGCGCGGCGGCGTTTGCTTTGGTAGAGTTCGCTCACTTTTCCATTCGTCGACTCTTCCAGAGCGAGGAGTTCCTGCCCTGAGACGGAGACAGGAGTCGGATGCCTACTCCAGGGGTTTTACCGTGATGTGCTTGTATTCGATCCAGTGGTCGTTCTGATGGGCCTGGATCATGATGTGGCCGGACTCGGTCCAGTCGAGCTTGTCGTATTCCATGACGGTTTCGCCATTGATCCGGACGAGCGCTTTGGGGCCCTTCACGACTAACTGGAACAGGTACCATTGTTCGGGTTGGATTCGCGGGTAGATGGCTCGCTTGAAGTGGTAGAGGGAACCGGTTGGGTAAGTGGCGCCCTCGACGTCGTGGAGTTGGATTTCGTAGTCGGCTTCATCGCGCTTGTCGCCGTGGCAGCGGACCATGATGCCTCCGTTGGAGAAGCGACTGGCTCGGATGTAGGTTTGGAATTCGAAGTCCTTGTATTTTGCTTTGGTCGCGAGGTAGCCCGTGCCGTCGGCGCGGAGAACGCCGCCTAAGTCTTCCCATGTCGCTTTGCCGTCGGCTACGTACCAGTTGCGGTCGAGGTCGCCGGCTGTTTCATAGAGAGACTGCCGGGTGTCGCTGGAGGGGAGCTCGCTGACACGCAGATTTCGAAAGCGTATCGGGTAGGAGAGTGATTCGAGACCGAGGTAGCCGCGGCGGAGGCGGTAGCGGAGTTCGGGATCGGCGGAGAGGTCGAGATTCTGAACTTGCTCTTCGTTCATCCAAACCTGGAGGCGTGGCCACTCCATCAGGATGCGGAAAGTATTCCACTCGCCATTGTTACGAATGTTGACCTTGGAGGGCGGGATGAGGGGGAAGACGGCGCCGTTCGATTCGGGACGAGGCTGGGCGTCCTGTTGGTGGAAGATCGCGATCTTGATTCCGGTTTGTATGTTACGGCCATGTTCCGGAGCATGTAAGTAAATACCGGAGTTAATCCAACCCTTGACATAGTACTCCCCACGGAAGTCGAAGTTCTCATACTGGCGGGCGGAGCGGAGCCAGGTGGGGAAGTTAGCGCCTTCGTGGACAACGATCGCGCCGTCGCGGACATAGAAGGCGGACTCAGGGCCTTCACGAATGGTCCAACCGGAAAGGGTCTGTCCGTCGAAGAGGGGAGTGAAGCCGGGTTCCGCGGCGGGGGCCAGGAGGAGGAGGGGCAGAAGACAAGCGAACATACTGGGAGTGTACAGCATTGGCGCTGGGGGCCGCGTGCAACGAAAACCGTGGTGAAGTGGTGAGAGCTGCGGCATGATTTGCCCGGATCTCCCGTTTTCTCAAAGTGTTGCGAGCATTGCCTAAAACCGGACGGTGTTGAAAATGGCCGCAATGCAAGGAGCTTGGACAGAGGTTATCGACTGGCCGCCGAATTTCATCACACGGCATTCTAACGAAATGGCAGGCTTCTAAGACTTCATACGCGTGACAGGGAATTAACAACTCCTACCGAGTGGTGGAGGCTAAAATCCGGAAGAGCCCCTTGGCTCACGGAGGTTTGTATGCGTAATATGCTCACGGCCACGATGCTGGGTGCGGCGCTTCTCGCACTACCCGCAAGCGCGGCTCAAACAATTACTGTCCATGTGGTCAACTTCGACTACACCGATACGGGTATCGGTGGGGCACATTTCGATCCGACGATTCAGGTTGGAGACACAATTCATTGGGTATGGGACGCGTCGCACCATACCGTCCAAACGGTGGCAGGGTCTGCCGAGACTTTTAACTCCGGCGTTCAGAACACGCCGTTCACCTTCGACCACACGTTCACGACGGCAGGCGATATTGTCTATTTCTGCAGCCTACACGGTACCGATGTTGGTAATGGAACGGCTACGGGCATGTCCGGGAAGATTCACGTCATGGCGGCGGCGCAAAACAAGTACGTTCAAACCAACTTAGTGTCGGACGTGACTAGTCTGGCGACCCACAAAGATCCGAATCTTGTGAACGCGTGGGGGCTGGACAAGACTCCGACCGGGCCGTGGTGGGTGAATTCGAACGGCAAGGGACTATCGCTGTTGTATGACGGCGCGGGTGTGATCAACCCCTTGGTGGTGACGGTTCCGCCTGCTCCACCGAATGGTCCTCCGGGACCGGCTACGGGCATCGTTTACAATCCCACGTCGGCCTTCCAGATAGCTTCGGGCAGCCCCTCGCTGTTCCTGTTTGTGACCGAGGATGGATCAATTTCAGGCTGGAATCCCGCGGTGTCCGCGAACAGTGCGGTGTTGAAGGTAAATCGCACGGGCCAGGCGGTCTACAAGGGCCTAGCAATCGGGCAGATCAGCACTGCGAATGTCCTGTATGCAGCCAACTTCTTCAGCGGAGCCATCGAAGTGTTTGATGGCGCCTTCAATCCACTGGCGATCAATCCGTCGGCGTTTAAGGACGCGGCTGTGCCAGCCGGATACGGACCGTTCAACGTGCAAAACATCGGCGGGAAGATTTACGTGACGTGGGCGAAGCAGGACGCGACCAAGCACGACGAGGTGGCTGGAGCGGGTTTTGGCTACATCAGCATCTTCACTATGGCAGGGAAACTGACGGGGCGGCTGGCGCATGGAAACTGGCTGAATGCTCCATGGGGAATGGCGATGGCACCGAATAACTTCGGTGTTTTGAGCAATACGTTGCTGGTGGGGCAATTCGGATCGGGGACGATTGTCGCTTTTGATCCGGCGACGGGCAAGGTCAAAGATGTAGTGAAGAATACCAGCGGCGCGACATTGAAGATTGCCGGACTGTGGGGATTGTCATTCGGCAATGGTTCGGGAGCTGGGCCGACGACCACGCTGTACTTCGCTGCTGGGATTGCGGGCGAGGCGCATGGGCTGTTCGGATCGTTGACGGCGCAGTAGCCGGAGCGAGTCGTGAACCGAAGGGGGGACTCGCTGGAGTTCCCCTCCCTTTGGATACTGCCCGTCAATCCTGGAGGACCTGCGGGCCACTCTTCTACGGGGGAGAACGCAGGATTTCGCTTGACTTCTTCGATATTTCTGGAATACTCGAATTATGGATGACCTTACGGCTCGGTATGCGGATATGTTCTCCGCTATGGGCAATGAGGCTCGGCTTCGCATTATGAGGCTGCTGCTTTCGGCGCACCCGGATGGAATGGTGGTGGGGGATATTCAGGCGGAGTTGGGCGTGCCTGCTTCTACGCTGTCGCACCATCTGGATAAGCTGCGGAACGAGGGGCTGGTGAGTTCGGTGCGCGAAGGCACTTATCTTTGGTATCGCGCCAATTCCGATGCGCTGCAGGAGGTTCTGGGGTTCCTGTATGCGGAATGCTGTACGCGGAGTAAAGCCGTCGATCCGAAGAAGGTGGTTTCCGTTTGCCGGTGAGGGCGCTGGTTTTGTGTACGGGCAACTCCGCACGCAGCCAGATGGCGGAGGGGTTTCTACGATCGTTTGACCCGCGACTAGTGGTGTTTTCAGCGGGCACGAAGCCGGCGGCGGAGGTTCATCCGATGGCGGTTGAGGCGATGCGGGAGGCCGGCATCGACATCTCGGCGGGATTTCCGAAGAGTGTCGATCGCTTCCTGGGTAACCAGTTCGACTTCGTATTCACGGTTTGCGGTAACGCGGACCAGGCGTGTCCACCCTTTCTGGGCCGGGTGGGGCAACGGGTGCACATCGGCTTCGACGATCCGGCGGCGAAGCCATCATTGGAAGAGTTCCGAAGGGTGCGCGATGAGATTCGCGCCCGATTTTCCGAGTTCTATCAAAAGGAGATCCAGAGCCTGTTATGAACGACGTAAAAGAGATCGTAAAAGAGAAGTACGGCCAGGCAGCGTTGCGCGTGGTGTGCGGCGAGCCGGGCAGTTCCTGTTGCGGGGCCTCCGCGGCGTTGCCGGGGCAGGTGGACCCGATCACGGCGAACCTCTATGACGAGGCACAGAAGTCAGGGTTGCCACAGGAGGCGGTGCTGGCTTCGCTGGGCTGCGGAAATCCCACAGCGCTGGCGAAGCTGATGCCAGGCGAAGTGGTGCTTGACCTGGGTTCGGGCGGTGGCATTGATGTGCTTTTGTCAGCCAAACGGGTGGGCCCGACGGGGAAGGCCTATGGCGTGGATATGACGGACGAGATGTTGGCCCTGGCGCGGGAGAATCAGCGCAAATCCGGGATTGAGAACGTAGAGTTCCTGAAGGGCGAGTTAGAGAATCTTCCACTGCCCGATAACACGGTGGATGTGATCATCTCGAACTGTGTGGTGAACCTGTCCGGCGATAAAGACCGGGTGCTGGCAGAGGCGTTCCGGGTGTTGAAACCAGGCGGGCGCCTGGCAATTGCCGACGTGGTGACGAACGGCGAGGTGCCGGCGCAGATCCGGCGGTCGATGGAGTTATGGGTGGGGTGCATAGCGGGAGCATTGGACGAGAACGACTTCCGCACGAAGTTAGAACGCGCCGGGTTCGGGGACATTGACCTGGAAACGACTCGTGTGTACGATGTCGAAGATGCTCGCGGATTCCTGAGCGATCAGGGCATTGATGTCGATGCGATTGCGCCGCTGGTGGCGGGCAGGTTTAAGAGCGATTTCATTCGGGCTACGAAACCGGGGTAACTGATTTTGAAGAGTGAAGAAAAGCGGCTGGCTGCTGTTTCGAAGATCTGCCTTGCGCTTGCGGAAGCGGTACGCGAGGTCCACGGCAGCCATGCTACTTTCCTGGTCCGGAAGAAGACTTTCGCCTATTTTTTGAATGACCATCACGGAGATGGAATTGTTTCTATTTGCTGCAAGGTGATGAAGGGCGATAACACAGCTTTGGTTGCCGCACAGCCGGAACGGTTTTATCTGCCGGCGTACATCGGCTCGCGCGGGTGGGTGGCCTTGCGGCTGGATCGCGGCGAGATCGATTGGGAAGAAGTTTCAGAACTGGTGACAGGCAGTTATTGCCTGGCGGCTCCTAAGCGTCTCGCCGCGATGGTTCTCGAGAAGTAGATCTTAGGCGTCCTGATGGTTGTTAAATTCCGGGCCGTAGACCATGGCCATGGTCTCAGCGGCGATCTTCTTGTGGAGGCCGTCCATCTCCGCGGGCGGCAGGGCCTTAAACGCCTTGGCGATGCGGATGTTTTCTTCGATGTACGCGAGTTTCGGCATACCGACTACGGCGGCGCTGACGGGCAGCGACATGGCGTATTCGATGAGCTTTTCAACGGGCGCCTTGCCGAGTAACTTCTCCTGGAGGAACACCTTCATCGCGATGACGCCCATCTTCTTACGATTGGCTACCGGAAGAGCGAGGGTCTCAAAGGTGTCGCCACGCTTGTTGCTGGCGGCGTCCATACCAATGCGGCCGCCGTTGAGGGCCATCTGGCAGCAATTGAAATCGTGACGCTCAAGGGCGGTCTTCATGACGGCAGGGTCAGTATGACAACTGACGCCGATGTTGCGGATTACTTTCTGGTCACGGAGTTTGTGGAACGCGGCCAGGACGCCGTCCTTCGCTTCAATCGCCGCCAGGTCTTCGGGGGTGGAGAGGCTATGGATGTGGCAGAGATCGACGTGATCGAGGCCGAGGCGCTTGAGGCTGCCTTCGAGAGTACGGCGGGCATCGTCACCGTTGCGGTCCAGGATCTTGGTGGTGACCCAGAGATTCCCCTTGCCGCCGCGCGACTTGAGTACCTTGCCGACACGTGACTCGCTGAGACCATCGCCGTAACCATAGGCAGTGTCGATGTAAGTGATGCCAAGGTCGAGCGCCTTGTTCATCGCCTCAATGGCCTTGTCTTCTTCCTTGTACATAAGCCAGCGGCTGCCGGAACCAAAGGCGAGGATAGAGATGCGAGTTCCGGTTTGACCGAAGAGGCGCGTGGGCATTCCGGTCTTCTTATCGATTTCAATGGCAAGGGCGGCGTGGGCGGCGATTGCTCCGGCGGCGGCCGATTCCAGAAAGGTGCGACGGGAGATGCTCATGGCTGAAATGATAACTGATTCGGCTACTCGCCGATCACGTGGAGTACAACATTTCTGCGATGGGGTGATGAACGATGCTCAAACAAGTACAAGCCTTGCCATGTGCCGAGGGCCATACGTCGGTTGACGATGGGGATGGAAAGTTGGGTTTGGGTGAGAGCGGAACGGACGTGGGCGGGCATATCGTCAGGACCTTCGATGGTGTGGATGTAGAGGGGATCGTTTTCGGGGACGAGGCGGGCGAAGAAGGCGTCGAGGTCGCGTCGGACATCGGGATCGGCATTTTCCTGGATGACGAGAGACGCTGAAGTGTGTTGCACGAAGAGCGTGAGGAGTCCGGTGGTGAGAGCCTGCGCGGCCAGCCATTGGGCGGCCGCGCGGGTAAATTCGTAAAGACCCTTGCCTCTAGTGGGGATCTGCAGGGTGGTGACGGCCTGGATCACTCGACGGTCACGCTCTTGGCGAGGTTACGCGGTTGATCGACATCGCAGCCGCGGCGGACGGCGATGTGATAGGCGAGCAACTGCAGCGGCACAACTTCGAGGATTGGCAGGAGTAAGTCATCGGCGATGGGGATGTAGATGACGCTGTCGGCGACCTTCGGCACATCTGTGTCGCCTTCATTGGCAACGGCGACGACGCGGCCGCCGCGGGCCTTCACTTCCTGAATGTTGGAGAGCGTCTTTTCGTAGAGAACGCGGCTGGCAGGGTTTGCGGGATCGTAGGCGGCCAGGACCACAACGGGCAGATTTTCGTCGATGAGGGCGTTGGGGCCGTGCTTCATTTCGCCGGCGGGATAGCCTTCGGCGTGGATGTAGGAGATCTCCTTGAGTTTGAGGGCGCCTTCGAGGGCCATGGGGAAATGGACGCCGCGACCGAGGAAGAGGAAGTCGGTGGCGCGAAAAAGGACCTTCACCAAGTCCTCATAAATCGCATCATGCGAGAGGATGGTTTCGAGCTTGCCGGGGATGCGGAGAAGTTCCTGGGCGAGGCAGCGCGAAGTGGCATCATCCATTCTGCCGCGGCATTGGCCGAGGTACATGGCGAGGATGAAGAGGGCGGTGAGCTGCGAGGTAAAGGCCTTGGTGGAAGCCACACCGATCTCTGGTCCGGCGTGGGTGATGAGCGTGCCGGCCGCTTCGCGAGTGATCATGGAGCCGACGACATTGCAAATGGCGAGTGTCTTCGAACCCTTACTCTTCGCTTCGCGCTGGGCAGCAAGGGTGTCGGCGGTTTCGCCCGACTGCGAGATCACGATGGTGAGAGTTTCGGGACCGACGATGGGATCGCGATAACGGAATTCGCTGCCGTAGTCTACTTCCACGGGGATGCGAGCGAGCTTCTCAATCATGAACTTGCCAGAAAGTGCGGCATGCCAGCTTGTGCCACAGGCGATGATGCGCACCTGCTTAAAGTTCTGAAAATCGCGCGGGGTAATCGACATTTCGTCGAGGAAGACGCGGCCCGATTCCTGTCCGATGCGGCCGAGGAGGGTGTCTCGCACGGCACGAGGCTGCTCAAAGATTTCCTTGAGCATGAAGTGCTTGTAGCCGCCTTTTTCGGCCATGATGGGATCCCATAAGATGTGGGAAACCTGCCGTTTGATGGGGCGGCCCTCGAAGTCCGTGAGATGAACTCCGTCGGGGGTGAGGATGGCCATGTCGCCGTCGGCGAGGAAGAACATATCGCGGGTGTGGCTGAGAATGGCGGGAACGTCGCTGGCGACGAAGTATTCCCCTTCCCCGAGGCCGATGACGGCGGGCGGGCCGGAACGGGCGGCGACGATCTTGTGGGGGTCCGTTCGAGCAATGACGGCGAGGGCGAAGACTCCGGTAATCTGCTTGATGGCGGCGCGGACGGCGGTTTCGAGGTTGCCTGTGAAGTACTTTTCTATAAGATGAGCGATGACTTCGGTGTCCGTTTCGGTGACGAACTTATGACCTTCGTCTTGTAGCTGCTGTTTGAGCGAGAGATAGTTTTCGACGATACCGTTGTGGACGACGACGATGTCCCCCGTGCAGTCGCGATGGGGGTGGGCATTTTCTTCGGTAGGACGACCGTGAGTAGCCCAGCGTGTGTGGCCAATTCCGTAAACGCCATCGACGGGGTTCATGCGGATGGCCTCTTCGAGGTTGTGAAGTTTACCGGAAGCGCGACGGATTACTAACGAGTCGTCGGGCTCAAGAACCGCGAGACCGGCGGAGTCGTACCCGCGATATTCGAGACGCCGGAGGCCGTCGAGAATGATGGGAACCGCTTTCCGGTTGCCGATGTAGCCTACTATGCCGCACATTGTTTAATTGTAGCGGGCCGGAGCTTTGCTCCGGATATCCCTTCGGGATATGGAGTCCGAGGACAGGCCTGCCTCCGGCGGACTAGCGGCCAGCACCTGCAAGCCCCCCGGCAGGGTGCAATGTCAAGGAGCCACGGGTTAGAGGGTGCGGGCACGATTGCCGCTGGCTACCTTGATTTCCCTTCGATTGCCGCTAGTAGTACGTGACGGAATGCCGTTCGCCGGAAAAAGTGGGACATCCATGATAGGGGTTTGTCAAGGGAAAACAGACTTCTCCCTGCACTTGCCGG
>JBDTMC010000332.1:0-8753 GCA_039934475.1 Bryobacteraceae bacterium | reverse complement strand
GACCGACGCCGCGCCGCTGATATCGGTGGCGTCCTTGGCCGATAACCCCAGAGCCCAGCCGGGTTGCGAATACTTCGAAATGCCGATGGAGACAACCCACAATACCGGCTTCGCTTTGGCTACCGTAACCGCCCCGGCCCAATGCACATGAATGGTGTCCGGCTCGCTTGCCCCGGCGCTGTTCTCAGCCACAATGCTGACGTCGCAATCGCGCTGCGGTATCTGGATCTGAATGGTTTGGCCGGCGGGAGTGGCGCCGCGCGCCGTATCCACGGGGCGGTTATCGATCCTCGCCGAAACTTTGGTCACCGGCGTGGGACTGCTCACGGTGTAATTCAAAGTCAGGTCTGTGGTGGAAAGCGTGAGGTTGTGATCCCGCTGTATGTTCACCACCGGTGGTAATCCTGTGGTCGGCGGACCGCCGCGGGTGATGGTTGTGTCGGGCGGCCGTTGAACGGTGCTTGGAACTCCGGTGAGGGCGGCTTGAACCGCATCGGGCCGGTAGTATTGCGCACGGAACCGCGAGACGCCAAAGAAGTCCGCGAGCATGTAGTTGGGCGTAATCCGGTTCACCACCCATCCGCCCAGCGCCTCACCTCCGGCACTGGCATCGTAGTAGCCTTCCGGCGTCCAGGCGATCCATTTCTGCCGGTTCCCGGAGATGAACGCGCTCAGTTTCAGTTCCCCTTTTGCGGAGGACAGCCAGCGGAACGTGCCGTCTTGCAAACAGGCGAACACGAGCTTGCCGTCGGGTGTTGACCGCACCTGAAGAACGGGCGATCCCAGCCCCTGTGTCTTCCAGAACGGTGTGCCATCTCTCCTGCTGAATGCATACACCTCGCTGCCGCCACCGATGTACAGGACCTTACCGTCGGGCGAAATTTCGTTCGAATTGACCACGTCGTCCTCGTCCATCGGTAACGCCTTGCCGTTCAGCGTTGCTTTGTCGACATCGAGGCCTGGGACAGCAATGAAACTCGTCGCAAAGTAGCGGTTCGGCCTGCTGAGTGCGGCGTTAGTCGCCAGTGAACGCTGTTTCAGTGAGAACACCGCCGGCGGCTGTCGATCGCTGATCGATGGTTGGTTGTCCTGAAAGAAGACCTCGGAGCCATCAGCCGATACGCCCATGGTGTCGGTGGTTCCGATGTTGATGGAATCGAAATAACTTTCGAACTCGGTGCCGCCGCCCATCACCGACCAGTCTCCCCATGACGAGCTCCAGATGAACCGGCCGTTTCTGAGCGGCGTGATTAGGCCTGACTCGGGATCGTCCCGCAGTTCCTTGAGCTTTTTGATCGTACGCGTGGCGGACTTCGGACCCGTCCGCCAAGTCAGCAGACCCGCGGTCTTAGCGGTGTCATCCAAGAGTACTGGCGCGGCGAAGCCCGAAGAGTCGGGCAGCGGAGAAGCGACGCCAATTGGCGTTCCCTTTGTTTCCAAGGCGTACAAATAATCGAGGGAAGTCCCGCTGAAAACATCGAAGCGGCGCGCCGTATCGTTGGTCTCGCCGGAAGACACTACAAGGTATTTGCCGTCGGGCGTGTAGCGTACCGAATCGGCGGTATCCACCGGCCATTGGGCTTCTCCCAGCATTTTCAGGCCTTGTGGAAGGATGCCGTAGAGACGGAAGAACACCCCCGGTGTTTTCTTCCCTGGAGGCCGGTACAACATGGCCAGGACATCCCCATCTGGCGTATGCGCCACATCTCCGGCAATGCCGCCCGGGACCTGAAAAGCCGGCAATGCCCGGTAGCCGTTGTCGCGATCGGCAACGCCGGTCGTGTTTCCGTCAGTCGAGTAGACGAGGTATTTGCCATCGCCGCCGAACGATAGGGTTTTGATGTCGCTATCGAATCCTGGATGCTCATAGATTATGTTCTTCGCACGGTCATACGTGAAGAACGACCCCCTCGGATTCCGCCAAGTGAACCCCGTGTGTCCGCCGTAAGCGATTGTCTTGTCGTCTGGAGAAATCGCCACGGCGTAGACTTCGCCTTCCCTCGATTGCCCGGTCTTATCCGGTGCAATCGGAAGATGAATGGTGCGGATCAATCGGCCATCGCGAAGATCCCACAGGCGGACGGTCTTATCGGAGGATCCAGTGACCACCAGGGTTTCCGTCGAGTTCACTGAGATCGCATTGATGGGACGCGCATGGCTGCCCGGTTCCACAACGAATTGCGGCGATTCCACGCGCGCCGGCGTTTGACCGGAAGCTGTCCATGTCAACAGCAATGACGCAATCACACTGAGCCCAAGCTTAACTGCAACGCGTTGCATACAACTCCCTCTGTTCAGTGCGATTATACGACGGCAGGCCCACTCCGACTGCCCTGTGCCGGTTTCCACACGCAATCGACTACGGCGTGCGCTACCAGACCTACTTTTGTGTCTCCGCCGCCTTGCGGGCAAGCCATCTCTTCAGTGGCAGCAGGGCACGCAAGGTGATCAAGTTGAGCACGGCCAGAGTAATGGCGATCCCGTAGTGATCCATGGCGACTGCCGCGCCAATGACTCCGGCATTCCAGACGCTGGCGGCCGTGGCCGTTCCTGTTACCGTAGCGCCGTCCTTCAGAATGGCGCCGCCTCCGATGAAGCCGATGCCGGTGATCAAACCCTGCAGCAGGCGGGACTGGTCGGCGGAAGCGGCATGATTGCCGAGCAGCAGTATATAGCCGCAAGCGGCCATGGCAACGATGGGGAAAGTGCGAACGCCCGCCGTATGCGTTTCCTGTTCACTCTCCCACCCGATGCTGAGAGCGAGGATAAAGGCGGTTCCGATATGCTCGGCATTCCGCAGGATGTCTTGTCCGGCTAACGGCAGATCAAACATCTACGGCAGAATCCCCAATCTTCGGGCGGTATCCGCGAACGCGGCGCGCTGGCTTGCCGGTAGCACTGACTCTGCGCCCGCGGGCAGCAACGTGCCGGCATCCTTGAATACCATCAGCCCGAAGCCTAACAGCACCTGATCTGCAGTGAAGTTGCAATGGCCGTAGGCGTTGAAGGGAAGGTTGATGTGCTGCTCGCCGGCACCGGCTGCGGCTACCTTCACCTTGTACAACGGCTCATGCCAATAAGGGATGATCGGGTCGCCGAGCGTATGGATGGTGATGAGTGGGTTAGACAGCTTGCCGCTGGTCTGATAGTTACGGGCGATTTCGGCGAGGGCGGCGGCGTCGGCGGTGGCGCGCCGGACCTTAAGGTTAAGCCGGAGGTCGTTGTCGGAGCCGTGATAGAGGCGGGTCTTGTTGTCGAAGGGTTGGCCCCCCAGGCGTGCGACGGCGTCATTGGCGCCGAAGACGTTATACCAGAGCACACCGGTAACGGTGGATTCAATCTCGTCCTGCGTACCACCTGGCGCGCCCGTCACTGAGAGAAGCTGCGCTGTCGCCGTGGGGTCGGCGCGCACCGCGGCAAGCACCGCGGGTTCGTAGATGGAATCCCAGTTGGCGATCACTTCCTCGGGAATGCTTGTGGGCTCTCCGGGAATCACTCCCGGGAAGAAGTAGTCGAAGATCACGCGGAAGTCCCCGATATAGTTGACCTGGCGCCGGAAATCGCCGATCGGGCCGCAGGCGGCTTCGCCGGCGTTGTAAACGTCGGGAAATTTCTCAACCGAGAAGGCAGTCACTGCCCCGCCCTCCGAAGGCCCAACCATGTAGACGCGGCTGGGTTTGCCCACCTTAGATCCAAAGATACCGACTAAGTCCTTCAGGTCGGTTTGGGCCGGTACGATGGCAAGTCCATTTGTGGAGTAACTGGAAGTCGCGTAGGCGAAGCCAAGGCTGGTGATTATGGTGGATAACTGAGTGCCATCGGGAAGCGAATCGTCTGGGATCTTAAGTCGTTCGTTAAAGGCGACGTAGCCATGGGCGTAGACCGCCAATTTGCCGTTCCATACTCCGTCGGGTAGGCAGATACGGTAGAGGGCACCACTGGATTGGACGCCGTCGGGCAGGCAGGAAGCCGAACAGGCGGCCGTGAAGAGAAGGAGTCCAACGAGTTTCGTTGCCATCATGTCGGACAAATCATAACACCGCCATCAGCCGACTATGGCGATTGCGCTAAAGATCGGGGCGGTTAGTCGCGGGTCGCCTTCGACCACGATCAGAGGATCGGCCTCGGCACGGGAGATGCCCTTGGTGAAGAGTCGCCAGGCAATCTCCTGGGGAATGACCGCGCGCGCCGTGGGTGAAGCCTCCGGCTCCAGTTGCAGCATCCAGCCGCCCGTCTCGCGGTGGAGGTTCCAATCGCCCCCACACTCACCGGCGATGTGGACCTGGACGACGGTTCCAACGGGAGCCTCGACATCGCGATAGGTGAACGGCAGGACGCGCAGGAAACAGTCAAGCACGGGATGGTACAGTTCACGCGTAAGAATGCCCGGGCGATTAACGGCAACGCGGATCTGCTGCTGATGGTGCCAGCGCTCAGTAAGTTCGCGCGCTGTATCGAACCAGTTGAGTGATTCCGACTCCCCGGCCCAACTGACGGCAAATGTGGCACGGGCGAAGGGATCCAGCGAGAGATGGAATTCGCAGCTTTCGCGCGCCGCGCTCTCGAGCAACGACAATAGGACAGGTGTGCTGAAGCGGCTGTAGATCGCCACGCCCTCCTGGTTCATCCGGTTGACGAATTTCGTTAGGCTCGCCGGACCGTCGATGCGCGGCATCTCCGCAAAAAAGCCATCGCGGACCATCGAAAGCTTGCGTAGGTGCGTATCGAGGAGATGCGCCGCCACCTGCCTCACGGACCACTGCGGGGCTAACGTGGGCCGGCTCCACTCCTGCGGTGTAAGGGAACGGAGCAGTTCCAGCAGTTTCGCCTCCACCTCGGATAGGAGAGGAGCGGCAAGAATGGGCGGCAGCGAACTCATAGGCTGCTGTTGGGCGTGGCGCCTTCGATGGCTTCGCGCACCAGGGAAAGCAAAGCAGGCGCGGTGAATGGTTTCTTGATGACGGGAATGGATGGGTCATCATCCTCTTCGCGCTCGGCATAGCCGGTCATGCGGAGAATCGGTGTCCCTGGGAACCGGGCGGCAAACGTGCGGCCAAGCGAGACGCCGCCCATCTCGGGCATGATCGTATCGGTTAGTAGCAGGTCGATCGGGCAGACAGCCTTCGCAAGTACATCCATAGCTTCGCAGCCATTGCTTGCCGCCAGAACCTGGTATCCGTTTCGGCGCAAGATCTCCGAAACGAAATCGCGGACACCGGGTTCGTCTTCCGCCAAGAGGATGGTGCCATGGCCTGGCTGTGGGGAGGGGAGCGGCGGCCGGCGGTCTTCGTGACGGCTCGGTTGCGACGCGGCTCTGGGGAACTTGATTTCGATTACCGTTCCGGTTCCCACTTCGCTTTGAACCTCGATAGAGGCTCCGCTCTGGCGGACGATGCCATAGACAACCGAGAGTCCCAGTCCTGTGCCTTTGCCTGGCGGCTTGGTGGTGAAGAACGGGTCGAAAATCCGTGTCTTCACGTCAGCAGGTATGCCAACGCCGGTATCGGCGACGCGCAGGATGACGGTTTCCGTGAGTGAGTGCACATCGATCGAAAGTCGCCCGCCGTGGGGCATCGCATCGCGCGCGTTTAGCACGAGATTAATCAGGATCTGCTCTACCTGGCTTGGGTCGGCATGGATCCACCCTGCGATCAAGGGCGGGGTGATCACCATCTCGACGTTCTCCCGAATCAACGGGCGGAGAATTCCTTCGATCTTCTGCACCAGCTCGCAGAGGATGAAGTTGCGCGCCTGTGGGACCTGACGCCGGCTGAACGCGAGCAACTGGCCGGTGAGAGCGGCGGCCTTTGTGGCGGCCTGTTCGATTTTCTCGGCTTGGCTGCGGAGGCTGGAGTCAGCGTTCAGTTGATCCAACATCAAATGGATGTACCCCTGAATCACGGTGAGCAGGTTGTTGAAGTCGTGAGCCAAGCCACCCGCCAGTTGCCCGATGCTGTCGAGTTTGTGCGCTTCCCGGAGTTGTGATTCCAAAGCCAACTTCTGCGACGCATCCTGAATGAAGAGAATGACAACGCCCGAAGACAACTCGCCGCAGGTGACTTCAGCCGGAAAGCGCCGGCCACTTTGGTGGAGACCCATGACCTTACCACGAACGGAACGTCCTGTCTCACTCAACACTTCCAGGCGGCGCCACCAGCGCTCTTCGGTTTCACTCTGCACTTCTGGAGCGAATAGCGCTCCGATCGGACGTCTGACCAGCGTGTCCGGATTGTAGCCGAACATCGATTCCGCTTTCGCGTTGGCGAATGCGATTGCTCCCGAGGGCTCGACGGACAGTACGGTCTGGGGCGCGGAATCGAGGAGCGCACGAAATCGAAGTTCGCTGTCGTTGAGTGCTCTCTCGGCTCGTGTGCGGGCCTCAAGATCGTCGGCTAGTCGGGCGTTGGCTTGGGCGAGCGCTCTCTTTGAACGCTGAAGGCGAACCAGAAAGGCTACGGCAAGCAAACTGACGAGGGATATGGCCAGACCAATCAGGCGCCAGAGAGTCGACTCATAGCGGGAGCGCAGAGTATCCGCGAGGCGCTTGGCGTGGCCAGTGGAAATGGGTGGATTGCGTTCGGCGATGGCGGTCAGCGTTCCGTCCGCGGTAATGTCGTCCAACTGCCGCTTCAGGCGCGCAGCAGTGCCGGCATCCTCGAGCCGAGTTGTGAGGACATAGTCGGCAGTGGTTGAGATATCGATCATGCGGAGGCTGAGTGTGCGGCATGGAGAAGAGGGGGCGGCCAGCAGTTCGCGCAGGTACACATTGGCCATCACCGCGGCATCGGCCTTACCTGTACAGGCGGCGTTGGCGGCTTCGATGGCGTTGGGCTCGTGGACAACTGGTTGAGCGGGCGCGAGGCTGGCGATCACCGTGTTGGTGCCCGGTGCACCGGCCAGAATCCGGCCGCGCAAATCGGCCTCGGTTTGAATCGTGCTGATGGCGGGAACGAGGGCGATTACTTCGCTGGACCACCAGGGATCGGTGACGTAGAAATGCCGCCGCCGTTCTTCCGTGGCCGAGCCTAGTATCAGGTCGATGTCGGCATGCAATAAGGATTCGTCGTTCGCATCCGGGGTGCCGCCGGGCACCCAGTCGATCTTGATTCCGGCGCGGCGCGCGGCCTCGTTGAGCGTCTCCACAGCAAACCCGCGCAGCGGCTCGTTCTTCCGCGCAACTACCATGGGCGGTGCGTTACCGAAAGGCACACGGATGGTTCGTCCGGATAACTGAGCGGCTAAAGGCGCGACAGTTAGCGCCAAGCATGACAGGTACAAATACCGTTGGACAGACAACTTGTTACGTCCCTGGCTATCCGACTGAGAGAGGTTAACCCAATTTTGTCAGACTTCGCGCGTTTCCGCTTGTCACGGGTACCGTTCGTCGCGGTCTACCGTCGATTCGTCGCATCCGGAGTGTGAGTGCCTCCTGCGTCCGGTTATTCTCGCCATAGGAGAGCGTTATGAGGATCAGACACTCGCATCAAACCTCGGGAGCAGTCGCCGGAGGCGTCCTGGTAGTACTTGGTACCGTCCTGCTGCTGGACCGCCTGCACTTAATGGAGATTCGCGATTTCTTCCGCTTTTGGCCCGCGTTGTTGATCGCCTTTGGCGTCCTGCGAATGATTCAGGGTCCGGACGGCGGTGCCAGAGTCTTCGGAGGATTAGTGAGCGGGGCTGGCGCAGTCTTGCTGGCGAACCGTTTGGGAATTACTAACATCCGCCTGTTCGACCTCTGGCCGATGGCCATTGTTGGCGTCGGCGTCGTGCTGCTTTGGAACGCAGTAGAAGGACGACCCCCGGGTGGCCCGAATCCACCTCCGGGTAACAGCGAAAACTGGCTTCAGTTCTCCACGATCTTCGGCGGCATTGAGGTGCGCAGTAACTCCCAGGCATTTGAGGGAGGGAACCTGACGGCGATCTTCGGTGGCTGTGAGGTGGACCTGAGCAGGGCGATTATGGCCACCGACTCCGCGGTGTTGGATATGAGTGCGATCTTCGGCGGCATCTCCATCCGGATACCGGAAGTATGGACGGTCGTATTTCAGGGGACACCCGTGTTCGGCGGGTACGAGGACAAAACGCGACATCCGGTGAATGTTCCGGGGGAACTGGCGAAGACACTGTACGTGCGTGGCACCGCCGCCTTCGGCGGTATCGAGGTTAAAAACTGATGGAACCGACTATGAACCCTCCTGTGAAATATCGGCGCCGCTCCGACGGATGGGTGCCATTACTAATCGTTATCGTGGTTATAGGCTTGCTGCACGACCGCTCGGTCAATGGACGCCTGGCGGGTAACAGTGGAGTGGCCGTCTTCTCAAGCACGTCGTCGGTTGTCGATTCAAAGGACTTCCGGTCAGCCGACGCGGTGGCAGTCTTTGGGCGAAACCGGCTGGATCTGCGAGGAGCTTCCTTCGCCGAGAGCAGGCCGCGAGTTTCGGCGGTCGCTGTATTTGGACAGGTTGAAATCATTGTGCCGCCGGGCACGCGGATTACCGGAGAAAGCGTGCCCTTCCTGGGTAGGGTGGAATACCGGGTTCGTGGCGGGCAAGGGCCGTCTATCGAAGTCGATGGCGTGGCATTGTTCGGCAGCGTGGTGGTAAGAGAGTAACGGGCATATAGCGTTGACACCTCGGCAATTCACGTTCGGGTTTGCTTTCGGATGGTTCGCCCTTTCGGCGCTGCTGGTGCCGCTCTTCGTTGTGTCGGGCTCATTGTCCTGGACGGAGTCCGTGGTGCTGGTGGCACCG
>JBDTMC010000331.1:0-8771 GCA_039934475.1 Bryobacteraceae bacterium | reverse complement strand
ACGGAGATGTTGCCGAACTCCCTGCCGTGCTTGGCAAAGTGATCGAGCATCGTCTGCCGGCTGCGAAAGCCGGGGCCACTCGCCCACAGTAGCGTGAGCATCAGCAGCGCCGCTGCCACTAAGCGAATTACCGTCCTCATGCACCCTCCTGCGTCATAATGATAACCGTGAAATCAGTTCTGTTGATTCTGCTGGCCGCCGCGCTTTTGCCGGCTGCCGAACCCAACACGTTGACGCCCGCCGAACAGGCCGCCGGCTGGAAGCTACTGTTCGACGGATCGACAATGAACGGATGGCGCGACCCTTCCCAGCTGACGCCGAAAGGCGACGCCTGGAGCATCGAAGGCTGCCTCAAAGCCAATAAGAACCCACGCATCACCGAAGACCTGTTCACCACCGGAACGTTCGCCGATTTCGAACTTAAGTTTGAATGGCGCATCTCGCCCGCCGGAAACAGCGGCCTGAAGTACCGCATTCAGGACACCGTTTTCCTCGACAACACCAAGGCGCCGAAAGACATCAAACGCTTCGAAGACAAAGTCGGCTACGAACTGGAGCATCACACCGCCAGCCGCGCCGCGTTGGCGCCGGAAAGCCGTGCCCAAGACTACGTTGTCGGCTTCGAATTCCAGGCCATCGATAACGACGGCAACGTCGATGGCCGGCGCGGCGGCAGCCATAGTTCCGGTGCGCTCTACGACATGGTGGCCCCCTCGAAGCAGACCGCGAAGCCCGTGGGTGAATTCAATCAAAGCCGACTTCTGGTGCTGGGGAATCACGTCGAGCACTGGTTGAACGGCGTGAAGGTAGTGGACGCTCAGTTGGATGCGCCGGAAATCGAAAAGGCCATCGCCGGCCGCTGGAAGGGAACCGGCATCTACGACTTGCTGCTGAAGCAGCCGAAGAAGAGCTGTCCCATCAGCCTGCAAAACCACGACGACGTCGCTTGGTTCCGGGATATCAAGATTCGGCCCATGTCGGGTGCTCAAGCCGCCATTGAGTACGGCATTCGCACGCTCCGCAACGTAGCCGACGAGAGGCGCGGAACCGTCACCGTCGATCTTGCCCGTCAGATCCGGGCCCTGCCCACCGGCGGCGATCGAATGAAGCTCGCCCTCAACCTCGCCAACCTCTCCACAGAGGGAGACTTCGGACCAGGAACACTACAGGAAGTGGCAGACACGCTGACCGCGGCGATCCGCGCCGAACCCCAGCCCATCGCGGACGCGTTCGCCACACTGGCGCAACTGGTGCGTTACGAGGGGGTAACCACCACCATCACCGACGCGCCTGGCTTCCAATCCGCCATGAGGTCACTGGAGGCTGACGACGCCAGGCGCGCCCACGCCGATTTCACTTTGGCCGATCTAACAGGTCATACCTGGACCCGCTCTGCCTTATCCGGCAAGGTGGTGCTGGTCAACTTCTGGGCTACGTGGTGCCCGCCATGCCGCAAGGAGATGCCGGACTTGCAAGTGCTCCAGCGGCGCTTCGGCGATCAAGGGCTGGTGGTGCTTGCCGTTTCCGACGAAGAGGCAGGAAAGGTGAGCAGTTACCTCGACGGCAAGGGTTATGAATTTCCCATCCTGCTTGACCCCGCCGGAAAGGCGGCCGAGGCATTCGCCGTAAATGGGATCCCGAAGACCTTCATCTTCGACCGGCGGGGAAAACTGGCCGCCCAATCCATTGACATGCGTACGCAGAAACAATTTTTGGCGATGCTGGCTGAGGCCGGACTGCAATAGAAAATACGGAAGGTAAGTGAGCGCTACCCAACACATTCTTGCCCCGCGCCCGGAGCCATCGTTGGTTTCCCTCGTCATCCCGATCTATAACGAAGAAGCTGTCATCCCGCTGTTGCTCGATCGACTGGCGGAGCTGATTGCACATGCGCCTTTCTCGTTGGAAGTGGTTTTTGTGAACGATGGCAGTTCCGACCACAGCCTGCACCTGTTACATCAGGCCGCTCAGCGGACGTCCAACTTTCGTGTACTCGCGCTGGCGCGCAACTTCGGCCACCAGATCGCCGCTACCGCCGGGCTGGATGCCGCGCGCGGCGAAGCCGTCATCTTGATGGACGCCGACCTGCAGGACCCGCCCGAAATCGTTCCGGAGATGGTGCGGGTCTATCGCGAGGGCTATGACGTGGTGGCCGCGCGGCGCATCACGCGCGAAGGCGAATCGGCGTTTAAGCGGTTCACGGCGTGGTTGTTCTACCGCACGATGCGCGCCCTCATTTACAAGGATCTGCCGCCTGACGTCGGCGATTTTCGCCTTCTTTCGCGGCGCTTCTTAGATGCGCTGGGAAGGATGCGGGAAACGCATCGCTTCCTGCGCGGCATGACCAGTTGGCTGGGCTTTCCACAAACCACCGTTCCCTTTGTCCGCGCCCTGCGCGCCGCCGGCGAGACCAAATACCCTCTGGCGAAGATGTTGCGTTTCGCCTGGACGGCGGCGATCTCTTTCTCACCCTTGCCCTTGCGCCTTAGTTTTTCGATCGGTTGGATACTACTTGGTTTCGGCATCTGCTATACGTTTTACGCGCTGGTGGAGATGGCCTTGGGTATGCCGCTGGTGCGCGGATGGATGTCGCTGGTAGTGGTCAACTGCCTCGGCTCCGGCGCCATCATGGTCGCCATCGGAGTGCTAGGTGAATACGTCGGCCGCATCTTCGAAGAAAGCAAAGGCCGGCCGCTCTACATCGTGGCCGATGAGTATGCCTTACCATCGCCGGACCGGCAAGCCTCGCCATCCCAGGTGTTATAACAGGGACCATGGGGAGTGCCCGTTGGATCGCGCTGGCGTTGCTAGCTGTCGCCTGCGCGGCCGACACCGATCTGCACACAGCCGCGCGCTCGGGTGATTTAGAACGCGTGAAGGCGCTGGTGGCCGCCGGCGCCCCGGTGAATGCCCGCGACAACCTCGGCGGCACCCCGCTGCACGACGCGGCATGGAGCGGCGAGAAGGCGATTGTCGAATATCTGCTCGATCATGGCGCCGAAATCGATGCCGCACACGCCGAAGCTGGTTCCACTCCCCTCCATTACGCGGTAATTACCAACCATATCGACGTGGCGAAGCTGCTGTTGCAGCGTGGCGCCGATCTGAAGGCGCGCTACCGCTCCGGCTCCACGGCGTTGCATCTGGCGGCCAACCGCGGCTATCGAGCCATGGTGGAACTGTTGCTCGCCGGCGGAGCCGACGTGAACGCCGCTGACAATTTGGGCGGCACGGCTCTTGATGAAGCCGCGTGGAAGGGCCATTCCGAGATCGTGAAGCTGTTGCTGGCGCGCGGGGCCAGCGTTCGCGTAAAGAATACCGAATCCGGCGAAACGCCACTTCACGAAGCGGCGCTGAAGGGACATGCCGACGTGGTCGAACTACTGCTCGCCGCAGGAGCCGACATCGAGGCCCGCGATCTCGGCGGCGCAACGGCCCTGGACGAAGCGCTGCGCTACCGTCACAATGCGGTGGTGGAAGCGCTGATGAAACGCGGGGCGAAGCTGGAAGGCCCCGGCCAATCCGGGCTCCGCCAGTTGCACGAGGCCGTCATGCGCGGCCAGTTGGATGTCGTTGGCCTGCTATTGGATAAAGGCGCCGATCCCAATTCAAAATCTGCCGGCGGTTCCACACTGCTGCACGACGCCGCCCTAAAAGGACATAAGGATATTGTGGCGTTGCTGTTGGAGAGAGGCGCGCGTGTTGACTCCCGCAATGCCTCCGGCGGCACGCCTCTGCACGATGCCGCGCTGGGGGGCCATGCAGCTGTTTGCCAGTTGCTGCTGAAGGCAGGCGCGGACAAAGAAGCGCGCGATCAGGAAGGCGGCGCCACTGCCCTTTACCAGGCCGCCTCGTGGGGACGAGTGGACGTGGTGCGGCTGCTTCTGGACGCCGGAGCCGACCCGAACGCGCGCAACAAAGCCGGCGTTTCGCCATTGAAATCGGCGCTCGACAACGGTCAAACCGACACCGTCGAACTGCTGCGGGCACACGGCGCGCATTAGCCCTCTACCGCGAAGCTTGGTTCCGGCCGATAGACGGTTGTGAGTGAAACGCTCGCTTGTCCAGCGCTGTCAAAAGCGGCCGATGTCTTAGGTGAACAGCTAGAGGATCAGTTAGAGAATCTGGCCGTGCTGCTGGAGCCGATTGCCACCGCGCTGGACCGGAAATTCCGAGCCAGGCTCCGTCCGTGGCGGTTGGACGTACGGCAGGAAAAGGCCCTCTGCGCTCTCACCATCGGCTCCATCTGCCGGCTGCTCGCTGGTGGTGCACCCATTGCCCGTATTTTCGAAGAGATGGAGTACCAGGGCAGGAGGCTGGCCAAGCTCGACTTGAAGCCGGAGGCAATTCTGGCGGCGCTGCTGGAGTACGACAAGGTTCTGACGGCGGCCTTGCGAGGCCTCCCACCCAGCCAACGCGCGAACTTTCATTGGCTTCAGGAACATTTGCACTTTTGCACGGTTCTGATTCTCAACCGGGCGTACTACCAGGTCCGCGACACTGAGGCTCAGACATTTTATGCGTTAGGCCGTCTTGAGCTGGAAGCCCGCGATCTGGATCAGCTACTGCAAGGCACAGCGGAAATGCTCAGAGAGTATGCCTCCGCCGCAGCTGTGCGAATTTACCTGCGCTCGCCTGAAGAAGGCCTGTGCGAAGTGAAGGCGTCGGCCGGCGAAGTAGGCAACAGCCCAGGCCGGAAGGTACGGGCTGACCTTTCTGCCGTGGCATCGGACTGCGTCATCGCGTTGTCCGCTCAATGGGGGAAGAAGTATCGCCGGGTGTGGAGGATTCCGCTTGCCCTCGGCGGAGGCCGACCGGAAGGCGCGATCGAATTTGGCTTTGACAAAGACTACGAATGGCTGCCCCGGGAGCGCGACTTGCTCTCGTCCGCGGCCGAGCGATGTCTGGCGGCGGTGCAACGGGCGAGCATGATGAAAGATTTGGCAGTGCAGCGCGACCAGATTCGGGCCCTTGCCGAGCGTTTGCTCAACGCCGAGGAGGCCGAACGGCGCCGCATCGGCCGGGACCTGCACGACGGCACCGGACAGACCTTGCTCTGCATGAGGCTCCAACTGGAGCTGTTGGAGCGGGAACTGCCCCCGGCAATGGACGTTTACCAGGAGCGAATCCACGACGTTCGGCGCCTGTCCGAACAGACGGTCGTCGAGATCCGGCGGGTGATTGCGGCTCTGAGTCCGGAGGTTTTGGAGAAACTCGGGCTTGTGCGCGCGGTACGCCAGCTAGCGGCACGTCTCGGAAATTCCTGCTCTTGTGCCGTCAACCTCAGACTCTCGCGCCTGCGGCCTGTGCCGCCAGAGACCGCAAAGGTTGTCTACCGGCTGCTACAGGAATGCTGCAACAACATCGCGAAACACTCTCAGGCGAAGAACGTAAATGTTTCTCTGGAAACAGCCGATGGAAGAGTAAGGCTGCTAGTGGAGGACGACGGCATTGGCTTTGACGTCGACCAGGTGCTGGCGAAGACGGGTGCGTTCGGCCTGGCCGGAATCCGCGAACGGGTTACCGTGCTGGGCGGATCGTGCAGCATAAGTAGCGTCCGGGCGGGCGTGGACCAAGGCCGACGATCGGGAAGTACGCTGCGTATTGAATTGCCCCTGCCCGGGAAGAGACGCCGCGGCGCTAGCGGCAGTGAGATTTGAAAGTGGAGCATCTACTCTTATGGCGAAGACTCGCATTATGCTGGCGGACGATCACACAATGTTCCGTCAGGGCGTTCGAACGCTGATTGGCAGCGAACCAGATCTGGAAGTAATAGCGGAAGCTGCTAATGGCGGAGAAGCCGTTGAGCGGGCCGCCAAAACTCGACCGGACGTTGTTCTGATGGACATCGGCATGCCGGGTTTGAGCAGCTTCGAGGCGACGCGGCAGATCCGCAAGGATCGTCCTGAGACCAAAGTATTGTTCCTCACCATGTACGACGACGAAGACTACTTGGTGGAGGGGATGGAAGTAGGGGCGAGCGGTTATGTCCTCAAGGATAGCCCTGCCCAACAGTTGATTGCCGCGATCCGCGACATCTGCAAAGGCGGCAGTTATTTGAGCCCGCGAATGCTGGCCCACCTGGTAGACGATTTCCGCTCGCGCATCAAGAGCGCCACGCGGATACCCCGCTTCGCCACCCTCACGGCGCGGGAAAGGGAAGTGCTGAAGTTCCTCGCGGAAGGCAACTCCGTAAAGGAGATCGCCTGCGATCTGAACCTGAGCGTGAAGACCGTCGAGGCGCACAAATTCAACCTTATGCGCAAGCTGGACATTCACAATAAGGCGACACTGGTTCAGTATGCCATCCAGAAGAAGATCATAAGGATCCCCAACATGGCGTAAGCGAGTGCTTGTCCGAATCGATGTAGAATCGACTCGTGACTCCGAAACTTAGCCGCCGCAGCGCGCTGGCGATATGTGGCGCCGCGCCTTTCGTTCTTTCCGGCGCACCGGGGCGAGTTCGCCTTGGTGGCCCTATCTTTGTCAAAAGCGACGATCCGGCCGAACTGGCGCGCGAACACAGACGCCTCGGTTACACTGCCGCCTACTGCCCGTCTGCCAAGGTGGAAGACACCGCTCATGTGAAAGCCATCGAAGACGCCTTTCGCAAGGAGGGTGTCGTCATCTCTGAGGTGGGCGCGTGGGTGAACATGCTCGACCCGGACGACGAAAAGCGCCGCAAGAACCAGGCCTATGTAGCCGAGCGCATGGCGCTGGCGGAGGAAGTGGGCGCGTTGTGCTGTGTCGATATTGCCGGATCCTACAACCCCACGGTCTGGTATGGCCCACACCCAAAGAACTTTTCGAAGGAGTGTTTCGATACGACGGTGGATAACTGCCGGCGCATCATCGATTCCGTCAAACCCAAGCGCACCAAGTTCACCGTGGAGATGATGGGTTGGTGCATTCCGGATAGCCCTGATTCCTACCTCAAGCTGATCAAGGCGGTGGACCGCCCCGCGTTCGGTGTCCACGTGGATGTTTGCAATGTGGTGAGCACCCCGGCGCGTTTCTACGACAACGCCGGGCTGATTCGCGAAGTCTTCGGGAAACTCGGCAAGTGGGTCGTCTCCTGCCATGCTAAAGACCTGGCCTGGATCCCGGAGCTGAATGTCCACTTCCAGGAGGTCATTCCCGGCAAAGGCGAAGTGGACTACCGCGCCTACCTCTCTGAGCTCGCGAAGCTGCCGCAGCAACCGCCCCTCATGTTGGAGCACCTGAAGACGGCCGAGGAGTACGAAGAAGGAAAGCAGTATATTTTGAAGACCGGCCGCACGGCGGGCATCTCTTTCGAGGGGCAGCCCGCCTGACGCTAACAGGAGAACTTATGGATCGACGCACTTTTCTACAAACTACGGTCGCTGCCGCTGCCGCCGCTCCGCTCGCAACGGCCGCACGGCTTCCGATTAAGAAGTCAGTTCTCGCCAGCATGCTGCCGAAGGAGCTCTCCTGGCCGGATCGCTTTCGGCTAGCCAAAGACTGCGGCTTCGAAGCCGTGGAATGCGGCACAACAGATGAAGTCGCCGAGGAGACCACCATCGGCAAGGCCGCGTCCGGAGCGGGCCTCCGCATTCACTCGGTGATGAACCGCGACCATTGGAAGTATCCGCTCTCGTCAGCCGACGCCTCCACCGTAGCCACCAGCGTGAACGGCATGAAGATCAGCCTGCGCAACGCTCAGGCATGGGGCGCTGACACCGTGTTGCTGGTGCCGGCGGTGGTGAACCCGGAGACCAGCTATGGCGATGCCTGGAAGCGCTCGCAAGAGCAGATCCGCAAGCTGATCCCGGCTGCGGAGAAGGCGAAGGTGGTGATTGCGATTGAGGAGGTTTGGAATAAGTTCCTTCTCAGCCCGCTTGAATTCGCACGCTATGTGGATGACTTCAAAAGTCCGTGGGTGAAGGCGTATTTCGACGTGGGTAACGTCGTCCTTTACGGCTACCCGCAGGATTGGATCCGGACACTGAATAAGCGGATCGTTAAGTTACACCTGAAGGATTTCCAGTTTAAGCAGGATCCGCAAATCAAGAAGCAGACGGCGGATTGGGTGAACCTGCGCGATGGGCAGATTGATTGGAAGGCGATCCATGCGGCGCTGGGGGAAATCGGATATGCCGGCAACGCCACCGTGGAACTATCGGGCGGGGATGAAGCGTATCTAAAGGATGTAAGCCACCGCGTCGATTTAATTTTGGAAGGCGCGTAGGAACTGGCTGACAATAGGAGAGCATGGCGAAATTTCTCATTGGCATCCTCACCGGCTTGATCCTCGCCGCTTTTGCGGGGCTCATACTGTTTTTTGCGCTGGTGCGGCTGGGGGATCAAAAGCCAACCGTCGCCGACAACTCGACACTGGTGCTGAAGCTGCAAGGCGACGTTCCCGAGAAGTCGGCGGTGGAGTTCCCGTTCCCAGGCCTCGACAGCAATACGTCGCAGACGATGCTCGAGACTTGGTCCCTGCTCCGCCGCGCCGGCTCCGATCCTAAAATCAAGGCCATTGTCTTGATGCCGAAGCACATGGCCATCGGCTGGGGCAAGGTACGCGAGATCCGGGACGGCCTCTCTGAGTTTAAGAAGTCGGGCAAACCGGTATACGCGTGGCTGGAAACGCCCACCACTCGCGATTACTATCTGGCGACGGTGGCCGACAAGGTCTACTTGGCGCCGGAGGATTTCCTCGATGTCAAGGGATTGCGCATTGAGATGATGTTCTTCCGCAACTCACTCGACAAGCTCGGCGTGCAGATGGAGATGGAACACATCGGCAA
>JBDTMC010000330.1:0-8822 GCA_039934475.1 Bryobacteraceae bacterium | reverse complement strand
TTCCCGATCATCCGCTAGTGCGGGAGACAGTGGACAACTGCCTGCATGAAGCGATGGACCTGGATGGCCTGCGGCGCGTGCTTGCAGGAATTGAGGGGAAGACCATTCGCACCGTGGCCGTGGATACCGCGGAGCCATCGCCGTTCTGTCATGAGATTCTCAACGCGAATCCGTATGCGTTCCTGGATAACGCGCCGCTAGAGGAGCGTCGGGCCCGCGCTGTGCAACTGCGCCGCACGCTGCCTTCAGCCGAACACGGCGCGGGCGTGCTGGATCCGGAAGCAATCGCTCTGGTGAGCGAAGAGTCCTGGCCCACCGTGCGCGATGCCGAGGAGTTGCACGACGCCTTGCTGAGCCTGATTCTGTATCCGCCGGACGAGGCTTTTGCGCCGTGGTTCGAGGAGTTGCGTCGCAGTGGACGAGTGTTCCTCCATCGCGGTTTTTGGGCTGCGGTGGAGCGGCGCGCGTTGGTGGACGATGTGTCGGCCATCCTTCGCGGGTGGATGGAATCGAGCGGACCGTTGACCGCAACCGAGCTCGCTGCACGCCTCGCCTTGCCGCAATCGTATATCGACGAGGCGATGGCGCGGCTGGAGGCGGAGGGGCAGGTACTGCGCGGGCACTTCCGTAACTCCGATCCCACCAGTGAACTCGAATGGTGCAACCGGCGCGTGCTGGCGCGCATTCACCGCACCACGCTGGGCAAGCTGCGGCGTGAGATTGAACCGGGCAGCGCCTTGGACTTCCACAGATTCCTGCTGCGGTGGCACCATCTGCTGCCCGGGCAGCAATTGCATGGGGCCGATGGGACGCTCCAGATCATTCGGCAGTTGCAGGGCTACGAACTGCCGGCCGCGGCATGGGAGAAACAGATTCTGCCGCGCCGTGTGACAAAGTACAAACCGGAGTTTCTGGATGAACTCTGTCTGAGCGGTGAAGTGATGTGGGCACGGTTGCGGCGCGCGGAGGGTACTCGCGTTCGGGCAACCAAGCTGACACCGATTTCGTTTTTGATCCGCGAAAGCGCGGAGTGGCTGTTGGAGGAGGAGAGCGGCACGGAGACGCTCTCGCCGGTGGCGCAGGATGTGGCGGCGTATTTGCGCTCCGAAGGAGCGAGTTTCTTTCCCGATTTGACTCGCGGCACGCATCACTTGCCAAGCGAGATCGAAGACGCGATGTGGGAGTTGGTAGCGGCGGGTCTGGTGACAGGCGACGGGTTTGAGAACCTGCGAGCGTTGATCGATCCAAAGCGGCGGCGCGGCGAAGGCAGCAGCCGGAAAGCGCGGCCGCGTCACGCCGTGGGACGGTGGAGTCTATTGCGCCGGTACACGGGGGGCGACCGAGCCGTCGAGTTCGGTCATCAACTGCTGCGACGCTGGGGGGTGGTCTTCCGCGACCTGCTGGCACGCGAATCGGCCGCGCCGCCGTGGCGTGAACTGCTCCCGGTATACCGGCGCTTGGAAGCGCAAGGTGAGATTCGCGGTGGGCGCTTTGTGGCGGGCTTCTCAGGTGAGCAGTTCGCGTTGCCCGAGGCGGTGGACTTGCTGCGGTCTGTGAGGCGGGTGCCCGACCACTCGGAGGATAGCATCGAGATCGCAGCCGCCGATCCCTTGAACCTGGCCGGCATCCTGATGCCCGGCCCTCGCATCAACGTGGCGACGGTGGCCGCGGCGATGCGACTCTCGGATTATGCTTTGGCCAGTTCGTACAGGTAGTCCACGAACGATAGTGCGGCGCCGTCGAAACCGTCGATCTTCTTGTTCTTTGATTCGATGACGTAGAACTCGTTCGGCGCATGCGCGCCCGTGCCGTAACCGAGGCCAAAGTGCGTAGCGGCGAGTTTGAGCGGTTCGCCGGTGAAGACATATCCCGGCCAAGAGCCGCCCATTCGCGGCCACAGCACCACGTCCGCGCCGGCACGGGTGAGGAGTGCTTGCGAGGCGCGGACCACTTTCGAATCAGCGGGAGTGCTGGTGGGATCGTAGCCGCCGCTCATGTTGACTTCGATGTCGCCGAAGCCCTTCTTCGCGAGATGCGCTTTCAGTTTGGCCAGCGCCTCCTTGGCGGTCATATTGGGAACCAGGCGCAGGTCGAGCTTTGCAACGGCACGATGCGGCAGAACGGTCTTGCCCCCCGGTCCGGTGTAGCCGCCGACGAGCCCCTCTATATTCACCGTAGGACGTCCGGCGATGAGTTCGCGCGATTCCAGCCAGTCCACATTGTGGACCCAGTGCTGAATGCCGAGCGATTGCTTGAACAGCGACTCGCTCTGCTTGGCCGCAGCGACCCGGATCATTGCCTTCTCTTGGGAGCTGAGCGGGCGCACGTTCTCAAAGAATCCTTCGATTGCGGGCGTGTGACCGTCTGCCTCCACGAGCGTATTGAGAGCCTGGACGAGATGCCATGCAGGGCTATCCACCGCCGCTTCGAGGCTGGAATGGACGTCTTTCTGCGGGCCGCGACCCCACTTTTCGCCGCTCGAGACAAGCTCAACCTCGATGACGCCTTTGGCGCCGAGAGTGATAGTGGCCGTGCCGTCCGGTGACTGGATCGCCGCGGGCATGAACATGCCGGTACACTTCCGTAACGCGGCCATTACCTCTGATCGTTGGACGATTTGAGCGAAGTGCGGCGAGCCGATCTCTTCCTCTCCTTCAGCCACCAATACCAGGTTCACAGGCAGTTTCCTGCCGGCAGTGCGAAACGCGTGTAAGGCGGCGAGGAAAGCAGATTCCGGCCCTTTTTGATTCACCGCCCCACGCCCGGTCACCACTTTGCCCAGGCCTTCGCGATCGACTAGTGCTGCGTCGAAGGGCGGCGAGTCCCATTCGGCGGGGTCAGCGCCCTTGACGTCGTACATGAAGTAGACACCATACGTTTGCGGCGCACCGGCATCGAGGGTGGCGAAGACGCCGGGCACGCCATCACTGGGGACCTTGGTCACCTGGTCAAAACCGGCTTCGCGCAGCAGACGCATCATAAGATCGCAGCCTGCCGGCATGTTGCGACTTTCAGCGGCAATGGAGGGCGTACGGATCCAGTCCTGCAGGCGCTGAACGTTCTCCGTATGGTGCTTTTCTATTTCCGCTTGCAGGATCGCGCGGTCGTCGGCCGGGAACGCCGGTACCGCGGAGAGCGCCGCGGCAGTCCTTAGGAATGTGCGCCGGGAGGGTTCCATGGGCACGATTATCGCAGACCCGGATAGAAACGCCACGCGGTTTTGTAGTTGGGTGTTAACGGCAGATTCAGCAGCGTCGCGCGGATCATATCCACGGGAATTGGCCCCAAGTGGAGGACAGTGTCGTGGAACTCTCGCGGCGCTAAAGTCACCTCTTTGCTCAGTGCGCGAAATTGCAGTGCGCCGACCATATAGGCGATCTGGTACAGCGGTCCGTAGTCGCCTTCAAAGCTGCGGCGGACTTCGGCTGACGCATTGTCGGGCTCCTGGCCGCCGCGTTCAATGAGGAACTGCACACACTCCTGGGCGGTCATCTTTTCCAGATGGAAGCTGAGCGAGAAGATGATGCGGGCACAGCGGTGCATACGCCAGAAGAGCATGCCAATGCGGTCTTCCGGACCGCGCGCGAAGCCGCGATCCCAGAACAACATCTCCCAATACAGGGCCCAGCCTTCCATCCAGAAGGGCGTGTCGAACGCCTGGCGATACGGACGATAGCGGGACATCATGAAGAACTCGAGGTTATGGCCGGGGATGAGTTCGTGGTACACAGTGGCGCGGGAGAAATGAATGTTGTTGCCGCGCAGAGCCATCTGCTTCTCTTCCTGCGTCATGGTGTTGGTGGGGTAGGAGACGATGATGGTCGGCCCGCCAAGGAAGAACGGATTGAACTTCTGCTGCTCCGGAGTCATCATCTCCATGTTCCAGGTAGCTTTGGCAAGCGGCGGGACGGTTACCAGGTTGTTGCTCTCCACGTAGTCGATGGCTTCCAGTGCGAGGTCGCGGACTAGCGTGGTTTGCTTGCCGGGTTCAACGTGGAGCGTCTTCACGTGTTCCAGAGCCTTGCGCCAATCGTCGCCGTAACCGAGCTCAGCAGATGCCTTCTTCATTTCGGTGGTGCACCAGGCGAACTCGCGGTTCGCGATGTCGATCAATTCTTCCGGTGTGTAGGGAATCAGTTCTGAGGCGAGATCGGAGAGGAGGGCTTCCCTGCCGATGGGGTCGCCGAGGATTGTGGTTTTGTCGTCCTTCTTCAAACCAGCGAGTTGTTCACGCACTGTAGTCGCGTATTGCTCCAGGGCGCTATCCAAGGCCTTGTAGGGCTCTGCCATCCACCACGTGAAGACGGGATCGTAGCCGGTGTAGAAGGCGTTCCACTCGCGCAGGGTGGTGCGAAGCTGGCCGATAACCTTGGCGGCACGGTTGGCCGCAGTCTTCTTCGTGACCCCGGTGGGCGGCTTCGCGGTGAGGTCCTTAATTTGTTTAGTGAGGCGGCCGAGAAGAGCGGCGGTGCGCGCCGGATCGATTGTATCGACCCTTTGGCGCGCCTCGGCAAGCCCGGTGATATCGGTCAGAAACGGGACCAAGGGAGCTATCTCGGCGGCACGGCGTTCTTCCTGATCCAGGCGGCGTACTTCGGAGGCGAGGCGATTGCGGAAAAGCAGGTAGTCCACCTTGCCATCCTGAGGAAGCGTGTTGAAGTCGAGATTGTTGAGTGCGGTCTGCCAGGCGGTGTAGTAAGAGCGGAATGCGGCTCGGCCGGCAGTGGACCACGGGGTATTGTAAAAACGCCGTAGATCCTCGCCGTCCGAGGTGTAGCGCGTGATCCACGATTCGAGGGACTGCGAGAGGTCAGAGGGGACTTGGTACGAATAGTTCGGATTTCGTTCGGCGGCAATGAGAGACGTGCCAAGAATCAGGCAGACAGCGAGGCGCATGATCCATAGGATACTAATGCCAATGGTGGTCGGCTTGATTTCCGATACTCACGGCCTGCTGCGGCCGGAAGCGGTGGAACAGCTACGGGGCGTGGACCGGATCATCCATGCCGGCGATGTAGGGCGAATTGAAATTGTCGCGGCACTACGCAGCATCGCACCGGTGACGGCGGTACGCGGCAATGTGGATAGCGGACCCTGCGGGATGCTGCCGGTACGGGAGACGGTAGAAGTAGGCGGGCACCGGATCCACGTCATCCACGACCTTGACGACCTGGACCCCGATGAGGATGCGGCCGCAGTCATCTTCGGTCATACGCACAAGCCGGTGGTGAAAGAAGTGGACGGCGTGTTGTATGTGAACCCTGGCAGCGCGGGGCCGCGGCGATTTAACTTGCCGATCAGCCTGGCGCGGCTGACGGTTACTCCTGAGGGTCTGCAGGCGGAGTTGATTGAGCTCGCACCAGGCGCGCCGTCGTAACAGCCTGGCCGGTGTGGCGTTGGGTATGTTCGGCGATGTGAATGATGAGTCCGATGACAGTAGTGGGCAGTTCTTTACGGCCGACTCCGCGTGGTTCGGTGAGCGTTTCAAGAGGCAGGGCGAGAACGACAGCTTCGGCATTGGAAAGCGTGCGATCCAGTTCGGCCAGCAGTTGTTCGCGGGTAGCTCCTGGTTCCATCTCGGCGCGGAGTTCCTTCATCTGACGATCGTCCAACTGTCGGCCTCGCAGGTAGACGATGAGGCGTTCGACGCTGCCGCCGATGTGGCGGATATGGAAGCCCACGGGCGCGGCTCCCGCGGGTCGCTCCCAGAGTTGTTCCGTGGTGAGGCCTGCGGTGTGTTGAGCCAGATCTTCGCGCGCCATTTCGAAAGAGCGAAGCAGCGGTGCGAAGAAGGGCGAGACGCCGTCGAGAGGCCCGCGCAGCCACGGTTCGGGTAGGCGCATCAATCCATGCCTTTGAAGTGCTTCGTTTCTTTCGTCCATCCCTTTCCTCCATGCCTGGTTTTGATCTTCACCCACCACACGGCGCGCTCCGCCCGTCAGGGAATTGCGGCGGCGTTGACGTCCATGCGTCGTTGGGCGACTAGAGTCTCGGCAAGCGTCTGAACGCCCTCAGGACTGACACACGGGCCATCGAGAACCCCGGTCAAGAGTAAGAGCGCCAGCGGCAACATGCCACTACTTTAGCGGAAGAGCAGCAGCGTAGAGAGGGCGGTCAATAGGATGACGAGGAATTCGAAGACACGATGGGAAATGCGGTCCACCAGCCAGCGGCCGGCGAAGGCGCCTGTCAGCACGGCGGGAATCATCATGGCATCGAAGGTCAACGACGTCTTGTCGATCATGTGGTGGTAGAGGTAGATCGGCACTTTCGTTAGATTAATGGCGAAGAAGAACCACGCGCCCATGGCGACGAACTCTTCCTTAGTCAGCTTCTTGCGCAAGAGATAGAGGCTCATCACGGGTCCGGCGGCGTTGGCGACCGTGGTTGCGAAACCGGCGATGACGCCGTAGGGCCAGGCGGTGCCCGAGTCCGGAATCTCCGCCGAACGGTAGCGTCTCCAGAGGTACGCAGCCAGCATCACCAGGACGATGACTCCGATCATTTTGCGCAGGATTGCCTCATTGAGGGAGAGCGATACTGCGCCGGTCGCCATGCCCACAAGAACCCAGGGTGCAAGGGAGAAGAGGCGGTTAGCGGCGGCATGGCGGCGCCACATGATGACGGCAACGATGTCAGCCGTACAGAGCATCGGGAGCAGCCAACCGGCGGAGAGACGGGCGTCGCCGACCGTGAGCACCATGAGCGGTACTACCAAAATGCCGAGGCCCGGAAGACCGGTTTTGGCCTTACCCACAAGGATGGCACAGAGGATGCCGAGCGCCCAGTGGGCAGCCGAAAGATGTGGCATGGAACTCGTGAGGATATCATGTAGGGGGAGGTTCGGGATCGTTAAAGTTTGCGTACTGGCGAGCAGCAGCTCCGGGAATTGTACCTTCGTGGGCACAAGCCAGACGCGCGTCCTCATTGATGCCGGGCTTTCACGCAAGGAAACGTTCGCTCGCCTGCGGGCGATTGGTGAGGAACCGGAACGGCTCGATGCGATCCTAGTGACTCATGAGCACACCGATCATGTCTGCGGCCTGCTTCCATTGGCACGCAAAGGGCGCGTGCCGGTCTACATCACCAGCATTACGGCGCCAACCATTGGGTGGGAGGATTGCCAACCGGACGTGAGGCAATTTCAGGCCGGCACGGGGTTCACCATCGGCGACATCATTGTGGAGAGCTTCACGATTCCGCATGATGCGATCGACCCGGTGGGGTACACACTGCGGACAGGCGGCGTAAAGATCGGCGTGGCCACGGATTTGGGGTACATGCCGGATTCGATCCGCTGGCACCTGCGCGGGAGCGAGTTCGTGGTTTTGGAATCGAACCACGATATTGAGATGCTGAAAGTGGGCCCTTACCCGTGGAGCGTGAAGCAGAGGGTGATGGGGCGGCGCGGGCACCTGTCGAATGATTTGGCGTGCGAGTTTATTGCCGAGTCTTTGGATTCGACCACCGGCATCCTTGTTCTGGGGCATTTGAGCGAGCAAAATAACCATCCCGAGATTGTGCGTCTGGTGGCGAGCCAGGCACTGGATCATCGAGGCTTGAAGACTAGGCTGGTGGTGGTGGAGCCACGCCGGCAATCCGAGGTTTTTGAACTGTGATCAGTCGATATACGCGGCCGGAAATGGGCCGTATCTGGAGTGAAGAGAACAAGTACCGGCAATGGCTGGCGGTGGAGCTGGCGGCTTCCGAGGCGCTGGCGGAGCTGGGCAAAGTGCCGGTGGAAGCGGCGGCGGCGCTACGGCAACATGCCGATTTCCAACTGGAACGGATCGGCGAGATCGAGAGCGAAGTGAAGCACGACGTGATCGCGTTCACCACTGCGGTGGCGGAGACGATGGCTGCGGCTGGACAGGCTCCGGCATCGCGCTGGCTGCACTACGGGCTGACTTCGAACGATGTTGTCGATACGGCACAGGCACTGCAGATCAAGCAGGCTTCGGCTTTGTTGATCGAGGGCATGGACCGGCTGTCGGCGGCCTTGAAAGAAAAGGCAATGGAGCACCGGAAGACGGTGCAGGTGGGCCGCACGCACGGGATTCATGCGGAGCCGATCACGTTCGGGTTGAAGTTCGCCTTGTGGTACGACGAGGCGTGGCGCAACGGCGGGCGTCTGCGGGCGGCGGCGGATGAACTGCGTGTGGGCAAGGTATCGGGCGCGGTGGGGACGTTTGCGCACATCGGGCCGGAGGTGGAAGAGAAGATCTGCGAGAAGCTGGACCTTCATGCCGCGCCGGTGAGTTCGCAAGTGCTGTCGCGGGATCTGCACGCCAACTACATCTCGACTTTGGCGCTGGCGGCGGCCCTTTGCGAGAAGATCGCTTTAGAAGTGCGGCACCTGCAACGGACCGAAGTGCGGGAGGCGGAGGAGCCGTTCTCGGCCGGCCAGAAGGGCAGTTCGGCGATGCCTCATAAGCGGAATCCGGTGACTTGCGAGCAGATCTGCGGGCTGGCGCGGGTGATCCGGTCGAACGTACAGGCGGCGTTTGAGAACATTGCGCTGTGGCATGAGCGGGACATCTCGCATTCGTCGGTGGAGAGGGTGATTCTGCCGGATTCGACCATCCTGCTGGACTACCTATTGGCGAAGACGCACTGGCTGGTGAGCGGCATGGTGGTGAACGCGGACCGGATGAGGCGGAACCTGGAGGCCACCAGGGGGCTGATCTTCTCCGGGCAGTTGCTGCTGGACCTGGCAGCGTCGGGGATGCTTCGGGAGAAAGCGTACAAAACGGTGCAGTTCCATGCGATGAAGTCCTGGGAGAGCGAGGGGGACTTCCGGGCGGCGATTGAAGCCGACCCCG
>JBDTMC010000329.1:0-8891 GCA_039934475.1 Bryobacteraceae bacterium | reverse complement strand
GTCTCACTTTTTGGGCTCAGTCCAAGCAGGGCAGAGCCATCCCGCGGGGTGAAGCAAATAACAAATTGTCAAAGAGCCGTGGGCGCTCCGGCCGATGCATCGACAAGGGTAGGAGAGCAACTGTCTTGCAGTCTGAGAACAAGCGAAGTCTGCCCCGCCGAGGGTAGTAAAGCATGGTGGAAACTGGTTTGTTCCGGTGGTTTGGCTAAGTGGTTGAGGGCGCTCGGGAAATATCGTTGGTTTGGCGGCGAACGACTTGCAGAACTCGACCTAAACGGCCTTGACTTTGGCGGCAGGCTTGTGAAACGAGACTTTTTCTGGAGCAAACCGGAGTGTTTCGTCGTTTCCGGTCCGATTGACGGCAACGGGACGCCTCCCCGGTCAGGCAACGGGCACGCGGCGGCCCGACCGCCAATTTTTGCTTGATTTGCCAGAGTCTAGTGTTTCCTAGTTTACGGTCTCTAACTCCCCAGTCCTCGCCATCCTCAGCCATTGATCCACTGTCAGCGCCACCACTCCAAACATCAGGTGCGCCATCGCCTTCGCCGCTCCCCTCACCCGCAGGTGGTTGGCTCCAAATTCGTCTTTCAGCCGCGCATTCACCCGCTCCACCATCGTCCGTATTTTGTAGCGCTCCCGCTGCGCCCTGCCTAACTCCGGCGTCGGTTGGTCGGGGTAGATCTTGGGACATTGAGACGGACTCTTGGTCCCTCGCCGCGGGTGCGGCGCCACGATCGGCACGTGATTCAAGCCCCCGCTTTCGGCCAGGATCGCCGCCGCGTCGTATGCCGAATCCATCAGGTCGTACAGGTAGACGACCCGCTGTGAGCTCATCCGCATCAGCGGTATCGCCACCTGCGAGTCATGGACACTGGCGCTTGTCAGTATCGCGCTAATCGGCACCTGTCCGTCGGCCACATCCAAATGCAGCTTGTAGCCGCGCCAGTAGTGATTTTCTCCGCGACTGTTTTTCTTGCCGCCGATGTCGCAGCCGCGCGGCAGATCGGCTACCATCTGCTCTACCTTTTGGTGACGCTGGCGCTGGATGCGCGTGCCACGTTCGGCTGCCTTGGCCTGCTCAAAGCCGCCTTCGCGCCGTTTGGACTTCGCCTTGCGCTCGGCTTCCCCGGCCTCCCTCGCTTCCCGTTGCTGCCTGGTCTCGGCGAAGCGCTCGCGGGCGCTAATCGCCGTTGAGTCACGCGCAATGTGTCCCACCAACCGCGTGCTCTGCGTGGCCGCCACAATGGCCTCGTGGAGCTGCTGCGGCAACTGCGTGGCCGCGAACTCGGCAAACGCCCGGGAGAACTTTGACTCGTGCGGTACGGCTTTGGCGCTGTTCCAGCCGCACAGCCGGCGGAGCGGCTCATCAACCCGCAATCGGCTCATCAAATCGCGGGTCGTCGGCAGGTTCAGGATCGCCTTGGCCAGGAACGCCGTCGCCAGAGCGACACGGTCCTTGGCCGGCCGGCCGGTGGCGGCGCGCCGGGCCCACAGCGGGCCGGACATCGGGATGAGCGAAACCACCGATGCCAGCAACTGCATTTGTGGGCACAGTGGTCCGAGGGCGGCGGCCAGTGACGGGAATAAGTCCTGCTGCAGCAGGTGGGCGAATTGCATGACCATGCCGCGGGCGGTATGCTGCATGTGGGGTTGGCTCGTTAAGAGAATGTTTGGCGACAAGATCTTAACTGTAGCCCAACCCCAACTCTAATCTGTCCCTTCCTTCCATAACTTCCTGCCTTTTTCTCTTGTTTGCGCGCCAATAGTTTTGCAAGAGGCTCGCGGGAACGAGTAAGGTAGCTTCTGCTGCTAGACCGCGCGGGTGTTCATGCGCCGCAGCATTTCTTGAACTTCTTGCCACTGCCGCACGGACATGGTTCGTTCCTGCCCGTCTTGGGCATTGTGTTCTTCTGAGAAGAGGCAGCCGCCGAAGCCTTTGCCTCACCCTTCACCCCGCCTGGCCTGTCGTCCTTAAAACATTCCCACCAAGCCATCTCTGCCACGGTGTCCTCCACCAGGCGTCGATGGGGATCGTCTGCCAGTCTGGCCAGAGCTTGATTCTCGCCGATGTCGAGGTAGCTCTTGACATCCTCAAGACGAATGTAGCTGGGGTCGACGAGGCCCTCCTCGTAAGCCTGCTCGATATCCTCGATCAGTTCGGCGGGGCAAAGTTCGGAGCTACGGGAGACCAGCGCATCCCACACGTGTGACCACCGTCGCGCCAACGTGCCCCGGAACAGGCGCGCCAAGTAGCTCATGATCTCGTCACGGCTCTTCTGTCGTGCGGCAACCAGCGTCACAAGACCACTCAGAGCAGCACCTCGGGCCCACTCGTCGGCGTCCTCATTCTCGATTACGGACTGAATCCCTTCCAGTTCGCCGCCACACACTGACGCCAATACCTGCCCGAGGTTTTCGGTAATGAAATCGCCACAAAGAGAATACTGGAGGTCACCGGGAAGCAACGCAAAGCGGACCACAAGGGGGTAAGCGCGAGTCTCGCGGAACTGTGCCAGCAGGAACATGGCATACAGATGCGCCATTTGATCGCCCTCGGCCCCGAGTTGCGCCGCCCGGTCCACTGTTTCCTCCAGGATGCGCAGAAGATCTGGTGTGACCTCCTCCCGTTGCGCCACGGCCGCTTCGACAGCGCCTCGCGGGAACTTTCCACTCGTTCTTTCAATCTGATGCAAGATCTCGGATATTTCCATAGAGGGTTGTAGAATAGCGGACATTTCGCAGCGACGCGAGCGCTTTCAGGCGGCCGTGGTTCTGCACTCCCTTGTCCTACGATCAGCGCGCCACCATATGCAAGAATATTTTCAGTCAATGCCAACGAAAGTCACTTGGGAGTTCAAGTCTCGGCTTCGAACCCGGGCGTTTGGATGGGATAGCACACGCCTCGCTTGCGAGCGCTTGCGCCAAGCCGTTACAGAGATCAAGAAGGTTGCGAAAGTCGATCCGATCAACGCCGCTGATGGGGTCGTAAGCCTCATGGAGAGGATTTGGCCGGCGTTCGAGCATATCGATACTTCCTCGGGAGCGCTGAGTGGCGCAGTCAACTGGACGCAGGGCGAGTTGTTGCCCCTCGTAATCTGCGCTCCGGCGGACCGAAAGGTCCGAGAAAAGTGGCTGCATCGGCTTTGGCAAGCGGTCCAGGAAGACGGCGTCGATTACCTTTGGATGGTGGAAGACCGGTGGGGCGAACTATGCGGTTCTCCGGAAATCGCGACGTTTTGGGCGGACCAACTCCTCGCGTTGCTGCGGACTGCCTGGTCTGACCCGCGGCCCGGAAACTACGTGCGCGGGACGAGCGTCTGCCTGTCCAGCCTGGTTGCAGCGGGGCGGCACAAGGAACTGCTCGATGTACTGTCGCTCCAGCGGTTTCCCTACTGGCAGGACCGCAAATTCGGCGTGCAGGCTCTGGAAGCGGAAGGCCACATTGATGAAGCCCTGGCGTACGCCGAAGCATCACGCGGCTTGAACCAACCGGATGCCGCCATCGATGCCGCCTGTGAGAGAATCCTGCTTGATGCCGGCCGAACAGACGAAGCATACGAGAAGTATGCGTTGACCGCAAACGCCTCCTCAACCGGCCTCACCACGTTCCGTGCCATCGCCCGGAAATACCCCGGCCGCGAGCCAAATAGGATTCTCTTGGAACTGGCTGAATCGAGCGGCGATGCTGGGCGTTGGTTTGCCGCAGCCAAGGACGCCGGCTTACTTGACCTCGCCCTGCAATTTGCGACAACGGGCCAAACCGACCCGCGCACGCTTAGCCGCGCGTCGCGCGCCTGCTCGAAAAGGACGCCCAGTTCTGTTTGCAGGTGGGCCGGCTTGCGATCCAAAGAATCCTTGAGGGCTACGGCTACGAACTGACTGGCAGCGACTTAATGGATGCCTACGGCCACTTCATAGCGGCGGCGGACAAAGTAGGCGTTACTGAACACGCCCGCAATGATATGCTCGCCATCGCAACAAAGGCGAAGCAGAATGGCGCCTCCTTCAACGATATCCTCATCGGCTGTTGCTCGCCTGATTTGCAGGTTTATGCGGTGCGGGGTACGGCGAGGGTAGCAAAGCAACGGACATGGACAAAAAGACGCACGCGGCGCTGAGCGGCAAACCCACCGCCGAGAAATTGCTAGCCAAGAGGCAGCGGTCATCGACGAAATCGGGCCGTTCGCCTAGATGATTTCCAAGGCCGAGGACCTCTACATGCCTAGCGCGCCGCCAAGGAGCCCACCGACGCCCTCCTGCTTCCCATCTGGGCGCTGCCTTCCGACGCTTGCGCCGGACAGGCTCACGAGACTATGGCACCACCATGTTGGCGTTCGCCGCTGCGTTCGGTACCGCGTGGGACACCAGTCGACCGAGCGCCGGTAAACGACGAGACCTTGTTCTCCCTGCTGGGGACTGATCCATCGCCCATACTACTCCACCTTCCAGAATGAAGCGTCTTTCAGTCCACTCGGATCGCCCAATCGTAACCCTATGAAACCGGATGCGCTCCGCGGCGGTCTTGTATTCTGAGACTGTGCGTATTCGTGTACTCTTTTTCGGGATGTTGAAAGACATCGTTGGCCGGGCCGAAGACTGCCCTGACCTGCCGGCGCCGCTTCGTCTGGACGGCGTCTACGAGCATTATGCGGCCCAGTTCCCGCGGCTCCGGGAATTGGCTTCCAGCATCGTGCTGGCCCACAACCAGGAGTTCGCTCCGGCAACGACCGACGTGGGCGAGGGCGACGAAGTGGCGTTCCTGCCGCCGGTCAGCGGGGGCTCCGGACCCTTTACGCATGTCATCGAAGATCCCGCTGGACACTTTTTCGGGCTCACTCGCGAGCCGATTGACATCAAAGAGGTGGCGGCACGCATTCTCCGTGGTTCCGATGGGGCCATCGTTCATTTCGAAGGCGTCGTGCGAAACAACAGCAAGGGGCGGGCCACCCGTTTCCTCGATTACGAGTGTTACGAGGCGATGGCCATCCGGATGATGGCGTCGATCGGCCGTGAAGTGGCTGCCGCGCACGACGTGGGGCTGGTGGCGATGGTCCACCGCTTGGGGCGCATGGAAATTGGCGAAACCAGCGTTGTGGTCACGGTCTGTTCCCCGCACCGGCGGGCCGCGTTCGATGCCGCGCTGGAAGGTATCAACCGCTTGAAGAAGTTGGTTCCCGTGTGGAAGAAAGAGTACTTCGTCGATGGCGAAGTATGGGTTGAGGGCGAGTGGGACGATTCCGTAATTCAACGCTGAGCCGCCGTGAATGGTTGGCCCTACTGGCGGCCGCTCCGGTGGCGGCGCAGGAGACCTTTCGTATGGACGTGCGCCTGGTGCGCCTTATGGCCACCGTGAAGGACGCCCGTGGAGCCTTAGTGAGTTCACTCGCCAAGGAGGACTTCCGACTCACAGAAAACGGAGTGCCCCAGGATGTCGTCCTCTTTGAACGCGAATCGGGTCAACCATTGTCGGTGACGCTGCTGCTGGATACCAGCGGTTCCACGGCGATCGAGTTGAAGTACGAAGTCGAATCCGTTCGCAAATTCTTGCGCGCCATCTTCCAGGAAGGCAACCCTAACGATGCGGTCTCCCTCTACACGTTCAACTACGAGGTGACCATACAATCGAACTTTACGCGGCGGATACAGCGTCTGGAAGGCGCGCTGAGGAGCATCAAATCCGAGGGAGGCACCTCAATGTACGACGCTCTTTACCTCTCCTCAGAAGCCCTGGGAACCCGCGATGGACGCCACGTCATCGTCATCGTCACGGACGGGGGAGACACCACCAGCACGAAGAAGTTTCACGACGCGCTGGAGGCGGTACAGGGCGCCGACGCCGTCATCTATCCGGTCCTCGTAATCCCGATCGCTTCCGATCCGGGTCGCAATCGCGGCGGCGAAAACGCGCTCGAAACCCTTGCCGTGCAAACCGGAGGGCGCGTCTTTTTGCCGAGCATCTCGTCCCTCGACCGCGCCTTCGACGACATTCTACGCGACCTGCGCACTCAATACGTCATCGGTTACTACCCGAAGAATGTCCCTCGTTCCAAGGACCGCTTCCACAAAGTGGAACTAACGGTGAACAAGCCCGGCTATCGCGTCCAGGCGCGCACCGGCTACTTTGGCGACTATGACGTGGATGCTCCGAACCCCGGCCTTGGCCAGTCCACCATCAAGCCCAAGCACTAAGAATTCGCTTGACACTGTCGCGCCATCCGGCGCACCCTATCAGTAGAATGTCTACGGTAGACAATCCACGGGAGCCGCTCGATTTCCTGCAGGGAACTCTCGAAGTGCTCATCCTCCGCAGCCTCCAGGCCGGAGCCAATCATGCTTACGGAATCGGCCAATTCCTGGCCCGCGAGTCGGGCGAGGAGTTCGTCGTCGACAACGGCTCGCTGTATCCGGCGTTACAACGATTGCAGCAGCGGGGCTGGCTGGCGGCCCAATGGAAGACCTCTCCTAACGCGCGGCGCGCCCGGTATTACCGCCTCACGCCGGGGGGCCGCAAACAACTGATCCAAGAAACCACGAAGTGGGAGCGCTTTGTGGAAGCCATGACGCGTGTGCTGAAGCCGGAGGCATAAACCGATGCGCGAATGGTGGAACAAACTACGCGGACGGCCGAACTTCGAAGCGGATCTCGCCGAAGAATTGGAAACACACCTGGCAATGGAACGCGACGAATTGCGCGAACGCGGCCTTCCCACGCAGGATGCGGACAGCGCCGCTCGGCGCGCGTTTGGAAACACGACCCGCATTGCCGAGCAGACGCGGGAGGCGTGGGGTCTGCCCTCGCTGGAGAGCCTGTTCCATGACATCCGCTACGGCATTCGCACGATGTTCCGGTCGCCCGGTTTCTCAGCCGTCGTCGTCCTCACGCTTGCGCTTGGCATCGGAGTCAATACCGCCATCTTCAGCGTGGTGAACGCCGTCCTGCTGAAGCCTCTTCCGTATCCGAACGGCGAACGGCTGGTCTGGTTGGGCGAATCCACCGGCAAGGCCGAAGGTATCAGTGTCACCTGGGGTAACTTCCGTCATTGGAGGGAAGATAACCGGACGTTCGATGAGATGGCCGCCTACACCTTCACCGAACAGACGCTCACCGGACGCGGCGAGGCGACCATCACGCGCGGCGTGCTTGCCACCACGCCCTACTTCGCTTTGCTCGGCATGCGCCCCTTGCTGGGCCGGATGCTGGTGGATGCCGACCAGCAAGCCGGCGCGCCGCCCACCATTGTGCTGGCTCATCGTTTCTGGTCGGGCCGTCTCGGTGGCGACACGAGTATCGTCGGCACGACGCTCAACCTTAGCGGCACGTTGTATGAGGTGGCTGGCGTGGCCGCGCCGCAGTGGGAGCCCTGGCGAGCCGACTACTATCTGCCACTGGGCCGCACCGCCGCCAAGATGGTGGGACGCACCGAGCATGGCTCTATCCGCGCGCTGGGACGTTTGAAACCCGGCGTCACGTTGGCCGCCGCGCGCAACGATCTTGACACCATCCTCAGCCGTCTTGCCCAGGCTGACCCCGGCCCAGAAAACGAACACCGCAGCTACGGCATATTTCTCACCGATCACACCAGCGGCGATCTACGCAATCCTCTTCTGCTGCTCACCGGCGCCGCCGTGCTGATCTTGCTGATCGGGTGCGCCAACGTGGCCAGCCTGCTGCTGGCGCGCAACACGTCTCGTGCCAGCGAACTCGCGCTGCGGAAGGCCATCGGAGCCGGTAGCTGGAGAGTCGCGCGCCAGTTGCTGACGGAAAACCTCGCCCTTGCCGCCACCGGAGGACTTGCCGGCGCAGGCTTCGCGTATTGGGTTTTGCGCGCCCTCATCGCTCTGGCTCCGACGAACATTCCGCGGCTGGCGGAGACGTCTCTCAACCTCACCGTGCTGCTGTTCGCGTGCGGGGTCACACTGGGCGCGGGGCTGCTGGCCAGCATCGCTCCGCTCGCGACCGCCGCGCGGGTTGATCTTGCGACCACACTGCGCGAAGGCCAACGGCTGACGGGAGGCGGCAAGCAGCGTCAAACGCTGCGCAACCTTCTGGTGATCGGCGAAGTCGCGCTGACCTTCCTCCTCGCCTTCGGTTCTGCACTTCTCTTGCGGAGCTTGATCGCCGCGCAAACAGCCAGCCCCGGTTTTCAGCCGGCTGGTGTGGTCACCTTCGCTCTGCAACTTCCCGGCGCGTCCTATCGCAGCCCGGAAGCCATTTCCGACTTCTACACGCGGCTCATTGACACTACCCGAACACTACCGGGAGTTACGGCTGTCAGCGCCATCTCCTGCCCTCCTGGCGAAGGCGACTGCGGCGACTGGTTCTATTCGGTTGCCGGCCGGGCCCCGCCTGCGCGCAATGAGGTGCCCGTAGCCTTGTTCAACAACGCCGCCGCCGGGTACTTCCAGACCATCGGCGTGCCCCTTCGACAAGGGCGCGAATTTACATCGACCGATACTCCGGCCTCACCCAAAGTGGCGGTGATCAATGAAGCTCTGGCTCGCACGTGGTGGCCCAATCAATCGGCCGTGGGACAGCGGATCAAAGTCGGCGGACCCTACATTGAGGGACCCACGATCGAGATCGTCGGCGTGGTGGGCGATATCAAACAAGAAGGCCTCGACGCCACATCCTATCCGGAGATCTTCCAACCCTTCACCCAGCAACGCCCTTCCGGCATGACCGTGGTGCTGCGAACGACTTCCGCGCCAGATTCGCTGATGCCCGCCCTCCGCGCCCTGGTGGCGCAAGCCGACAGCAACCTACCGCTTCAGAATCTCGGCACACTGGAGAAGCACCTTGGCGCCGGACTGGCGCGGCGGCGATTCAGTGCACTGCTTCTGACGCTTTTCGCCGGGCTGGCCATGACGCTGGCGGCGGTGGGTATCTACGG
>JBDTMC010000328.1:0-8909 GCA_039934475.1 Bryobacteraceae bacterium | reverse complement strand
TTCCTCGCAATGCCGATCTCGTGGAAGGGAACGCTTCAACAGTACGTCGGCCGACTTCATCGACTTCACGACGGGAAGCGAGTCGTCGAGGTCTACGACTACGTTGATGCCGACGTACTGATGCTGGCGCGAATGTATGGACGCCGTTTGAAGGGATACGGCGACATGGGTTACAAGATTGTTGCGGATGTACAGCAACGGCTGAACATCTAGCTTTCGCGCCTATCAGGCAATTGCCAGCTCTTGCGTGGGCGGCGCCATTTCAACTTTGGTATGGAGCTTGACGTTCAAGGCGTCCAAAATCTTAACGGCGCGTTCCAGGGTAATTCCAAAATACTCGTTGCGCTCATCGCGCGATACCTGTGATTCGTGAACGCCGAGCCGCTTGGCCAATTCCCGCTGCGAGATGCCCTGCGCGATGCGCACCGAGATCAATAAATGGCCGAGCCCACGAAGATTCTCCAAATCATCGAATTCGCCACGCTTCAGCCGTTCGTAGCTCTCGACCTCTTCTTGAAGCTGGAGATGGAACGACTCCATCGGGTCGATCACGCGCTTGATCTCGTCGTCCTTCAGCCCCGCCTCTTTCAATCGAGCTCGATGTTCGGTAAGACGTTTGCGCTCTTCCGCCAGGCGTGTGGACGCTTCCTGGTACTCCGCCTCATTGCGAATCATTCTTGTCCTCCATACTTGATCTTCACGATGCCTCTCGGTTTGCCATCGCGGCGCGATTGCCGGAAGGCGGAAGGAAACTCCAACTCGTGGCCGAACTTATCTCGAATGCCGCTGCCCAGCCCGAGTCCCGGAATGTGAGGATACAGTTCGACCCGGTACCGATGCCACATTGGTAGCTGCTTCTTCGGATAACCACGGTATGGCCGCCGCGTCGCCGGGTCCCAAGTCCAGACTTTGAATGGATCGATGCGATTGAGCTCTCGCGTCAGCTCTCCGGTGCGGATTGCGTCGAGCGAACATTCGAAATAACCGTCGATGTCGTTCGGATGATCCTTGTCTTCCGCGAAAGAGCCGTCCGCGAAAATATCGTGGACACCAACCTGCCAAAGCTGCCGGGAGAGAATCTCGAGGTCATCTATTAGGCGCAACCGCCACGCCGTGTCCCAAGACGCCCGTCCGTCGTCTGGCCCGCTGGCGAGGATCGACGCCCGGAGTTCATCGAAAGTGACTTCGTAATCTCCAGGTGGCAGCACGCCGTCGGCGTCGAACGGCGGAATAGTGGGCACGACGAGATGACCTCAGAAATTACAATAGATCAACTTAACAATAATATCAAGCACAACTCCAGAGTCTAGCCACGACTCCAGGGGCCTGATAACTACATGAAGTCGTACGTGCCCAGCAGCTCTTCGTTACGCTGGCATTCTTGGTGCCGCCCAGGAGACCTCCATCCGGTAACTGAAGCAGGTTCTAGATCTAGACCTCCAATACGAACTCAAACTGGGCTACCAGCAGATTGGGGGAAGTTGCTCGATCGGAGTGAGACCAGTTCAAAAGTATCTGAGGCGAGAGCCGAGGCAGCAGGGCTCACCTGGCCACTTCCGGAAGACTTGAATGAGGGAAGCGACGGTGTTCCCGCGGCGGGAGCCAACATTGCCGAACACAATCCGGCGCTCACCTCACCGGACTTCGCCGCGATTCACGAGCAGCAGTTGCGCATCGAGCAAAAACAGTCCAGCGGATTGAGTGAACCGCTCCAATCCCTCAAGAACCGTGGGGACCAACCCAACGAGTGCCTCATCGGTTTCGAAGTTGCAATTGTCCAGTTTGGTTGGACTTCGCTCGCCATAGATCTGGGTCAGAGGTCGACGATGACCTGCGAGTGCTAACATGCAGCGCTACGAACAAACCGAAAAGATATCGCAGAAGTAATTGGCTTTGTTGGTTGCGGGGGTAGGATTTGAACCTACGACCTTTGGGTTATGAGCCCAACGAGCTACCAGACTGCTCCACCCCGCACTCTTATCGTAGCGTAGCGGCGGGGGAGGGTCAACCCGTTGGGCTAAATCGTTTAACCTTTTGCGGCTGTGGTCAGGCGGGCGCCGAGTGTCGTGCCCTGCATTTGTGCGCCGGCGGGCAATCCCATCTGATCCAGCAGCGTTGGGGCAATGTCCAATAGACGCATTCCGTCTACTTCGCCGAGGGCGGGCACGCCAGCGCCGGTCAACAGGAAGGCGCCGAATTGAGCGTGGTTGCAGTCGTCAGGACCCGTGTCGTTCTCCTGAACGTATAGATCCTGGTACCCGATGCCGCCAATCGAGCGCCAGAAGAGCCCGCCGAAGTGCACCACCATGTCCGGCGCGACATTCTTCACCGCATGATAGATACGATCCGGACGGAAGACCAAGGTGCCCATAGGCTTCCCGGCGTCGTCGGGCAGTTCCTCGAAACGCTGCTTCATTTCGTCATAGAAACTGTCGTATTCGGAAGGATCGATCGTTCCGTTGGGCTCGCGTCCCTTGACGTTAAAGAAGACGCGGGCGTAGTAGCCGCCTTCGCTCCAGACGCGGGTCTTTTCCCAGTCCACCAGGGACGGCATGAAGGTAGTGACTTTGGAGGGCTTATCCTTAAGAACCAGCAGGCCTTGGCGGATCAGCCATTCGTTGACGCAGAAGCCGCCGTCCAGCCTCTGCGCGCCGTGGTCGGAGACGATCAGAATGTTCGTGTCGTCGTCCAGCAGCTCCATGGTGCGGCCGATTTCCTCGTCCAAGATCTTGTAGTAGTCCCAGATGGAGGATTCGAACTGCGTACCTGGCTCGTATTGGCGGTGCTGCGGGTCGTGGTATTTCCAGAAACCGTGGTGGATGCGGTCGAGGCCGATTTCGACGAACTGGAAGTAGTCCCATTCCTGGGTAGCCACAAGGTAGCGGATGACTTCGAAATGCTTCTTCGTCATCTCATGGATCTGCTCCAGCAGCCATGGCTTGTTGTCGGTACGGAAGCCCTTCACGTCCACGGGGTACTCGCCCACGAGGCTGGCGATTTCGCCTTTGATGTTCGAAGGAGACGTATAGTCGTTAGTTAGGGTGTTGGGCGTGAGGAAGCAGCCGACGTTGATTCCATTGACCATTTGACGCGGCGGATAGCTGGGCGGGACTCCGACGACGATGCTGCGACGTCCGTGGCGGGCCATTTCATCCCAGATTGCCGGCGCTTTGAAGGAGTTGGTGTTGACCACGCCGAGACCGCTATAGGTGTGGTCGGTGCGATTGCGGAAGCCGTACACGCCGAGCGAACCGGGGTCCTGACTCGTCGACATGCACATCCAGGCGGGAACGGTGATGGGCGGGATTACGCTCTCCAACCGCCCGTAGCAGCCGCGCGCCATGAGAGCCTTAATGTTCGGCAGCTCGTCGTGGTGGAACAGTATTTCCGGCGCCGCGCAGTCTAATCCGATGACAAGAGTCTTCAACTCAAACCCCTTTTCAATCCGTCATTCGCCATTAAAATAAGAAATGGAGAGCTGGATTTACTAGGATCGAATTGCGCGGCTGTCCATGTCAAGCGGGTTTGGTTCCATGGCGCCTGCATCCTCATGGAACAAATGGGGCTTTGGTACTGGGACCGATCTCAATTTGAGTTCTGGCGCGCAATGGCCGGAAGCCGGTGCGCTATGCTGGTTATTCCTGGAATCCCGTAACCGGCGCATTCTTTACTATTTATTGCGAGGCATTCATGAGCGAGAGTCCCAATCGCGATGGCGCACTTCTGCATTTGCTGCAGGGCCCCAATTTCAAACCCGTCTTTATCATTGGCGATCATCGTTCGGGGACCACGCTGCTGCACCGGCTGTTGGTGGAAACAGGGTGTTTCAACTACGTCAGCGCGTATCAGGTGATGCGTTACAACGAGGTGCTGGCCAACCATTCCGAGGGACGCACCGAAGCGGCGAAGCGGGATTTGATGGCGCTATTCGAGCGAATGGGGTTGAAAGACCGCGTAATCGACAATACGCCAGCGACGCCGGATTCTCCGGTGGAGTACGGTTTCATCTTCGCCACCACGCAAAAGCGCATGGCGCGCCTGACTGCCGACACACACGATAAGTTCAACGAACTCGCGAAGAAGATGCAGTATGTGGGCGACCACTCGAAGCCCCTGCTGCTTAAGAATCCGTGGGACGTGATGAACTTCATGGACATAAAAGCGTTCCTGCCGGAGGCGAAGTTTATTTTCATCCATCGCCACCCGGTGGCCATTATGACTTCGCAGATGCGCGCCATCCGCAGCCTGCTGGCGGCCAGGAATGGCTTTGTCTCGATGCTGGCGCCGTGGTACGACAAACTGTTTGACAGGCCGCTGCAACTCTGGGCGGCGCGCTTCTTCGACCGCCCGCCGGTGCGGATCTGGGAGCGACTACTAGGCCTGCACACCGTCCGCATGGCGGACTACTACTTGAAGAACATAGGCCGGCTCGCCCCGTCCGACTACGTGTCGGTGAAGTACGAAGGATTGTGCCAGGCTCCCGATGAGACGATGCAGCGGATCTTCGACTACGCAGGCGTGACGCCGGGGCAGCCCATGTCATACGAAGGAAAGATTGAACCGCGGCCTCCCAAGGTGGTGGAAGACGTGTGGCGGCAGTACCGGAAGATTGTGCCGCGTCTGAGGCCGTACCTGGAATACCACGGGTATGAAGCGGAGCCAGACTGGATGCGGCGCTAGAATCGTCGCGCGCGCGACGAGCAGCAACATTCCCCGCGGCTAAGGGTTCTAAGTGGGCAGGAACTGTGTTCCTGCAGTCGCCGGTCGGTGGAACGGCGGCCATCTCAACCGCTGGAGACTCGTAACCGTGACATTGCCCCGCTTGAAGTGTGGGAGCCCACTGGGTCTTTCCCTAGTCGCCTTGTTCGCCGGCAGCCTTACACCGGCCGCCCTCGGACAACTACAAATACCACCACCACCGCCAGCAACGTACCAAAGTCTGTTCACGTCGCTACAATCGCAAATCGACACCTTTCAGGGAACCATCAACACCGGGTGGAACGGGTCGAAATCCCCGGTTGTCTTCTCGGCCGAGATGTTGACCGTCAACTCCAACAATGGCCTCAAATTGCTCTCGCCAAACGTTCCTAACACCTATCGGGAGGAGTTGAGGCGCTTGAAATCGACCGGCGTACAGGCGGTAACATTCAACATCGCGTTCCCAATCTTTTACCAGCCGTTCTACGACTACAACGGCGACCCGGCGGACTACCAGAAATTTGTGGATTTCTATAAGCAGGTGGTTGTGGACGTACGGGGCGCCGGTCTGAAGGTGATTATTGAAACGTCTCCGCTCTTCACCGGCTACTATTCACAGGGCTCCGGGCTGAACGTTGACGATTACTACAAGACGTTGTCGCTGACAGGCTTCACCAACGCCCGGGGACAGAACGCAGTTGTCATTCTGCAACAGGTCCAACCCGACTTTCTCAATCTTGGCTCGGAACCCGACACGCAGGCCAGCATCACCGGACTGACGGAGATCAACACGCCTGGAGGGTACGCTACCTACATTTCGGCGATGCTCTCAATGATCGACGCCGCAGGCGCGCGCGGATCAACAAAGGTGGGCGCGGGTGTCGGCACGTGGCTGGCTAACGGGAGTAACTTTGTCACCAGCGTGGTCACGACCGGTATTGATTATCTCGACATTCACATTTATCCGGTGAACCGTAATTTCCTGCAGAATGCGTTGACCTTCGCGGACGCCGCGCGGCAGGCGGGCAAGCCAACCGCGATGAGCGAGGCATGGCTGCTGAAGGAATCCGATGCGGAACTGGCCACGGGCAATGTGGCCAGCGATCCCACGATTTACTCGCGCGATGCTTTCAGCTTTTGGGCACCACTCGATCAGAAGTTCCTGTCCGCCATGGTTGACATGTCCCATTGGAAGGGATTCCTCTACACGTCGGCGTTCTGGTCCAGATACTTCTGGGCGTACCTCGACTATACTCAGTACGCGAGTCAAACGTCGGACGACGTTACCACTGCCGCCGCGAAGGCTGCGGCTGCTGCAATTCCAGTGGCGACGAGTTTCACCAGCACTTACACGATGTACCAGAGCCTGGTAGCCGCACTCTCTACCGTCTCGGCCGCTAGTTTCAGCACGGGAGTGCAGGCGCCGGATTCGATTGTGAGTCTGTTTGGACCGGGGCTGGCTACCTCGCTGACCGTGGCGCCGGACCCCTTGAACTTGCCCACTGCGCTGAACCAGACGTCGGTGACCATTACGGACAGCAGCAATATCCCAAAGCCGATGGGTCTCTACTTCATTTCCAGCGGTCAGATCAACGCGGTGATTCCTTCGGGACTGGCTGCCGGTGGGGCAACAATTAACGTCCTCGCGGGTGCCACGACCGTGCTACAGGCGCAGGTGACCTTGGCTCCGGTGGTGCCTGCTTTCTTCACGGCGAACCAGAACGGCCAGGGCGTGCCTGCCGCGGCCATCGTGACCAACACGACGGGTGGGGCACAACTTCGCGACGTTGCCTTTCAGTGCACAGGCGGCGCGGGAACGTGTACTCCGAAGCCGATCAACGTGGGCGTACCAGGTGAGTCGGTGGCTCTGGAATTATACGGCACAGGCATTCGGAACGTGAGTTCGTTATCCAACGTGACTGCTATCGTTGGCTCCACTGCCGTTCAAGTGATCTACGCGGGACCACAATCGCAGTATGCGGGCTTCGACCAGGTGGATGTGATTCTACCGCCGAGCCTTGCCGGCGCTGGAACCGTAAACCTGACTCTCACCGCGGACGGTGTCCCTTCAAACGTGGTCACCATCGCGATACAGTAACAACTCGGGGCAGTTGGGGCGTAGCGTCAGTCCCGACGGCTGCTTTACTGGGGAGAATTGATGTTACGAACGATACGGGCTGCGCTTTTGGGCGTAGCCTTCGCGACCGCGGCACACGCCGCGCAGCCGGCGATCAACAAGGTGACGGTACTGACAGACAAGGGAGGCCGCGTCGATTGGTCTCCCAAAGGCGATGTCATTGCGTATGACCGTCTGAACGAGAAAGGTTATTTCGAGATCTGGTCAATGCGCCCCGATGGGTCAGGTCAGCAGTGCCTGACCTGTGGCAAACCGGGATCTCCGAAACGCCACAAGGGGAATCCGGCGTACCACGCCAGCGGGCAGTGGATTGTTTTTCAAGCGGAGCGCGACGATTTTGGCGAGAGTGGCCAAGGCGGCACGGCGAGTGGCGGTTTGCGCCGCGGAAGGATGGGGATGATGAGCAGCCCCTCCGCGCGCGCCGACTTTTTCGGTACGCCGGGGCGCGGCTTCGTAAACGATCTCTGGATCATGGATGTGCACGGCGACCGCTACTGGAAGGTGGCCATCACCGATCGCCGGGTGGGCGGCATTCTGCATCCCCATTTCTCCCCTCGCGGAGACAAACTGACGTGGGCTCAGCGGATTGGCGCCGGCGACGCTGTTATGGGGGTCGGTAGCGGGGGGTTTGGCCAATGGGATATCCGTGTCGCCGATTTTTCGGTGGTCAACGGAGAGCCCAAACTCTCCAACATTCATAGCTATCAGCCGGGACGGAAGAAACAGCTCTTCGAAACGCACGGATTTAGCTCCGATGGTAGCAAGGTGATCTACTGCGCAACGTCTGAGCGCGGCTCGAATAAGATCGCGTTCGATGTTTACCTGTTCGATCTCCAGAGCAAGGAACTCACAAACCTGACAGACTCTCCAGACGAATGGGATGAACACGGTCAGATTTCACCCGACGGAACGAAGGTTCTGTGGATGTCGAGCAAAGGGATGCCTCTGGGGGCCCGAGCGGCCGCCGTAAAGACAGATTTCTGGATCATGAATATCGACGGGAGCAGCAAGCAGCGCCTCACCTGGTTCAACGATTCGAAGAACACTGAATACATTAAGGGCGGAGTGACTGCCGGCGATAGTTCGTGGAGCCCAGACGGGAAGCATGTGGTGGGTTATCTGATCGAAGATGCCACGAGGAATCTCGGCAAGATCGTCATGATGGATGTTACCGAGGGGCGCCCCTAAGACCTTGACAACGTTCATTAATCCGAGAAAACGTAACAATTGGAAGCTGCGGTCGGCCGAGGGCCGGATGGTATCATTTAGGTTCGGGGCGACATGCAGAAACCCATCGTAATCACTGGAGCCACCTCCGGTCTTGGACGTGAAACCGCGCTTTATCTGGCGAACCAGGGTTATCGCGTCATAGCCACGGCGCGCGATCAGGCGAAGGGGGCGAGCCTGGTAGCGGAAGGTGGAGGGAAGATCGAGATTGTTCCGCTCGAACTGACCGACCGGGAGAGCGTGGCCGCGTGCGCCAGAACGATTGCCTCCCGTTACGGCAGTATCCTCGCTCTGGTGAACAATGCCGGTGCCCAGGTGAGAGGGTACTTCGAAGACATTACGGAAGAAGAAGTGCGGCGGCTTTTCGAGATTAACTTCTTCGGTGTGACCAACTTCACGCGGGCAATGATGCCCCTGGTCCGCGAGAGTGGCGCCGGAACCCGCATCATTTTCGTGACATCCGTTAGCGGGCTGATCGGCACGCACGGTATGAGCGCTTACAGTGCCACGAAGTTTGGGTTAGAAGGCGTGGCCGAATGCATGCGTGTGGAACTGGCCCCTCTAGGAATTCATGTGAGTGCGATTGAGCCGGGCTTGATTAACACATCGATCTGGACCTCAAACCGGCTGGCGTGCGCCGCGGCAGACAGCCCGGCGAGCCCCTACCGAGCCCTATTTCAGGAATCGGAAAAGTGGGGAGAATGGGCGCTGAAGGCTTCTCCGATTCGTCCCATCGATGTGGCGCGCACCGTGCACAAGGCTATCTCCGCACGCCGCCCCCGGAATCGCTATCTGGTTGGGAATCGGCCGAAATTGGTGTTCTGGCTGCGGCGGTACCTGCCGGGCG
>JBDTMC010000327.1:0-8935 GCA_039934475.1 Bryobacteraceae bacterium | reverse complement strand
ACTTTCAAGAAATCTTCCAACATCCCGGCGCATATAAAAGCGGCCATCTTTGCGTTAAAGAAGGAAGAGATTAGTGAGCCGGTGAAGCAGCCGAACGGGTACTACATTTTCCGGGCTGATGAAGTGAATCAGCAAACTCTGGAGCAGGCAACAGGAACGATTGTGTCCGAAGTCCGCGATCTGAAACTGCAGGAATGGTTGCAAGGACTAGGAAGTGCGACGAAGGTGTCCATCGAAAATGAGGCGTACTTTGGGCTGAAGAAGGCTTCGCCCGGGGCGAAATAGAGATTGAAAAACGCAACAGCAGCTACCGATTTCATGATTCTGATGGCGATGCCCGCGCCGCAACGAACGCGCGGGAACATCGAAACGGTTCTCCGGAAAATTCCGCAGGCCGAGGGATCTCCGATCCGGCTGCTGTTCAGGCCCTCGCTGATGGCCTACCGAGGCAAGCTGCTTTCGGAAAACGCCACGGGCCGGGGCCATGCCGTTCATGCGGCCGCATTCTTGCGGAAGCGGCGGATTGTGATGGAGACGGCGCTGTTGCGCAACCGCAGGGAGCTGTCGCGGATTCTGGTGCATGAACTGTTTCATTTCGTCTGGGTAAGACTGGGGAACCCCCTGCGGCGCTCGTTTGAACAGGTGCTGGTGAACGAGATGGAGCGTCGCTCCAAAGGCGAACTCGGGTGGTCGGCGGAAGTGCGCAAGCAACAGTTGATCGCGCAGGACTGGACGCTTCGCACGCGAGCGTGGCGGGAATATGTGTGCGAGAGTTTCTGCGACACCGCCGCCTGGCTGTATAGCGGATCGGGACAGCACCCGGAGTATACGCTGGCCGAGCGATTCCGCGAACGGCGGCGCCGCTGGATGCTGGAAGCACTGGCAACGGGCACGATCACCTTATAATAGGGTGAGGAGACCCTGTGCCAATTCCCGTTTCGCGCCGCGCCCCGTTGGCGACGGCTTTCGTCCTTGCCATTACTCTGGTGGGGTGTTCCTCATCCACTAGTGTGCATGCCGAAGTGAAACCGGAGGGCAAACGGAATTCGGCTCCCGATTTCACGCTGAAAGACAACGACGGCCGAACCGTAAAGCTCTCCGATTACAAAGGCAAAGTCGTTTTACTGAACTTCTGGGCCACGTGGTGCGGCCCCTGTAAAATTGAAATTCCGTGGTTCATGGATTTTGAGAAGCAATACAAGGACCATGGGTTCTCCGTATTGGGAGTAGCCATGGACGACGAGGGCTGGCAGGTGGTGCGCCCCTTCCTGTCTGAGCACAAAGTAAACTACCGCGTGATGGTTGGCGACGAGATCACCGCACAGCTCTACCAGGGTCTGGATTCCCTTCCCACTACATTCGTTTTGGACCGGGACGGACGCATCGCCGCCACCCACGTTGGACTAGTAAGCAAGAGCGAATATCAGAATGAGATCACTCAACTTCTTAAGACTGCGACTGCCGTCGGCGGCGCTTCTGCTGCTAGCGGCAGCGCTGAACTCGCGCGCGCAAAGTAGCGGCGTGCTAACGGTGGCGGAGCCGGCGAAACTGTCGGTGAAACGCGCGGCCATGGCCGAAGCGAAGCTGTCGTTGACCCTACGCGAGGGATACCACCTAAACAGCAATGAGCCGAGCGACAAGTATCTGATTCCGCTCAAGTTAACGTGGGAAGACACGCTGCTGAAGACGGAGAAAGTGGAGTTTCCGAAGCCGCTCCTGCAAAAGTTTGAATTCAGCGAGACGCCGCTTTCGGTCTACGAAGGTGTGTTTGAGATTCGCACAATTTTCCAGGCGCCGCCAAAGGCCGCGCCTGGGCCAGCCATTGTGACAGGCAAACTGCGTTACCAGGCCTGTTCGAACACGGCGTGCCTGCCGCCGAAGACGGTGGAAGTGCGGCTGCCCGTCGTCGTTCAATAAACCCTTGCGACGGTTGCTGATCCGGCCTGGCGCCATCGGAGATTGCATCGTTTCCCTGCCCGCCATGAAAGCGCTGCGAAGCGACTACACGGAGGTTTGGACCTCGGGGGCGGCGGTACCACTGATGCGATTCTGCGATCGCGCGTGTTCCATCGCGGGCTCCGGCCTCGACCTGTTGGAGTTGCCTGACCGAGAGCCGCCCGCGGGTCTGATCGATCGCCTGCGCGGATTTGACTCGATTGTGTCCTGGTATGGATCGGGTCGCGCCGAGTTTCGCGAAGCGGCGGAACGCCTACGCCTGCCCATTCAGTTTCTCGACGCGCTACCGCGCAGCGAAAGCTGTCACGCGGTAGACTTTTATCTCGGACAGGTGGCGGCTCTGGGAATCGGGTCTGTGGCGGTTCCGGATCCTATGATCGAGTGCCCAACCGTGGAGAGATCGTTCGCCGTGTTGCATCCGTTTTCAGGAAGTGGGAGCAAAAATTGGCCAATGGAGCGCTTTCGCGACATCGCCGCCAGGCTGCGATACCTGCTGCCGGTGTACTGGTGCGCCGGCCCGGAGGAAGAACTGGATTGCGTAGTTTGTAAGGACGATTTGTACGAACTCGCCTGCTGGCTGGCGGGGGCGCGCGTGTATGTCGGGAACGACAGCGGAATCACGCATCTGGCGGCAGCGGTGGGGACACCGGTGGTGGCCTTGTTCGGACCCACCGATGCTTCCGTTTGGGGTCCACGGGGACCTAAGGTTCGTGTGATGAAAGGCGGTCCGGGAATGACCGATCTGCCGGTGGAGGCCGTGTGGCGTTCGGTATGCGAGGTGCTGGCGTGATTTTGGGGAATCCAATTGGGGTTCTTTTGGCAATGGCACTGGCAGCACAGCCGGCGCCGCCGCCAAATCCTGCGTCTCGCAATTCGAACATTGTCACCGTCGCCGGAAGCGGGTCTGCCGGATTCTCCGGCGACCGGCGCAAAGGCACCGAAGCGGAACTGAACAATCCTTATGGATTGACCGTAGGGCCCGACGGCGCCTTGTACATCTGCGAAGTCGATAACAACGTGATTCGTCGCCTGGATCTTCAGAAAGGGACGATCATCACGGTAGTGGGCAACGTGAGACGAGGTTACTCCGGTGATGGCGGGCCGGCCATACAGGCTTCCCTGAATGAACCCTATGAGTTGCGCTTCGATGTCGCGGGGAACATGTATTTTGTGGAGCGGATGAACCATATCGTCCGTCGGGTGGATCACGGCACGGGCATCATCACAACGGTTGCCGGCACGGGCAAGCCTGGATTTGGAGGCGACGGAGGGCCAGCGATCCGCGCTTTCTTGAAGGAGCCGCACAGCCTGGCTTTCGATAAGGACGGCACGCTGCTGGTGTGCGATATCGGAAACCACCGTTTGCGCCGGATCAATCTGAGAACGGGAATCATCGACACGGCGGCAGGCACGGGTGAACCGCGCGATCCGGCCGAGGGCGCCCTCTATCATGGCGCTCCGCTGAACGGACCACGAACGCTGGACGTGGACCCAAGTGGACGGATCTACCTGGCGGTGCGGGAAGGCAATGCGGTGTGGCGGCTGGATCCGGACGGGACGATCCACCGCGTGGCGGGAACCGGCGCCAAGGGCTACGACGGCGATGGCGGCGTGGCGCTGAAATCGCGGCTGGCAGGCCCGAAAGGCATCTCGTGGTCGCCGGAGCCGGCACTGTACGTGGCGGACACCGAGAACCACGTAGTGCGACGGATCGATCTAAAGACGAGCATCATCACGACGGTGGCCGGCACAGGCAGCGCCGGTGACGGTCCCGATGGAGACCCGCTGCACTGTCAACTGGCGCGGCCGCATGGCGTGTACGCCTCAGGCAAGGGCCAAGTTTTCATCGGCGACAGTGAGAACCACCGCGTACGGATGGTCAGCGCCAGCCGGCGCCGGAAACAATGACACCGAGTTTGCGGGTGTCTCCGGGAACAGAAAACGTTTTGTCCACCACAACGGTGAGTGTTGCGGTGACGCCGGCGGCGCGCAGCGGGGCAGAACTCACCACGGAGTAGGTTCCTGGCTTCTCGAACGTGGATTCGGCCACGGTCTGGCCATCCAGCATCAGGGTGACTCGCCGCGCGGGCGCCGTGTCGGGAATGTAGAAGTCCACGCGCAGGGGTTTGGGCTGCGGCGGTGGCTTCAACAGGAACGTGGCACGATCCGTCATCCAGCGCCATTGTCCGGATTCCAGTTCAAACACGCCGCTCACGATGTGCTGACTGGCTTGGGGACTGTTCATCGGCAAGTACTCCAGTTCCGGCCGCAGCGCCGTGACCAGACTGGCACGGACACGGTCAACCGGGTTAAAGGAAATGTCGAAGGGTCGAAGCCCGAGGCTGGCCGTGGAATAGGCTGACTTAGCGCCCACGCCGATCAGCCGTAGCGGCAGAGTGGGCCGGATCTCGAGCTCGCGGTACGGCGTCAGCTGGCCGCCGCCGCTGGTGAAAGGGATGGGGTAACCGATTTCACTGCTTAAGACGAGGTCCCCAGCGCGCAGGGCCTGACCGCGCCGGAGGGGTAGCCCGCCCTCGGATTCAGCGTAGAATCGCAAGCCCCACTCACCATTGATCCAGGTCCGTTTGTGTTGAATTTCAGGGGCGAGAGAACGGACAAACTGGCGATAGCCATCCCAGTGCTGATAGTTGGTAACGCTGAGCGCCAGGACCAGCGCCAACTGGCAGGCGAAAGCGGCCCAGAGCAGTTTGGGACGCCAGGTTTCACGGACGGCAAGCAGCGCCAGCGGGGCGGCCATCGGAAGCAGGTAGCGAGCCGAGCCGGCGAAGAACAAAGCGAGCGAGGCGGCGAAGAACACTAGGACCCACTGCGCAAGAAAGTCGCGCCAGTTGCGCAGACACCAGCCGATCACCATCGCGCCACAAGCGAAGGTAAACCAGAAAAGCGGGTTGGGATCGAGGAACGCTCCACCGAGGGCGGCGGCAACCCCCACCGGCCACGCACTACGGAAGGCGACCAAGACGAGCAGCGGGAAGATCATCCAGCCGGTATGGACAGTAAGGGCGGCGGCGTTACTCAGCTTCGCTGTCAGCGTCTGCCAGTTGTACGCCTGGACGTAGCCGGCGAGAACGGTGGCTGGAAGCGCTCCCGTCGATAGGCGCTCAAAGGCCTGCCACGCCAGCAGCACGATGGCGGGAGTGAGTGCAGCCCACCACGCAGGACGCCAGTCGCGCCTTGTACGCCACACGTAGAGCCACAGGATGGGAATAGCCACAACCGCCTGATAGGCAGCCAGGGAAGCCAGGCCGAGGGCGAGGCAGGAAGCAAGTAACTGGCGGCGGTCGCCGCGGTCCGCCGCCCCGATGAAACGGGCGAATCCACCCATCCAAAAGGCGAGAAAAGGCAAATCGCTCTCGAACGAATTCCCGTTGATGACGAAGGCGGGTACTACCAGGAATAGCAGGGTCGCGAAGAGCGCCCGGTCGGGAACAAAACGTCTCGCCAGAGCAAGCATTGCCATCGCTGCGATCAAGGAAAATAGGGTGTAGGCGGCGTGAAATGGCACTTCGCGAAGATCGCCGAAAATGGCGAGTAGAGCACCCAGAATCCAGGCATTTAGCGGCGGATGTGGGTGCCCGCGCATATCCACTTCATTTCCCAGAAAAACGTAACTGGTGTGACCGGGGTGGAGAGGGTCGATTTGCGCGTGTTGTGCGCCGGCAAAATAATATACGTCATCCCCCTGGACGGCCTGATTCCACAGTGGTACCCTCAGTAGTACCAGTAGCATCAAAGTAATAAGGATTTGGCGGTGCAATTCTGTATGATACCGTCAAACGAAAATTCTGGACAGCTCAAAGGGATCAGCATGACGATCTGTCAATTTACAGGCTCAGCAGAACGTTTAACGAGGGATGGCAGTACGACTTCGCTCGAAGGCAAGAGATATATTGCTCATCTGGCAACTTGCGAAAGTTGCCGCCAGGAGGAACAGCACGTCCGTGTGCTGCAGTTATGGCAGAAATGCCGGGATGAGTTTCCACCTTTTCTGTGCACTGAGGTGACCGGTGAAAGCCGTTCACAACTTTACGCGAAAAATGTCTAGCAGCTAACCCTCTTCCGATCATGTACTTGCAGTGAGACACGAAGAACTCACCGTACGAGTTTGCACCGCAGGGCAGCTACACTAAGGCCGACGAGAGATTCACCACTAACCCTGGTTTCCCGCATGGGGAATCGGGGTTTTTCTTTTGGAGGTTTGTATGTTTGACTCGATGCGGCGGCTCGGCGGTCTACTGTTCCTGCTGCTAGCGGTTTCGGGCGGCACGAGGGCGGCCGGCCCGGCACTGACCACGATACAGGACACGCTGTACAAGGCGGATGGCACGCCGTTCACTGGCCTGCTTTACATCAATTGGAAGAGTTTTACGACGGCGGACGCGCAGAATGTCGCGACGCAGAATCTGGTAGCCACGGTGGTGAACGGTGTCTTGCATGTGCAACTGGCGCCTACCACGAACGCGGCTTCGGGAGCATACTATCAGGTCGGTTACAACAGCAACGGCAGTATCCAGTTCAATGAGTATTGGGCCGTGCCGCCGAGTTCCATTCCGGTGGCGCTGAAGGATGTGCGGATGGCGTCGCCTCCGGGCTCAGTAGGGGGCAGCCCACCGCCTCCCTCGACGACCATCCAGATTAGCGACATCGCCGGACTTTCCGATGAACTGGCGGCGCATGTTCTGCGCGGGCCGGGCTATTCGCCCATGCGAACGGCGGTGGTAAACCCAGCCGGAATGTTGGAATCCGCGATCGGCAACGTCTATGACTGCGTGAAGGTGGATGGCACCTCCGGGCCCTGCGGCTCCGGAGGAGGGTCGGCACCGAGCTTCTACGACGGCGAGACGCCGGCCGGTAATGTAGATGGCAGCAACGCGGTTTTCACACTGAGTCAGATACCGAGTCCGGCGGCCAGCCTGCAACTGTACCGCAACGGAGTGCTGCAGAAACCGGCGGTCGATTTTACCCTGGCCAGCAATATTGCTACTTTTACGGGCGGGTCTATCCCCACCACTGGCGACATACTGGTGGCGTCGTATCGTATTGCGGCGGCGGGAGGCCTCAGCGCGGGGTTGGGGGGAGCGCTGGAAGGCGATTTGCCGAATCCGTCGCTCGCTCCGGGCGTGGTGACCGATTACAATATCGCTCCTGGCGCCGGAATTGCCGAGGACAAACTGGCCTTGAATTTCTCGACCCACTCGAATACGAACGATCCTTCGCCGGAGCAGAAGCAGGCCATGGCGGGCACCGCTGGTGTGGTTTCCGGTGGCAACCGCTACGTCACCGAGCAGGACCCTCGCATGACGGACGCGCGCGCCACAAGAGCGCATGGATTGCTGAGTGCGTCACACAACGACACAGTGACGGCGATCCCCTTCCGTGGCGACATGATCGTCGCCCAGGGTTCAGGGACATGGACAAGACTGCCGCTGGGCGCGCCCAACCGCTGCCTGATGTCAAACGGTTCTGACGCTGTTTGGAATACTTGTCTGTTCACCGGATTCGCCGCGGGCTCGCTGCCTTTTGTCGACGCTAGCGGGTCTCTCACGCAGAACAATGCAAAGCTGTTCTGGGACAACTCGAACCGCCGGTTTGGCATCGGGACAAATAGTGCCGGCTCCACGCTGCATGTACAGGACGCCACACCGTCGATTGGTTCCACCACGGTGACCGTACGGGCGGGCCAAGGCCAGGGAACCAATCCGCTGGGGCGGTGGCTGGATATTAACGGAGCGGAGCTGGCGCGGATGGATGGGCAGGGTGTGATGACCGCAAACGTCTTCCAGGCTTCCACCAACTCGCAACGGGCCGGATGGCGCGACGGCGGATACAGCGCAGATCCGGCAAACCAAACGGACGGCGACTCCTGGTACAACACCAACGGCAAAACCCGCAGAACCCGCGAAGGCGGCCAAGTCCACACCACGCCGCAAGTGATTTGCAGTAGCAATGGCGGCGTCACTGGCAACACAACTACCTCCAGCCTGGGGACCTGTACGATTCCGGCTGGAATGTGGAACGCCGGAGACCGCTTCGAATTGAAGTTCGATTTCACTCACGACGGTTCGACCAACGGCTTCACAGTGCAAGTGGCCGTGAATCAAACCGTTCTGACGACGCGCAGCATGCCTCCCGTGGAAGGGTTCGTTACCGGCTCAGTGAGCGGCGGACTCTTTGGCGGAGGACTGCAGTGGAATTCCCAAACGTGGGGTTCCGCTTTTGCGATGGTGACACACGCCGGAAGCATGGCTCTGGACCCGTCGTCTGAACTGGCGATCGATCTACGCGCGTCGCAGGATGCGGCCGGCAGCGAGACCGTCACGCTGCAGAATTTCACTCTGATCCGCTATCCGGCTCAGGTGAATCCCTAAGATCCACAGGTAGTTCCCTCCTCCCTACTACGCGATTCACCGGCTTGTCTGAACCATCTACTTCCTCCACTGTAAAGGGGGGAACCGATGTTGCAAACGAGCCGGTGGAGTCCGTTGCTGGCACAGACTGCAAGAGACGAGAGCGGTCAGGATTTGATCGAATACGCCATGCTGATCGCGTTTTTGGCCCTCGCGGTTGCGGCGTTTCTGCCGCCCACCCTTGCGCCCGCCATCAGCGGCATCTTCTCCAAAATCACAACCATCCTCGCGAGAGCGTGAACACCTCGAAATCTACTTCCGGCGCGAAAGTTTTACGCTCTTAACTTGACTCGCGCAATCGCGTCGCCCTAAGCTAAGAATTCTTGGTATGGGACGCAAACCGCAAAAGAACGATTCGTTGCCCGGTTCACTGGATATGCTAATTCTGCGGACGCTGTCGCTGCGCGACCTGCATGGATACGGCATCGTCCAGTTCATCCAGCAGTCGTCCGACAATGAGCTGCTGCTGGAGGAGGGCTCCCTGTACCCGGCTCTGCAGCGGCTGGAGCTTCACGGTTGGATCGACGGTGCCTGGGGCGTGACGTCGAATA
>JBDTMC010000326.1:0-8937 GCA_039934475.1 Bryobacteraceae bacterium | reverse complement strand
GGACCGGCGATCTGGCGGTGCGCGCCGTGGACGGTTACTACACGTTGTGCGGCCGGCGGAGCGATCTGATCATTTCCGGAGGGTTCAACATCTATCCTCGCGAGATAGAGGAGTTCCTCATGGAACAGCCGGAAGTGGCCGAGGCCGCCGTAGCCGCGCGTCCAGACCGCGTGCGCGGGGAAGTGCCGGTTGCTTTTGTTGTGCCCCGTGGGGATGACTTCGATGCTGAAGAACTGGAGCGGCGGTGCCGGGCGCAGCTGGCTTCGTTTAAGATCCCACGTAAATTTGTGCGGGTCGGGGTCTTGCCGCGGAATGCCCTCGGCAAGGTCCAGAAACATCTACTGCCGGACTAAATCGGTGGGTGGTTTCCATTCGGCAGGCTCCACTGGGCCTATGACGAAGGCGTAGGAGAGTGCTCCCAAAACGGCGGCGATGGCCACGGCGAGGAATGCCAGGTCGAAGGATTTGGTCTTATCTACGATGAAGCCGGTGAGTGTGGGGGCGACTAGTCCGGCAAGGTTGCCGAAGGCGTTTTGCATGCCAGTCCACTTGCCGGCAGCGGCGGGTCCGGCTATGGTCTGGGTGACGGCCCAGTGGTTGGCGGTGGTGAGGCCGAAGGCAAAGCAGGCGAATAGGAAGAGGCCCATGGATACCGTGTCGCTGGAAGCCATGCCGGCGGGCAGTAGGAGGGTCTGCATTAGGAGACCGGTCACGATGAACCCTTTGCGCACACGGGTGGGAGTATTGCCGTTGGAGATGAGGCGATCGGCGAGGATGCCCGCGAACGACGCCGAAATGGCGAGCACAGCAAAGGGCAGAGCTCCGAGGACCGCCATTTTGGCCTTCGGGAAGTGGCGCGCTGTTTCCAGGTAAGTAGGGAACCACGTGACCATGAAATACCAGGCATAGTTGATGGCGAAGAGGCCGAAGAACGATCCCCATACGGAGCGGTGGCGGAGCAGATGCAGCATCGACGGGACGTACATGTCCTTGATGGCTTGCGACTGCCCCTTGTGACCTTTGGGAGCGTAGATCATCCACAAAGGAAGCCATGCAAGCGCTCCGAAGCCGAGGACGAGGAACAAAGAACGCCAGCCCCATTCGGCCACAACCATGCCGCCCAGGAAGATGCCTAGGGCGGGTCCCATCTTCGAACCGGCGTCGATGAAGGCGTTGGCTTTGCCGCGCTGACTCTCCGTGTAGTCGCTGGCGAAGATCTTCGAGAATGCCGGGTAGGCGACCGATTCGCCTAAGCCGAGGATCAATCGGGCGACAAAGAGGGGCACGAAGGCGTGCACGAGGCCGGTGCCGGCGGTGGCGAGCGACCAGACTAGGAAGCCTGCGGCGAATACGATGTGGACGTTAAAGCGGTCAACCAGCCAGCCGGAAAGCAACTGGCAGGCAGCGTAGGTCCAAAAGAACGCCGAAAACAAGTGGCCCATCTGGGTGTTGGTGAGGCCAAATTCGGCGACGATGTTGGTGGCGGAAACCGAGAGGTTGCTTCGGTCGATGTAGTTGATAAAGACGGACGCGACCAGCAACGCCAGCAGAATCCACTGTGCTCTCGAGGTTTCAGACGGGGTCGAATTCAGGGTACGGTTGGGGCTGGGCACTGGGGCGTATTGTACACTACGCCACGCTCTCTTACGTTCGGGGCCTCGTCGGGCCTTGCTCTAGTGAGCGGGCTGTTCGGGGAGGAAGAGCGTCGTGTCGCCCTTGCGCTGCAGCTTCAGGCGTTTGCGAATTTCGAGTTCCTGGGTTTCGCTACTGGTACTGAGGACGCGAATCCGTTCCTTGCGCTTATCGATGATGGCGCGAAGGTTTTGGTTATCTTCATCGAGCTTGCGGATTTCCTGTCGCTTCTCCATGAGTGCCGGCACACCCTGCGGCCCGCGCAGGGCTAGCATCACATACGCTCCGAACAGGGCGAATGCGGCGACGGCAGTGACAGAACGGACGGGGAATTTCATCGCGACACAATCCTACTCAATTGTTTATACCCTTATGGCAAATATTTTGCCAGTCAAAACAGGCGAAAATTGTCACATGACCGACAAGATCCTGGTGATCGCTACATGTGGCTCTCCGGAAGAGGCTGAGCGGGTTGCGTTTCGGCTGGTGGAAAAGCACCTCGCGGCCTGCGTCAACATCAGTTCACCCGTGCGCAGTGTGTATCGATGGAAGGGCGCCTTGGAAACGGCGGAAGAATGGATGCTGACGATCAAGACGCGCCGCGATCAGTTCGCGGCGATCCGAGAGGAAGTCGCGCTCCTTCACTCGTACGAGGTGCCGGAGCTGATCGCGCTCTCGATCGTAGACGGTGCAGACACCTATCTGGCTTGGCTGGAAGCCCAACTCAATCCGCAGTGAGATGAGCCACCGTTTCCATGTGATACGTCTGCGGAAAGAGGTCCACCATCGTCAGGCTGCTTAGCGCGAAGCCGCCGGCCAACAATGGCGCGAGATCACGGGCTAGTGTGGATGGATCGCAAGCGACGACAGTGAGGCGTGGCGGGCGCAAGCGCAGCAGCTCGCGGACGACGGTGCGGCCGAGTCCCGCGCGGGGCGGGTCTGCCAGCACGAAATCCGGGCGTTCTTTCACTTCCTGCAGGTAGAGGTCTACCGACGACTGCTCCGTCTTCAGCTCGCGGCGGCCGCGGGAAGCGTTAAAAGTCAGATCGCGGATGGCTCCGGAGCCGCTCTCGACGGCAGTGACCGTGGAGAATTTCGCCGCCAGGGGTAGCGAGAAGAGGCCGACGCCTGCGTAGAGATCGAGAGCACTGCCGCCTCCTTCGGAGGGAACCGCAGTTTCGATGAGCTTTTCCATCAAGTGGCGGTTGACCTGGAAGAACGACTTGTGGCCGACGCGGAAGATTTCGCCCGCCGTCCGGTAGTCTATGGTGCGGGCAGAGGCGCCGGGAATCTTCTCTTCACACCAGTCGAAGAAATCGCGCGCCAGCGGGCGCACGGTGTCCAAAACGTTGAATTGGGTTTCGGTTTCGTTGGTGAACAGTTCGATCGATTGAAGAAAGACGGGAAATCGGGGGCTGCGCATCATCTCGCGCAAGGCGGCGATATCGGCGTTGAGGCGCGGTGAGGCAATGGGGCAGCTCTCTACGGGCACCAGGCGGTGGGAGGAGGCGGCACGGTAGCCGATCTCTCCGCGTTCAATGTGCAACTGGATCCGATTGCGGTAGGCCCAAGGCTCACCTGAAACCACGGCGATGTCGGCCGGTGCTTCAAATTTGCCGACGCGGCGACATACCTCGCGCAGGATCTCTACCTTTTGCGCCAACTGGTAATCGTAAGGAGCGTGTTGATACTGGCAGCCGCCGCAACGGCCGAAGTAGGGGCAGTGGGCCTCTACGCGGAGGGGCGATGGCTCGCGCAGCTCAACTACTTTTCCAGTAAGTAGGCCCGCTTTGTACGGCGACGTCTCGATGGCCGCGAGTTCTCCAGGGAGAACAAAAGGCGTCATCACGACTCGCCCATCGACGCGCGAAAGGCCGTCGCCGCCATAGACCCATTTCTCAATTCGCACTTCGGAACTAACGGCGGTGTTTGTTTCGTGGTCGTCCATCACAGTACCATTGTTCTAGTTTCTTCTATTTACAATGAAAGCACGAGTTTTTTCCGGAGTTCAACCAACGGGCAACCTCCACATAGGCAACTATTTGGGCGCCCTGAAGAATTGGGTTAAGATCCAGTTCGACTTTGAAAGTATCTTTTGCATCGTCGATTTGCACGCCGTCACGGTATATCAGACGCCCTCTGAACTGCGCGCCAAGATCGAAGAGATCGCGGCATTGTTTCTAGCCGCGGGAATCGATCCGAAGCACAGCGCGATTATGGTTCAATCGGCCGTACCGGCCCATGCGGAACTGGCCTGGATGTTGACTTGCGTCACTCCTGTTGGCTGGCTGGAGCGGATGACGCAGTATAAGGCCAAGTCCGCTGCTCAGGAAACCGTGGGTGACGGTTTGCTGCAGTATCCGGTGCTGATGGCAGCGGATATTCTGCTCTACCAGGCGGCGATCGTCCCAGTTGGCGACGATCAGAGCCAACATCTCGAATTGGCTCGGGACATTGCTCAACGCTTTAACTCATTGTACGGTGAAACGTTCGTTATGCCTGAGACACGGCTGCCGGCCGTCGGCGCGCGGGTGATGGGATTGGACGATCCGGAAAAAAAGATGAGCAAGTCCGCCACCGGAAGTGGGCATGCCGTGGCGCTGCTTGATCCGCCCGATCAACTGAAGAAAAAAATCATGCGGGCAACAACGGATTCCAATCCGGCCGTGGACTTTGAAACCATGGGCCCCGGCGTGGCGAACTTGCTTTCGATCTTCCAGGCATTCGGGGAATGGCCGGACGACCGGATGAAGGCGCATTTCAGCGGCATGCGGTATGGCGACCTGAAGAAGCAGGTGGCGGAGATGGTGGCTGAGAGTCTGAAGCCGCTGCAGGAGCGGTATCGCCAGATTCTAGCGGAGCCGGGGTATCTGCAAGGGGTTCTGCGCGAAGGCGCGGAGCGTGTCGCCCCCATTGCGAACTCCACCGTTGAGGTCGTGAAAGAGCGCATGGGCTTGTACACGGCGCGCTAGGTATGAGCGCGCGGCCGGGCTCGCTCGGTTCTTATTGGCATATCCTCCGGACGAACCGGAACTACCGCCTGCTGTGGATGGCGCAGATCATCAGCGAGATGGGCGATTGGTTGTACGCGGTCGCTATTTACAGCCTGCTGCTGGATCTGACGGGGGTTGCCAATTCGATCTCCTTGGCCGTGGTGCTGCAGGTGCTGCCGCAGTTCTTCATCGGTCCCATGGCGGGTGTGGTAAACGACCGCATCAGCCGCAAGACCGTGATGATAGCGGCGGACCTGGCGCGGGCTGTAATCGTGCTTGGGATGCTGACCGTGCAGACCAAGGCCGGAGTACCGTTCCTTTACCTGCTGCTCTTGCTGGAAACGCTGATGTGGGCGTTTTTCGAGCCGGGCCGTACGGCATTGACTCCTGCGTTGACCAACGGCGATTCTGAACTGGCGGCGGCCAACGGGCTGTCTTCGATGACTTGGTCCGTGAGCCTGGCTCTAGGTTCGATGGCGGGCGGTTTGATTGCGGCGGCGTTTGGGAGAGGCGCTGTGTTTGGCTTGAACGCCGCTTCGTTTTTGATCTCAGCGATGCTGCTGCGCGGCATTCGCGTGCATGAGACGCACTGCGATTCGGGCAAACCTCTTCGCGGCGCGGATCTATTCGACTTCTCGCCGTTCCTGGAGGGCGCCCGCTATGTATTCCGCAATCCGTGTTTGCTGACCACCCTGCTGGTGAAAGCAGGGTTGGGGTTGATGGGGGCACACTGGGTGTTTCTGCCTCTCATGGGCGAGCGGACCTTTCCGGTAGCGCCACACTCGTTTGGTGCGCAGCGCGGAGGCATGCTCGGGATGAGCGTGCTGCTGGGTGCCCGAGGGGTGGGGGCGTTGCTGGGACCTCTGATCGGCGGCTATTGGGCCGGGAAAGACCAGCAGCGGCTGCGGCAGGGCATCCTGGCTGGGTTTGCTGTGATCGGGACCGGTTATATCGCGCTGAGCCGTGCACCGGATGTATGGGCTGCCGTAGCCACAGTGATTCTGGCGCAAGCGGGAGCCTCGGTAGTCTGGACGTTTTCCACCATGCTGCTGCAGTTTCAGACCGAGGACCGGTTTCGCGGACGCGTCTTCTCCGCCGATTTCGGCTTCATGACGTTGACGATGGCTGTAGTCATAGCCATCGGCGGGTCAGCGATCGACCTTGGCGTGTCTGTGAGAACATTGGCTTTTTGGACTGGTGCGATTGCCATAGTGCCGGCGCTGCTGTGGCTGCGGGCGCAGCGGCTTTGGAAGGGGACACATGAGTGACGGATTGTCGGTGCCAGGGCGAGTGAATCTGATCGGCGAGCACATCGATTATCACAACCTACCGGTGCTGCCGATGGCGATTGGCCGGCGTATTCGCGTGGAGTTCGAGGCGCGAAGTGACGACCGGGTGACGGTGCGAAGCGAGGAATTCGGAGAGCGCGAATTTCAATGGATTGCGGACCTCGCGCCAGCCGAATCCGGCGATTGGGTGAACTATGTGCGGGCCGCGGCGAAAGCCGTGGGCGATCGCTGGGGCATTGGACACGGTATCAGTGCACGGGTGACGTCGGATCTTCCGGCTGCAGCGGGGCTTTCGTCGTCTTCGGCGTTGCTGGTGGCTTTTGTTCTCGCGCTCTTGCGGGCGAATCGCATCACGGCATCCTTTGAGGAGTTGATGGAAGTTCTGCCGGAGGCGGAGTATTTCGTGGGAACGCGTGGGGGCGGTATGGATCATGCGGCGGTACTGGCTCCGCGCCCCGGCCATGCTCTGCTGGTGCACTTTGCCCCGGTTTCGGTGGAGCATGTTCCTGTGCCGGAGGACTGGGCCTTTCTGGTGGCTCATAGCCTCACCACGGCCGAGAAGAGCGGCGGAGCGCGGTTAGAGTTCAATGCGCGCCGAACGGCGGGAGGGAGCGCGCTGAAGAAACTGGGACTGCCTTCCTACGCCGAGGCGTGGACACCGGACTTGAGCGTCTTGGACACGGCAGAGCGGGACGCATTTCTGCACGTCAGCGGCGAGCGCGATCGTGTGGCGGCGGCAGTTGCCGCGATGCGGCGCGGTGATGCGCACGCCTTTGGAGAGGCACTGAATGCGTCTCACAACAGCTTGCGCGACTTGCTTCGCGTGAGTTGCCCGGCGCTGGATGAACTAGTAGAAAAGGCGCGAGGGGCTGGGGCATTGGGTGCTCGTGTGACCGGGGCTGGGTTTGGTGGCTGCGCCGTGATCTTCTGCGAGAGGACGCAGCGGGAGCGCATTGCGCGCGACTTGTGCGACAGCTTCTACGCTGCCCGCGCCGGGTTCAACCCAGATTTGCATTTGCTTGCCGTGGAGCCTTCCGCCGGAGCGCTCAATGACTGAAATTCGACAAGCTGTTGTGCTGGCCGCGGGCCGCGGAAAACGAATGGGAGAGATTACGGCGGAGACTCCCAAGCCGATGCTCCACGTGCAAGGTAAGCCCATTCTGGAGCATATTCTGGACCGCTTGGCCACTGCGGGCGTGAAGCGGTTTCTGCTGGTAGTTGGCTACCGGCGCGAACTGGTCGTCAATCACTTCACGGGGTGGCGGCTGCCGGTGGAGTTTCGCGTTCAGGATCCGGTGAACGGTACGGGATCGGCGGCAGGACTGGCGCGCGAGTTTGCCGGCGATGAGCCATTTCTACTGACATTTGGCGACATCTTGTGTGAGCCCTCCGCCTACAGGGAGTGCATGAAATCGTTGAACGAACAGACGGCGGCGGTGATGGGGGTGAAGTGGGTGGACGACCCGTGGCAAGGGGCCGCCGTGTACGCTGACGAGGCCGGTGTGATTCAGCGCGTGGTGGAGAAACCCGCCCCAGGAACTTCCCGCACACACTGGAACAGCGCCGGATTGTATGCTCTGCGGCCGCTCGCCTTCGACTACCTGGACCGGCTTGCGCCTTCGCCGCGCGGCGAATACGAGTTGACTGATATCTTCGACCGCATGCTGGCCGAGGGCAAAGAACTGCGAATCGCCAGCATTGCCGGGGACTGGCGTGATGTCGGCCGGCCGGAAGACCTGGCGGCTCTTAACGCCACAGGCGACGGATCGTCCAAATAAGTGTGCTGCCTGTAACCAGCATTATGGCGAACAGCCCCAACGCATAACCCATGCGTCCATAAAGGAAGTTGCCGACCGTGAACAGGCCCGACCAGATGACGGCGGAGCCACTAACCCAGCCGAGCATCGAGAGCGGGATGTTATCCTGGCGCGCGTATTGAGCGGCTTCTACTGGATCGACTCCGGCCGCCTTGCGAATGGCTGTCCAGCCGGGACCGATGGGATGCACCTGGCGGTAGAACTTGATGAGTGTGTCGCGGTCCGTTTGCGGGCCCAGGTAGGCCATGATCACCCAGCAGACCGTGGTTGTGGCCACAGTCAGCAGCAGTTCGCGGTGCGTGCCGAGATTCATGCCAGCGCGGTGCGAAATCAGCAGCAGCAGAGACACCAGGAACGAACTGAGCATGGCAACGATTTCACACCACGCCGTGATTCGCCACCAGAACCAGCGCAGAAGATAGAGCAGGCCGGTTCCGGCACCCACCTGGAGGATGATGTTGAAGCTCTCCACGGCGGTATCAAGAACGAACACGAGTGACGAAGAAAGCACGAACAGCAGCAGGATGGCGATGCGTCCGGCCCTTACATAATGCTTTTCAGTGGACGTGCGATTGATGAAGCGCCGATAGAAGTCGTGCACCAGGTACGACGCGCCCCAATTGAGATGCGTCAGAATCGTCGACGAATTTGCGGCCACCAAGCCGCCTACCATGAGGCCGATCCAGCCTGTTGGAAGAAACTTCAACATCGCCGGATAGGCGATGTCGTGACCGATCATGCGCTGATCGACATAGGGAAACGCCTTCTGGATATCCGACAACTCGGGGTAAACGATGAGGGACGCGAGCCCCACCAGGATCCACGGCCACGGCCGCAGAATGTAGTGCGCGAGGTTGAAGAAGAGCGTGCCTCCGAGGGCATCCTTCTCCGATTTGGATGCCAGCATGCGCTGGGCGATGTAGCTGCCGCCGCCCGGTTCCGCGCCGGGATACCAGACTGACCACCATTGCACGCACAGCGGCATGATGAAGATCGCCACCGCGAGTTCCCAGTTGTTAGTGAAATCGGGAAGAATATTGAGGTAGTTCAGACCGCCGGGCCCTGTGCGATGCGAAAGCTTTTCGACGAGGCCGGTGAGCCCTCCCACTTGCGGCAGGTTGACGGCGAAGTACGCGGCGGCAATGACGGCCGACATCTTGATGCCGAACTGAATCATGTCGATGACAAGCACGCCCCACAGACCGG
>JBDTMC010000325.1:0-8977 GCA_039934475.1 Bryobacteraceae bacterium | reverse complement strand
CTTGTCGACCTCCCCGAGCTTCGCCGGCAACGCTTTGGCGCTCGAGCGTCTGGATATCGTGGAGGATGTGGTGGCCCACGATGACGCCATCGCCCAGGTATTCCAGAAATTGATTGAGCGCCTCGGGCTCGTCGAGTCCGGCGAGGCTCTCTTCGCGCGTCACACCGTGGACCGTCACGGCGCTCGAGTTGTACTGCACTTTCAGCAAGGCCTCAAAGGAATCCTCGATCAGCACCTCGTGATTGACGACGGCGATGGCGCCGATGGTGACGATGCGGTCCTTCCGCGGGTTCAGTCCGGTAGTTTCGGAATCGAGCACGACGAAGCGGACCTGCTCGATGGGAGTCTCGCCGGCCCAGCTCAAAGCGCCCCCAGCCATCTACCGGACGCGGTGAATCCAAGCAGATTGTGGATCGACCGAAACCCGCTCTTCAGTACGCGCCGGTCGTGCCGGCTGACCAGGTTCAGAGGCAGTTCGGCGCCGCTGGAGCCTTGCCGGAGTCCGGCGCGGGCCTGGTGAAACAGCACGACGCGCATGATCTCCGCCGCTTCCCGAAAGATCGATTCCTGCGCCGGCAGCAGTCGCCGGGCTTGCTCAAATCGTTCACACGTGGATGCGCCGAGGGGCGTGCCGGAGGCGAGACTGAAGACGCGGGCTACGTCGGCCAGCGGCTGTAGCGTGCTGCTCTCCAGCCGGAACGTATCGGTTCGCTCACCGGACTCTTCCACCACCAAGTCGCGAAAGAAAGTGAGCGGGGGAAGCAAGGCAAGACAATCGTTGGCGAGGATGCGCAGAAACGCCGGCTCAGCCGTGAGTTCAGCGCGGATGTGCGACTCCAACTCGCGGAAAAGGTTCGCCGGTCCGTTAACCGCCCGTAAGTCGAAGAACGGGCGCGATCCATAGACATCGGTCAGAATGGGAGCCCTGATCCAGCCGGAGAAGCGAGCCTTCCATTCGTCAAGGCTGGCGCTTACGGGTGGTTGGGGCGCGAGGTAGCCGCACTCGGCCAGCGCCGTTTCCAGGGATACGGGTACGGCCCCAATGACGGCGATCTGAGGAGCAATGGCGGTGAGAAGTTCCTGCCGTCCGGCGGCGCCGTAGAAACAGTAGAGCCCCTCGGTATGCTGGTTACCGGTCAATTGGAGGAGACGCTCCAGAATGCGGCGGTTCACTCGGTCCGCCCAGGAAGCGAGCCAGTCCAGAACCGCGGGCGAAGCAAGATTCTCGACGATCCAGGCGCGGGCGCGCGCATTCAGCACGCGGAGGGATTCGACGCTCGAGGCCGCGGCAATCTCCTGCAGGATCGTAATCGGGTGATCGCCAAAGGCGGGCGCCAGGCTTGAGGCCGTGACGATACTTTGCAGCGTGGTGTAAGGGGAACCATCGTTGGTGAGAGCAGCGGCGCTGGCGTGCGATGCCGCCATCGCCAGAACGCAATCGCTGACCAGCGTTTCCGGCGCCACGGTGACGGTTGCGGTGCGGGCGATATTTTGCGCGGGCTGTTCGGGATCCACGGCGCCGTCGGCGATCCAGCGAAGCAGTTCCGTCGATGTGAGCAGCGCAGCGAAGGCACCCCCGTCTGTCAGTGCCAAGGCCTGGGCGCCGGATTCACCGAGAAGGCGCGCCGCCTCTCGAATGGGAGTTGACGCCGTGCAGACGACCGGAGCACTGTCGCGCATAAGGTCGGCCAGAAACATGTGATGGCGGTTGGTTCGCTCGCCGGGGGCACTGTAACCAGGGGTCACCGTGGAGTAGGCAGCGACATAGCGGGCGGCTTCGGGACTTCGCGCCAGCAGCGTTTCCAGATCAGTGGCGTACAGCGCGTAGAGCACGACTTCACTGGCTGCCTTCGCCGAGTGCAAGCTGGCGACTGCTCCATTGAAGCGCTCGATGCCGATACAGTCGCCGGCGCCGCGGATATCGCGAAGGACGGGGGGATTTGCGGACTCGTCCCACAGTGCAACTGAGCCCTGCTGGATTACGTAGACGAACGGCGTGTGCGGCGACGACTGCCAGCAGATGTACTCGTCAGGTTCGTGAAACTTCACCCGGCCGCGCGCGGCGAGGGCGACAAGTTCCGGCTCCTGCATGAATTGGAACGGCGGATGTTGCTTTAGAAAGTCTGCGACCCGATAAGGAATGGCGGCCGTCTGCATGCGGAATGAGAAGTCCTCTCGTGATGGCTCTCAACGGCAACGCGGCCTGCGAGGTATAGCCAATAGTTTGTCCTGAAAACCCGCTCCCTGACTGTTGGGGCTCGGTTACTTGCCGACAGTAAGCAGTGTTTTCTGCCTACGGATTCTATCAGAAAGGTTCGTCCCCGCCTAGCCGAGGAACTTCCATCCCTTGCGAAACTTTGGCATCAACCACTGATTCGCTTCCTTATTATTGGTGAACTTCCCGGCCGCGGCATCCCATTCCAGCTTGCCCTCGAACTTCATCGAGATCACGCCCAACTGCATCCACTGCACAAACGGGCCAGAGATCGTGAAGTTCGAACAGGAGGGTTCTCCGCCTTTGCACGCGCGGATCCAATCGCGGTAATGCCCCGGGGATCGCGATAGAAACGGCTCCGGCATCTTATAGTCCAGCATCTTTGCTGCCGGCACCAGTCTCGTGCGTTCGCCATAACATCCCGTGGTGACCATACCCTTGTCGCCGAGGAAAATGCTTCCGTTGACGTCGCTATCGCCCAACAACTCACCGGCAGGCACGCCTTCCATGTCCGGCTGCTTCTCCAATCCGTCGTGCCAGAACACCTTCACCGCGGGCATGGCACCACGGGCCGGGAAATCGAACCGGATCACGGACTGCTGCGGGAACGTGTACTTTCCTTTGCCTACCTGCTTCACACACTCCACGCTGACGGGCGCGGTCAAGCGCAGCGCCATGTTCGGAGTTCCCAAGATGTGACAGGCCATGTCTCCGATGGCGCCACAGCCGAATTCCGGGAAGCCACGCCAAACCAGCGGCAGGTATGACGAACTGTACTCATGCGGTTCTGCGCCGCCCAACCACGCCTCCCAATTCAATGTCGAAGGCACCGGTTCGGGTTTTGGTGCTACGTCTGGACCTTGGGCCCAGTACCCGCGCGGCCTGTCGGTCCAGGCATGAACTTCGGTCACGGCGCCAATCTCACCGGACCAGATAATCTCGCAAGCTTGGCGTGCTCCCTCGTTTGAGTACCCCTGGTTTCCCATTTGCGTGGCGACACCGTACTGCCGCGCTCCGGCCGCCAGTTGTTGCGCCTCCCAGTACGTTCGCGTCAGCGGTTTCTGACAATAAACGTGTTTGCCGCGCGCCATCGCCCACATCGCCACACTGCCGTGCATGTGGTCCGGACAACTCACGGTAACGGCGTCGATGTTCTTCCCTTCCTTATCCAGCATTTGACGGAAGTCGGCGTAACGGGGGACGTTAGGGAATTGCGCAAAAGCCTTCTCAGCCCGTTTTTCATCGGGGTCAGCCATGGCCACAAGATTCTCACTGCGGCACCCCATGATGTCGCTGTAGCCCTTGCCGCCCGCACCCACGGCAGCGATATTCAGCTTCTCATTGGGCGACTTGAACCCGAGCTTGGACAGCGAAGGTACGCTGCCGAATCCACCGGCGGGAACGGCCCCCGCAAGCAGTGTGCCCATGAAAAAGCGGCGCCGAGAGAGAGGTGTTGTAGGCTGGCTCATTGTTAGGTTTTCTCAGTCCCCTATGCTATCGCACAGGCAGTACATGGTACTAATGACGGGTTGACAAGTCGGGTTCAGGCGCTTATAGTCTAGAAGTTCAATAGGAATTGATGACTAGTCGCTGAGGATATTCAGTACTTGAAGTCTGCCTCAACGCCGTTTCGAAAACATGACATTGGGCAATCGTCTATACTGCGAAGGCGGGCACGTTTGGCACCTCCAGACAGCGGCATTGATGTCCGCCCATCGCCATCGGAATCGGCGTCTCTGTCCGATCTGACCGCTGGAGCCTGCTGCGTTTCGAAACGATTTGTTCTTCATCTCTGCTTGATGGAGAGGCCTTTGAAGGCTAAGTGCGCGCCGCTGGCGCGGGGCCATACTTGTGAATTTTTGTCGAGGATTACGTGGACATAAACTGGGGAATCTTGTTGATGAGCTTCGGAGTAGGTATGCTGGTGGGTCTCACCAGCATGGGCGGCGCAGCACTGATGACGCCGTTCCTCATCCTGATCCTCGGTGTCCGCCCCATCCTCGCTGTCGGTACCGACCTCGTTTATGGATCGCTCACCAAAGTAGTGGGAGCGTGGATGCACTGGCGTCAGGGTTCCGTGGACATGAAGGTGGTGTGGCGGCTCGCCATCGGCAGCGTCCCGGGCGGAATTCTGGGCGTACTGGTTATTACGGAGTTGCACAAGCGGGGAGCGAATATCGATGGCGAAGTTAAAAAAGCCCTCGGTGTTGCCTTGATTACTGTGGCCGCGCTGATCGTCATGCGCGTCGCGGGTTTGCACGTGTCTGACCGCCGGACAAGTTGGATTACCAATAACGCACGAACTTTGACGCCTATCTGGGGGTTCGTCATCGGTTTTCTTGTCGGCTTGACATCAGTGGGAAGCGGCTCTCTTATCGCGCCGTTTCTGCTCCTGATCATGCCCGGAGCTTCCTCGCGCGTCGTGGGCACGGATGTCTTTCACGCGGCGCTGCTGGTGACAGCAACGGCGCTCGTCCATCAGCAAGCCGGCAACGTCGATTGGTCACTGGTCCCCACCCTCCTTTGCGGCTCCATCCCTGGCGTGATACTCGGTAGCTACCTCACGCCGCGCGTACCGGATCGGGTTCTGCGCGTCGGCCTCTCCATCCTCTTGTTCTTCACTGGATATAAACTAATCTCGTAGCTGCCGCATCCAACCTGGTATGGTGACGAAAATCTTGTCGGGTATCATCCTCTCTATGGCCTTACTGCCGGCCCAGGAAGTCTTCCCTCCTCTGAAGGCCGCGAATCTGAACGGCAAGGACATGGCGATACCAGCGGAGTTCGAAGGCGACTACAACCTTGTGGTCATCGCGTTCAAGCGCAAACAACAGGCAAATGTGGACACCTGGTTGAAGCCAATGACGAAGATCGCGGAAACCCACAAGAGTCTCCGCTACTACGAACTGCCCACCATCGACAAGCTGAACCCGGTCACGCGCTGGTTCATCAACAATGGCATGCGTAGCGGCATTCCCGACAAGGCGCAACGCGCCCGCACAATTACGCTCTACATCGACAAGAAGCCCTTCAAATCGGGTCTGAAGCTGCCCTCTGAGGACACTATCCACGCGCTGCTGCTGGACCGCGCGGGCCTGGTGGTGTGGCGCGCCACTGGCGACTACACCGAAGATTACGGCAAGTCACTCGAACAGTTCCTGTCAGGAAAATAACACGCATGAACGCGCGACCAGAGCTATGGCTAGCCCGGCACGGAGAAACCGAATGGAGCCTCTCCGGCCAACACACAGGGCGCACGGATATTCCCCTCACCGATCGCGGCCGCGCGGCCGCCGGCACACTGGTGCGACAACTCGCCGGACACTCCTTTGAAGCTGTGTGGACGAGTGGCCTGCAGCGCGCTCGCGAAACAGCCACACTGGCGGGCTTCCCCTCCGCCATCGTGAACCCCGACCTGCTGGAATGGGATTACGGCGTGTATGAAGGCCGCACGTCGGCCGACATCCGCCAAACGGAGCCAGACTGGTCGATCTGGACGGCTACCGTTGCGGGCGGCGAAAGTATCGATGAAGTGGCCGCGCGGGCACGACACGCTATTGAAACAGCCTCAGCGCTCGGCGGCAACGTCCTGATCTTCTCCCATGGCCACCTGCTGCGCATCCTCACCTCTACGTGGCTCGGTCTGCCGCCCGATGCAGGGCGCCTCTTCGCGCTGGACACCACTACGGTCAGCGTGCTCGGCTACGAGGGCAGCCAGCGCGTCATTCGCCGTTGGAACCAGGCGTAAGCAGACCGCGATCGGCCATCCAGTCCCGTAGCCGCACGTACCAAGTGGTGTGAATCACGTTGGGACCGGGCTTCTCTTTGATGCCGAATCCATGCCCACCGCTGGCAAAGATATGGACTTCCGCAGGGACTCCTGCGGCTTTCAACGCGCTGTAGATTCCGGAGACATTCAATGCCGGGCCCTGGTCATTATCGGCGCATAACAAGAACGCCGGCGGCGTGTCGTTGAGAACCTTCTGAAAACGCAGTGGACCACCCGGATAGATCAACGCCTGGAAGTCTGGACGGGAACTCAACCGGTCAATCGGATCGGCGGCCCGCGAGTTATCGCGATCGAACTGCGTGGATGCCAGAAACGCCAGTTCCCCGCCCGCCGAGAATCCCATGATGCCCACCCGTTTCGGATTCACGCGCCACTCCGCGGCACGGCTGCGAATGAGACGGATGGAGCGCTGCGCATCGGCCAGCGCGTCCACGTCCACCTTGTAGTGGGAATCGGGCTCACGCGCCAGCCGGTATTTCAAAACAAACGCCGCCACACCAACGCTGTTCAGATAGCGCGCCACTTCATAGCCTTCATGCTCAATGGCCAGAATCGTGTGGCCGCCTCCCGGGGCAATCACCATGGCCGCGCCGGTAGCCTTGTCCGCCGGCGGCAGGAATGGTGTGATGGACGGATTGTGGATGCCGCGAATGCGTGGTACATCATTCGGACCTGAGAGCGGCAAAACGATTTCCTTGGCGTCGCGGTTGGTAACGCCAGGGGCTCCATTGGGCCATAGCGGAATCTGCGCTGGGACTTCGGCCGCGTGCGCTGCCGTCGCGCTCACAAGGAGACAAATGAAAGCCAGACGAGTCACGATTCGGGTATCCTTTCCAATACAGTCTACATGCCAGGCCCCAAAGAATCGGCGGAAAAAGAGACAGGGCGCGTGGAAGCGTTCAGTGACGGCGTCTTCGCCATCGCCATTACACTGCTCATACTGGAGCTGCACGTCCCACCGTTTCCCGCCGTCATCACTCCCGCCGCCCTGCTGGCGGCTCTGCTGAAGCTGTGGCCCTCAGCCGTCGCCCTTGTCCTCAGCTTCTTCGTGATCCTCATCATGTGGATCAGCCACCATGAGTTGATGCGCCTGGTGCGGCGCGTGGATAACAGGTTCCTGATTGCCAACGGGGTGCTGTTGCTGATGGTGACCGTAGTTCCCTTCCCTACCGCGGTGCTGGCGCAGTATCTGAGTACGCCCGCCGCCAACGCGGCCGCTGCGTTTTACTGCGGCACGTTCGTACTGATCGGCGCCGCCTATAACGTGCTGTTCGCCTCAGTGGCAAGTAACCGGCGATTGGTGCACCACAACGTCAGTGACGAGCTTCTGGAGAAGATCGGCACCGCCTACCGCATGGGCTTCCTGGTTTACGTTTTGGCAACGGCTGTCTCATGGTGGTACGCACCCGCGGGCTTGATTCTCTACTCCTCGCTGTGGATCCTGTGGATCGCACTGAGTTATCGCGATCAGTCGCAACCCACGCCGCCGTAGGAAGGCCTTCGCGTAAAATAGCGTCGATGAACCGACGAGGATTTCTTACTGCCACCGCCGCCAGCGCCGTGCTCAGCGCGGCCAATGATCGTATCGCTCTCGGAGTCATCGGCAGCGGAGGCCGCGGCACCTTCGTCATGGGTGTGTTCCAGAAAGATCCATCGCTGCACGTGGCCGCCATTTGCGACGTCTATGAACCGAATCTGGAGCGCGCCCTCTCCGCAGCGGCCAAAGCCCAAGGCGGCGTGGCGCCCACTGCCTACCGCGACTACCGCCGTCTGTTGGACGACAAGAACATCGACGCCGTCCTCATCGCCACGCCCGAACACTGGCACCATCGCATGGTCCTCGACGCTCTAGCCGCCGGCAAAGACGTCTACGTCGAGAAACCGCTCTGCCGGACGCCCGAAGAAGGAGCGCAGTTAGTGGACGCGGAGAAGAAGTCGAAGAGCATCGTCCAGGTGGGTATGCAGCGGCGCAGTTACGACCTCTACCTGAATGCCCGCCAACTGATCGCTGCCGGTGAACTCGGCACCGTGCGCATGGTACGGTCCTGGTGGTTGAACAACTACATCGGCGACGGCGAGTCTGCCAAACTCGAAGGCGCCCTCGACTGGGAGCAATGGCAAGGCCCCGTGAAATCGCGTCTTCCCGTGGACCCGAGGCGCTTCCGCAACTGGCGCATGTTCCCGGAATACGCCGGCGGCCTGGTAGCGGATCAGGGGGCTCACGTCTTCGATGGCATCCACCTGCTGATGAACGCCGGCTATCCTCTGGCGGTGAATGCTTCTGCGAATAAGACCCACAAATTCCCGTTGCCCGAAACCGTGGTGGCCGCCGCCGAGTATCCGGAAGACTTCATCGGTGTCTTCTCCATCAACTACGCCGCCATGCGCTACAAGAACCGCAACGATCAGTTAAACCAGTTGGATGGCGACAAAGCACGCATGGATATTGGCCGCGAAGACTGCAAGGTCTACCGTCAGGGCGCTGAAGAAGAGCCAGCCATAACACAGAAGTCGGAGCGCGGCTTCGGCTACGCCACAGATCTCCACGTGCGAAACTTCTTAGAGTGCACCCGGACGCGCAAAACTCCGACAGCGCCGATGTGGCTTGGCTTCCAGGCGGCCCTGGTGGTGCAGATGGCGAACCTTTCGCTGACGCATGGCAAGAGGATTCGCTGGAACGCGCAGACGAAGCGCGTGGAGATGTAACGCCGGTGCTGGTGCTGGACAACTACGACTCATTCACATGGAACCTCGTGCAGGCGTTGGAGGCCGAAGGAGCGCGCTGCGAAGTGCGACGTTCCGATACGATCTCAGTCGACGAAATCCGGGCACTCGCGCCGGCGCGCATCGTCCTTTCGCCCGGTCCCTACGGACCGGATCGTACGGGAATCTGCGCCGCCGTGGTGGGTGAATTCGGAAGGGAGATCCCCGTGCTCGGGGTGTGTTTGGGTTTGCAAGTGATCGCCACGGTG
>JBDTMC010000324.1:0-8978 GCA_039934475.1 Bryobacteraceae bacterium | reverse complement strand
CGCCGCCTGTGCGTATCGCAACCTCGGCAGCAACCCTCGCGACCGTGACTTCGACTTAGGGTTTCGTTGCGCCAGGACTTAGTTTACCCTCTTCTCTGTTGCCTTTTACACTTTGTCCTGTGACTGCGCCGTTGGTCGCGGGGAGCGGGGAATCGGGTGCAGGGCGGAGCCCTGCGGGAAAAAATTGGGGCACAATGTCAGGATGGCTGCCAAAGAGAATGTGCTCACCCACACTGACGACTTCATCAAGTGGTTTCTGCCAAAGATCGAGAAGTTCCCACGCAACTACAAATTTCTGTTTGGTGACCGGCTGGTGGGAATTCAACTCGATCTTCTGGAGAACTTGATTGAAGCCTATTACCAGAAAGACAAGTTGAAGAACCTGCGGGCGGCGAACGTGGAATTGGAGAAGCTTCGCCACCTATTGCAGATCTCCACGGAGATGAGGTTTCTTAGTGTCGCCCAGTTGGAGTTCGCTACCAGGTCGCTGAATCAGATCGGGTCTCTGGTGGGAGGGTGGATCCGGCAGCAGGAGGGCAAGCATGTCCCAGCTTGAAGATCCGCCGTTTTCGTTCGCGCATTTAGCAAGTTTCGACAATTTGTACCAGGCGGCCTGCGAGGCGAAGAAAGGGAAGCGATTTACGGATGGCGTGGCCCGTTTTCAGCAAAAGCTGGCAGAAAATCTCGTCCGTCTGCGAGACGAACTGTTGGACGGGAGTTACCGCCCCGGCCCGTATCGCACCTTCACTATTTACGAGCCGGCCAAAAGGTTCATTAGCGCCGCTCCCTACCGCGACCGCGTGGTTCATCATGCTCTCTGTGCAGTGATGGCGCCGCTGTTTGAACGGTCGTTCATCTTCGATTCTTATGCCAATCGAGTGGGTAAGGGAACGCACCGCGCACTGGACCGTTGTACCGAGTACGCGCGCCGTTATTCGTACGTCCTGCAGGGGGATATCCGGGCGTTTTTCCCGAGCATCGACCATCAAATTCTATTGGACCGGCTGGCTCGTAAGCTTCGTGACGGGCGAGTGCTTGAATTGGCGCGGCTGATCCTGGAGAACAGCAATCCGCAGCCCACCGCGGAATTCTACTTCCCAGGGGACAACCTGTTTACTCCAATCGAGCGGAGGCGTGGATTGCCCATCGGCAACCTGACCAGCCAGTTCTGGGCGAATGTCTATCTGGACCCGCTCGACCATTTCTTCCGCGATGAATTGGGGGCACCCGGTTACATCCGGTACGTGGACGATTTTCTGGTGTTCTCCAACGACAAAGCCGTGCTCGGCCTCTGGAAGGAGGCAGCCCGGCATCGTTTGGAAGGTCTACGGTTGGTATTACACGACCGCAAGAGCCGCATATATCCAGTAATTGAAGGCGTTCCGTTCCTCGGTTTCCGGGTTTTTGCGAAAGATCGCCGCCTGCTGCCGGGATCAGTCACGCGAGCGCGTCGGCGGTTGCGGCGGATGGCTAAGCAATACCAGGCCGGCGGGATCGACATGAAAAAGGTGAAGAAATCAGTGGAGGCTTGGGTGGCGCATGCCTCGCACGGGAATACACTAGGATTGCGGCGCTGTGTTCTAAGCGGCGTCGTATTTCGGGCCGGCGGTCCAAGCAGTGGTTCGGGGCGGCTCTTGGAACAACAATAGTAACAACGCCGCCTGTGCGTATCGCAACAACAACAACAACCCTCGCAACCGTAACAACAACATAGGGTTTCGTTGCGCCAAGACATCACAAGCCTTCGCTGCGAAGCGGCGGGGGCGGCCGGAAAGCCGACGTTCATGGACGGTGGCTGCGTGCCGTGTGATGATGTCCAGATCGCTGGTCCGGTGCCGGTGCGGCTGCGTGCCGGACAAAGATGGCTGCGCCTGGCGGCGGGCCGGTCTCCGGTTGGCCGTCAGGCGGATTCCTATGACTACTGTAACGGCACGTATTTCGGACGATGCGCTGACGGTCGAACTCATCGACGGCAGGACCATCGTTGTCCCATTGTCGCGGCGCTGGCTCGCCGCCCGCCCTCGGTAGCCGAATTCCCCCGCGAAATTCAGTTCATGGGATAAAATAGGGGACAACTGCCTGGAGGGCTTGTCCTTGCTGAAATTCATCGCGCCACTGGGTTTGGCCTTCGCTTCATTCGCGCTAGCGAAGCCTGTCGATTTCGACCGGGAAGTGCGGCCAATCCTCTCCGACCATTGCTTCCAATGCCATGGGCCCGATCAGGCCAAGCGTATGGCCGGCCTGCGCTTGGACACGCGCGATGGGGCGTTTGCGGTGCGCGGGACGGCGCCAGTTATTGTGGCAGGCAAGTCTGGTGAGAGCCGGCTCTACCAGCGGGTTTCGCACGCCAAGACTACGATGCGCATGCCGCCGCCGACTTCAGGGATGAACCTCACTGAGGCGCAGATCGATACGATCAAACGATGGATTGATGAAGGTGCCACGTGGCGGACGCATTGGGCCTACACCGCGCCCGTCCGTCCCGCGGAACCCGTCGTAAAGACCAAGGCCTGGGTCCGGAATCCGATCGACAGCTTCGTGCTGGCGCGACTGGAACGCGAGGGCTTGAAACCGTCTCCCGAGGCGCCGAAAACGACATTGATCAGGCGCGCGGCTTTTGATTTGACCGGGCTGCCTCCCACTCGCGAAGAAGTCGACGCGTTTCTGAAGGACAAGTCGCCCGATGCGTATGAGAAGCTGGTGGACCGTCTGCTGGCGTCGCCGCACTATGGCGAGCGCATGGCGATGCAGTGGTTGGATCTGGCTCGTTATGCCGACACGCATGGGTATCACATCGATTCGCACCGCGACATGTGGCCGTGGCGCGATTGGGTGATTCGTTCCTTCAATAACAATCTGCCGTTCGATCAGTTCACCGTGTGGCAACTGGCGGGCGACCTGTTGCCGAACCCGACGCGCGACCAGAAGATCGCCACCGGATTTAACCGCAATCACATGATCAACTTCGAGGGTGGTGCGATTCCGGAAGAGTATCAGAACGAGTACATGGTGGACCGCATTGAGACTACCTCCAATGTCTGGATGAGCACCACCTTGGGTTGCGCCAAGTGTCACGACCATAAATACGATCCCATCGCACAGCGCGATTTCTATCGCTTCGGTGCGTTCTTCAATAACATTCCCGAGAAAGGTCTGGATGGGCAGACGGGCAATGCTGAGCCATTCCTGCTGCTGCCGGATGACAAACAGGAGAAGCGGCTGGCGGAGCTGAAGGCGGCCGTCGCCGAGCGCAACGAAAAGCTTCCCGACGAACTGGTCTGGGCTCTGACTACGGAATGGCGCAAGACGAAGTTCGACATCGTGCCGCAATCGCCCACGGCTGGCCTAAGCGCGTGGTACGAGCTGGATGGCAACCTTTCTGACACTTCCGGCCACTTCCGCAACGGGCGGATCCTGAAGGGTGAGCCGGTTTTCAATAACGGTCCGGTGCGCCGCTGGCCAGAACTGGATACGTCCATTCAACTGCAGTTCCCGGCGGACGCGGTAGCGCTGGAGAAGCCGTTCAGCATGGCATTCTGGTTCCGCGTGGGACGCCAGCCGGGCATCACGCTCATGCAGAAGCAGGACGCGGCTTCCAACTTTGAGATCGGATTGAGCAAGCCGATGTCACTGCCGGGGCTGAAGCGCGGGCACGACGTGGAGATTCGATGGACGGCCGGTAACGGATCGCTGCTTGTACACACTGACGGCTACCCGGCGCTTCAGAACGAACTGAATCACGTGGTGGTGGAAAGCGATGGTACCGGAAAAGCCGCTGGCTTGCATTTCTATCTCAATGGCAAGCTGCTGCAGCTGGTTACGGTGAAGGACGCACTGGGACAGGCCGCGGCGAATTCGGGTCCGGTGGCGGTTGGTTCGGTGAAACTGCCGATGCGCGGACGCATCGACGACGTCCGGTTCTACGAACGAACCCTTGCGGCTGAGGAAGCGGCGCAGTTGGCCCTTGAGTACCCCGTGCAGGTGCTGCTGAATACGCCGGGTAAGCGCAAAGGCGAGCAGATCGAGTTGCTGGAGGATTACTACCTGCGGCACGACGCTTCGCCAGAATTGCGTACCGCGTATACGGAGCTTAAGACTCTGGTGAAGGAAGAAGGCGAGTTGGTCGCCGCCATCCCTACAACGATGGTGATGGAAGAGAAGACCGATGAGCCGCGCGACACTTACGTGCTGGGGCGCGGCGATTACACCAACCGCAAAGAGAAGGTGACACCTGGCGTGCCTGCGATGCTGCCTCCGCTGCCTGTGGGCCAGCCGGCGAACCGTTTGGCTCTGGCGAAGTGGCTGGTGGATCCGTCGCACCCGTTGACGGCGCGGGTCACTGTCAACCGCTACTGGCAGATGTATTTCGGCTACGGGTTGGTGAAGACCTCGGAAGATTTCGGATCGCAAGGCGAGCCTCCGGTGAATCAGGAGCTGCTGGATTGGCTGGCCACGGAGTTCATCCGGACTGGGTGGGACGTGAAAGCGACGCAACGACTGATTCTGACGTCGGCGGCGTACCGGCAATCGTCGAAGGTGACTCCGGCGTTACATGAACGCGATCCGGAGAACCGGCTGCTGGCGCGCGGGCCGCGGTTCCGGCTGCCTGCGGAGATGGTCCGCGACAACGCACTCGCGGTGAGCGGGCTGCTGAGTGCCAAGACGGGCGGGCCGTCAGTGCTGCCCTATCAACCCTCCGGGATTTGGGAGGAATTAGCGTTTGGCGAGGGGTTCAGTGCGCAGGAATACGTGCAGGGACACGGTGAAGATGTGTACCGGCGGTCGATGTACACGTTCTGGAAGCGAACGGTGCCGCCGGCGTCCTTGAACACGTTCGATGCGCCCGATCGTGAAAAGTGCACCTCGCGCCGTGCGGTCACTAACACTCCCCTGCAGGCGCTAGTTACGTTGAACGATCCGACTTACATCGAAGCGGCACGCAACCTGGCGGAGCGAGTTCTGGAGCCGGCGAAGGTCGCCGATGACGAACGTTTGAAAACGGCCTTTGAAACCGTTACGGCCAGGGCTCCCTCGAAGGGCGAGTTGCAGGTTCTTCGTTCTACTTTGAAGGACCAGCGGGCGGTGTACGCTGGCGATGCGAAGGCTGCCAACGAGCTGTTGCACGTAGGCGAATCCCCGTTGCCAGCCAGTGTCGATGCGCCCACGCTCGCCGCGTGGACGAACGTCTGTACGGTGCTTTTGAACCTCGACGAAGCGATTACCAAGGAGTGATGCGATGACACCGGAACAAGAACTTCAATTGGCTGTGACGCGACGTCACTTCTTCGGCAAGAGCGCGATGGGAATCGGCGGCGCAGCGTTGGCGTCGCTGTTAGGCGGCCGGCTGGAGGCCTCGCCCGGACTCGCGGGAATTCCGCACTTCCCGCCCAAGGCAAAGCGTGTGATCCTGCTGCACCAGTCGGGTGGGCCGTCGCAGATCGACCTTTTCGATTACAAACCGGCGCTGAAGAAGTTACAAGGCGCGGAACTGCCAGCCTCGGTTCGCATGGGACAGCGGATCACCGGCATGACGAGCGGACAAAGCACGCTGCCGGTAGCTTCGTCGATGTTTGACTTCAAGCAGCATGGCGAATCCGGTACGTGGGCCAGCAACCTTGTGCCGCACACGGCAAAGATCGTCGATGACATCGCCTTGATTCGGACGATGCACACTGAGGCGATCAATCACGACCCAGCGATTACCTTTTTCCAAAGCGGGAGCCAGCAACCGGGTCGCCCCAGCATGGGCGCTTGGGTGAGTTATGGCCTGGGCAGTGAGAACGACAACCTGCCCGCGTTCGTGGTGCTAGTGTCGCAGGCCCACGCACTCAACACTGACCAGCCGTTGTTTTCGCGCCTGTGGGGCAGCGGGTTCCTGCCTTCGAGTCATCAGGGCGTGAAGTTCCGCGCCGGCGCCGATCCGGTGCTGTTCCTCTCCGACGCGCCGGGAATTTCGAAGGGCACACGCCGTTCCATGCTCGATTCCATCGGTAAGCTGAATCAGATCAAATACGAGTCATACGGCGATCCGGAGATTGAGACGCGCATCGCTCAGTATGAGATGGCTTATCGGATGCAGACCTCCGTTCCGGATCTGATGGATCTGTCAAAAGAGCCAGAATCGACCTTCGAAATGTACGGACCGGAGTCGCGCAAGCCCGGGAGCTACGCGGCGAATTGCCTGCTGGCGCGGCGCCTGGCGGAGCGAGGCGTACGCTTTGTGCAGCTCTACCACCGCGGTTGGGATCAGCACAACGATCTGCCGCGCGATCTGGCGTTGCAGTGCAAGGGTACCGATCAACCGACGGCCGCCCTGATCACCGATCTGAAGCAGCGCGGTCTGCTGGATGACACGCTGGTGGTATGGGGCGGTGAATTTGGACGCACCGTCTACTGCCAGGGCCGGCTGACCGAAGTAAACTACGGGCGCGATCATCACCCGCGCAACTTCTGTATGTGGCTGGCCGGCGGCGGTGTTAAGCGCGGTGTTGTGGTGGGCGAGACGGACGACTTCAGCTATAACGTGACCAACGATCCAGTGCACGTGCACGATCTGCAAGCGACCATTCTGCACTGCCTGGGTGTGGACCACAAGCAATTGACCTATAAGTTCCAGGGACGCCATTTCCGGCTGACCGACGTTCACGGCGAGTTAGTAAAACAGGTGTTGGCGTAGTTACTGGATTACTTTGACCCAGCGCTGCGCTGTGGCCGCTTCGACTAAGTCGCGGACGGTGATGGGCACCAGTGTGGTCTGACGCTTCGACGGCCAGAACTGGAGCATCCCCCACCACACCAGCATCAGGGCGAGATAGACAATCCATTGCGGAATTGAACCGAAGATCCAGTGAAGGGTCTCCGAAATCAGGAAGCAGACAAAGAAACCGGCGACCGTGGTCCAGTGAACGCCGCCGACGGCGCCGAAATGGCGCTTCCAATTCTGGTTGATGAGAACGGTCAGGTCGACGTGGAATTTGTCGTCGTAGGCCTCAAAGAACTCGAGCGCGTCTTCGCCCTCAAGGCCGAGGTCCTCCACCAGACGGGAGTCCAGGGAAACCCGATCCGCGGCGGCCGGGATGCGGCGGCGAGTGAACTCAATGACGAGCTGTTCAACTGTGCTTTCCACGCGTTCCCGCCATTATACGCCCGCCCGCGACTGACGGCATTGGCTGTGCCCTGTAAAGGCTTACAGAGTTACTGTGGACATATGCAATTGGAAACGGAACGCCTGTGGTTGAAGGGTTGGAGCGATGAGGATCTGGATGCCTTCCGGCCACTGGCCACTGACCCAGAAGTCCTGAAGTACATCAATGGGGGCGTGCCATGGACGGAAGCCGAACTGGTGGAATACATTGGCCGGCAGCGCGGACATCTGGAAAAGTATGGCTACTGCATGTGGAGACTGGTGGAGAAGGCCACCGGCCGCATGGTGGGATTTGGCGGGATACAGCCACTGAAGGACGCGCCGGGTACGGAAATTGGATGGTGGCTGGCACGAGATTGTTGGGGCAGGGGATTGGCGACGGAAGCCGCTCGCGCGTCCCTGGCCGATGCGTTTACCCGATGCGGGCTCTCGCGCCTGATCGCCGTAGCCATGCCGGCCAACAGCGCTTCGCGCCACATCATGGACAAGTTGGGAATGACATACGAATCCACCGGTGCCCGTAAGGGATTTGACATCGTGGTTTACGGCATCAGCCGTGAGGCTTGGCTGGCCACTCTTGGGGTGCAGATGGAGACGGAGCGGCTGCTGCTATGTGCGTGGCGTGAAGGTGATGACGAGACACTGCACCCACTCACTGGCGACCCCGAGGTGATGCGTTATACAAATCAAGGAGTGCCCTGGACGGACGATCAACGCCGCAATTGGATACGCCGGCAACGCGGGCAGTTCGAGAAGCTCGGCTACTGTTACTGGAAGTTGATCGACAAGGAATCACTCCGTCTGGCTGGATTCTGCGGCATCCAATCACTGGAGTGGGCGAGAGAGACTCAAGCTGGTTGGTGGCTGGCGCGGGAGTTCTGGGGGAGGGGCCTGGCAACCGAGGCCGCGAGGGCGGCTCTCTCCGACGGTTTTACGCGAGCCGGGCTGGCGCGCGTGGTGGCGCTGGCGATTCCGGAAAATCGAGCGTCCCGCCACGTCATGGAGAAGCTGGGGTTCGAATATGAACGCGACGTCGTCGAAGACGGCATCGGTCTGGTCTACTACGGGATATCGAGCGAGAAGTGGAGAGCCTCGGGGATAGGCTTGGCGCCATAGGGCGGGATATTCCGGAAGCCCATCGATTGGTACAACGCGATGGCTGCTTCCATCTTCGGAAGGGTGTCGAGCCGCATCTCGCGGTACCCCGCCTGGCAGGCCCATTCGATAGCCACATGCACCAGGCGCCGGCCCAGCCCGGTGCCGCGCGCGGTATCGCGGACAAAGAGCCGTTTCATCTCGCAAACGCCATCTTCCAGCCGACGCACGGCCACGCATCCGGCGAGCTGATGGCCGTGGAGCGCCACCCAGAGCTGTCCATCCGGTGGACCATATTGGCCTGGTAACCCGGCGACCTCTCTGGCGAAATCGACGATGCAGACCTCAGCGCTGATGGTGAGCGAGTATTCGCGGAAGAGTTCCTTAGCGCTCTCCAGGAGCTCGCGCGTGCTGGCGGGTTCGATGGTCAGTGGCATCTCGCATTAGCATAGATCAACCGCTCGATCTCACGGTCCAGATCCGCTTCGCGCCTCCATAACCCAAAACGAATATCTTGCTCGGATACGGTAGGATACGAAGACTCGCCCCTCTACTCATATTTGGCTCCAAATCGAATAGATTGCCGAATAAACTTACCTCGATTCCCCGGGGATACCCCGTAGACCAGTAAGTTAAGCTCCCAATTGTAAATGCACTTGACACCCACCAATTCCTAAGTAACGACGATCCATGCGCAGATGCGCCGTAATGACCGCCCTGCTGCTGGCTACGTTGCCGC
>JBDTMC010000323.1:0-8979 GCA_039934475.1 Bryobacteraceae bacterium | reverse complement strand
GTCGCCGACAACCACCCATATCATCCGATCCGGCCGCAAAATCTTCTCGGCCGCACCGTTGAGGTCTTCCCGCTTCAGGGCACGGATTTTAGATGCATAGGTCTCAAAGTAGTCGTCCGGAAGCTGGTACCGGTTGATCTCATTGATGGACCCGAGTAGTTGTTGCATCGTTTCCTGCGATCCCGGCAGGCGCAGCGTTTTGTTGCTTTGAGCCATCTCCAGTTCGTCCGCCGTCACGGGTTTGTCACGGACAATCCCGCGCACTTCTTTCATCATCTCTTCGATCGACTCCTTGGTCTTGTCGGTTTGCACCGGGGCGTAGGTGAAAAACGGCCGCTGCGCCTGCGTGCCTACCACCTGACTCCCCGCGCCGTAGGACCAGTGCTTGTCCTCGCGAAGGTTCATATTGATGCGCGAAATAAACGCGCCGCCGAATACGGTATTCATGGTGTCGATGGCGTACTCATCAGGGTTCTTTCGCGGCAGCACCAAGTGTCCCGCGGCGATGATGGACTGTATCGCGCCAGGCTTGTCCAGTAAATAGACAACACTCTTTTCGGGCAGGGGCACCGCCGCCAGATTCTTCGTCGGAACCTCACCCTGCTTCCAGCCGTTGAAGAGCTTCTCGAGTTTGGGCTCGATCTCCGCCATGGTTGTATCGCCGACGATCGTGATGGTCGCATTGTTCGGCTTGAACCACGTGGCGTAGTATTTCCTCATGTCCTCCACGGTCAGCTTTTTTACCGTTCCTTCCGTGCCGCTGCCGCTGAACCCGTTGCCGTAGGCATGGCCCTGGCCGTAATAGAGACCTGGCAGTACACGCAGTAGCATGCCGAAAGGCTGAGACTGTTCCTGCTGAATGTTGGACAGTGTCTCTTTTTGAATGCGCTTGAATTCCGCGTCCGGGAAATTGGGATTCAAGATGATATCAGCCCACAGGGCAAGCGACTGATCCAATTTCGGTTTCAAGGCGGAACACGTCACCAGCGACTCGTCGAGGTTCGCGCCAGTAGTAATGGTCGCCCCCAACATCCCCGCCTCATCGCTGATCTGCAGGGCATTGCGGGTTTTGGTCCCTTCATCCAACAGATCCATTGCCATCTTGGCTGCGCCGGGTAAGGAGAACTGATCGCCCGCGTAACCGGCATTGAGGGTCAGGCGCAAGTTGACGATCGGGGCGTCGTGACGCTCCGCCAGCAGCACCTTCATGCCGTTGGCCAACGTCTTCCGCTGAATCTTGGGCATTTTCAATTCGGCGCTGGCTGCCACCGCTGGCGGCTTGGTGCGGTCGGCGTCTTTGGGTGCGGCCGTCAGCTTGGGAAAAGGATGAATCTCCAGAATGTAGACGCCATCGGACAACCATTCCTCGGCCATTGAGCGGAGGTCTTTCGCCGTCGCCATGCGGTGCCGGTCCAGCGTTACTTTGTAGTGCGCCGCGTCGCCGGCGAATACTTCGTTCGTCGCCAGAAGATCTGACTTGCCGCCGAACCCGCCAATGCGCTGAATGCCGCGCGCCATATTGGCGAAGTAGCGCGTCTTCACGCGCTCCAGCTCTTCTGCCGTTGGACCTTCCTTGATGAACTTCGCCAGCTCCTCGCGAGCCGCCTTCTCCACCTTCTCAATGCTCTCGCCCGGCCTTACCATCGCGGTCAGCATCACCTGGCCGCCAATCTCTTTCGGGTCGATGCCGATAGAAACCTCGGTCGCGATTTGCTCCTGATAGACCAACCGCTTATACAAACGGCTGGTCTTACCCGATGCCAGAACGTCGGTCACCAGGTCCAGATAATCGTTATCCGCCGTGCCATACCCTGGCACGTTCCACACCATCATGAGCTGTGACTGCGGCACGCGGTCCTGTGCCACCTGGCGGTGCGTGCCGGTGCCTTTGGCGATCCAAGCCGTGTGCCGCGCAATCGGTGGACCCGCCGGGATAGCGCCGAAGTACTTCTCCACCTTCTCCCGCGCCGTTTTCACATCAACGTCTCCCGCCAGCACCAACACCGCGTTCTGCGGTCCATAGTAGGACTTGAACCATTCCTTGACGTCGGCTAGCGACGCCGCGTTCAGGTCATCCATTGAGCCGATCACCGTCCACGAATAGGGATGACCGGCCGGATATGTCGCTTTAGTCGCCAGTTCATAGCCGACGGCGTAAGGCTGGTTTTCGCCTTGGCGCTTTTCGTTCTGCACTACACCGCGTTGTTCGTCCAGCCGCGGCTGATCGATCACGCCTACCAGGTGACCCATGCGGTCCGATTCCAGCCACAGCGTCAAATCCAGCGCCGACACCGGGACGTTCTGGAAGTAGTTTGTCCGGTCTTCGTTGGTGGTGCCGTTCAAATCCGTGGCGCCCACTTTCTCCACTGCTTTGAAGTAATCGGTGTTGAAATGCTCACTGCCGTTGAACATCAGATGTTCGAACAAGTGCGCGAACCCGGTCTTTCCCGGCTTCTCGTTCTTCGACCCAACGTGATACCAGATGTTCACCGCCACGATGGGCGCCTTGTGATCTTCATGTACGATCACCGTGAGGCCATTTGGCAGTGTGAACTTCTGAAACGGGATGTCGATGGCCGGATATTGGGCCAACATCGCGGTCGCGAATATTGCCGTTGCGAGCGCGGTGCGGCTCGCGAGTTGAATCAGCTTCATGGCAGGTTTGCCACCTCATTCATAGGAATGAACCTTGAGCGACAAGCGCGCCGAGGTCCTCTTTTTCTTGGAGCCTTAATTGTAGCCCGCTCCAGAAGAGCCAGGACGTTTCAGGCGAGGTTCCGTTTGTGAACCCAGTACCCAAAAGAAGCGGGCTCTTGCTGCACTTTGCTACTCTGGAGGTGGCCCCGCGTGAAAAACAAAATTTTGCTCGACGAAGATGTGGTCGAACTTTTGAGCCGGGAGATGCTCCTCAACCGGATCACGCTAAACGAAGCCGTCAACCATTTTCTGCGTATCGGACTCACGGCTTCCCGCGACCGGTCCAAGATGCCTTTCCTGGTGAAACCGCAAGCCTTGGCTCTCTCGCCCGAAAAGCGCGAAAGCCTGGTTACCTGGATCGAAGGCTTCTACCACGAGTAGCCGTTTACGGCACTGGGTCCACCGGAGCAGGCTTCCCGCTCAGATGCCGGTAGAACCCTAAGTCTTCTTGCGTCATCAATTTCGTAGCAAAAACTATCTGTCCCGTGTGCATCGCAAAATGTTCTACCACGTGGTAAATCGCTTCCAGGACCGTGACATCGTAGTTCTGCACGTGGATGGACTGCTGTAGCCTCTCGGTCGACAGCCCTTCAATCACCGGAACCGCCAGTTCGAGCGTTCCCCGCAATCGTTCCAGTAGATCGGTGCGACCCATGCCGTCGCGCGCGGCAAACTCCCGGTCGCGCATCCGCGTGTCTGGCCGGCCGCCTACTCCGCTCACCATCCACTGCCGGACATTGCCCGAAAGGTGCAGCACCAGATTGCCCACGGCGTTTTCGTTCTCAGACCCACGGGCCCAAATCTGCTCATCTGTGAGGCGCCCCAGGCAATCGGCGATCCGGCCCTCCAGTTGGCGCAGCTTACGTATGGAGAATTCAGCGAAGAGGCGTTCAGTCATTTCGGAGTCACAGTCTTTCGTCGCTATGGCCGCGGACGCCAGAGTGAGGAGAAGGCAGCTACCGGCTGCCGGACGCGCCTGCCAGCCGGATTTCGTCCTCGATCTCGTAGATCTTGTCCTCCAGGGTTTTCGTGGGTTTCCCTGCGGCTTGCAAATCCGCCAGTTTTTGCTTCTGCTTCTCCAACTGTTTGCGAAGCGCCGTCACTTTTGCCGTCACTTCGGCGGAAACCGTCTCCGCAGGCGCACTTTTGGCTGCGGCCGGAGCCTTCGGTGTTACCTTGGCACCCTTCTTGCCCGACGTTTTTGTCGGCAGGTGCACCTTTTCCCCAAAATCTTCAAACAACTCCCGTTGCACCGCAATCAGTTCGTTTCCCAATTCGTGGAACCGCGACAGCAGTTCCTTCTTCGCCTGATTCCGGAGTTTCAAGTAGTTCGACTTTGCTTCGCGATAAGCATCAAGGGTGGGGGACATGGATTTGGAGCGGCCGTTCCGCATCGTTATTATAGCCACCGCCGGTTCTCCCCGGGGTGTCCTGGTTTCGATTCGAGCCGGCTTTCGCTTTTTGTCGCTTTACTATGGAGTGAATTTTCGCTAGCATCTAGGATTGAGCGATTTCGCCCGGCGGCGCCGGCGTGGAATCTCTCCCCGTCCCTATTGCCTGCGCCCCGTCTGCGTGACACACCACGATTGGAAAAGTCTAGTTCGGGCACGATTTCAGAGATGCGTATTAACTTCCGCAGCGTAGCCTGGGGTTTTAGGGCTTCCATGCACAATCAAAATTTGCTAAGCTCATCCACCAGATCTCTCAGTGGCGGCGGCCCGGTTTGAGCTACCTGCGCTACAATTCGCGCGAGCCTGGGGCAATCCCAGACCCAGGCATACTCTCGCTTGCTAAATGTGCCTCTCCCAATTTTTGCAGCATAACGCGGTCTATCAATACCCTTGGTCCGCGCCAGACAATCAAAGCTAATGCGTTTCACTCGTTGTATCTCCGCTGGCATAACACGGCCTCCGGCGATGCGGCCTTCGGGCAGATCACGTCGCAGGGTAACTTCCCGCGCCTGATCCAAACCGGCTTGCGGCTGTACTTCTAGTTCTGCAGTGGGCGCCGCGCCCGCCGGAACCGGAAGCGTTGGGGAGTACTTAAGTTAGGTCTCCCTAAACTCGAATTCCTAGTAAGGACATGCAAAAAAGTGCGGTCCTTAGTTGCCGCGACTGGCGGCCAATTGCAAATGGGTTTAAACTGTAACACAGTATTCCGAGGGGAGACAGTAGCATGAATCTAAGTCTGGATGATCAAAAGCAGTTCTTGAAGCAAGGTTTTTCGCGGCGGAATTTTGGGCGTATCGCATCCCTCATCACCGCGGGTTCAACCCTTCCTTTCTACAATGAGAGCGCGCTGGCGCAGCTTTCCATGGTGTCCAACATGCCGGAGGACGCCGTAAAAATTAACGCAAACGAAAACCCCCTGGGCCCGTGCCCGGAAGCCGCCGAGGCCATCTATAGCGTCGTCAAAAAAGGCGGCCGCTATTTGTACGAGGAGACCTTCAGCTTCGGTAAGACGCTTGCCGATCAGGAAGGCCTCAAGCCGAACTACGTCATGCCGTTCCCCGGTTCCAGCGATCCCCTGCACCGTTCTATCCTCGCTTTCACTTCGCCCAGCAAACCGCTCATCATGAGCGACCCGGGCTATGAAGCGGGCGAGCGCGCGGCTCATTTCGTTGGCGCAAAGGTCATCAAAGTCCCGCTCACCAAGGACTACGCGCACGACGTGAAGGCCATGATCGCGGCCGATCCCAACGCCGGCGTCATCTACATTTGCAACCCTAACAACCCCACGGGAACGCTTACCTCGCGGGCCGATCTGGAATGGGCCCTCGCCAACAAGCCGGCTGGCAGCCTCCTGCTGATTGACGAGGCGTATATTCACCTCAGTGGCGCGCAGTTCTCGAGCGACTTTGTCGCCGCCGACAAGGACGTCATCATCCTCCGCACCTTCTCCAAGCTGTACGGCATGGCCGGCCTCCGCGCTGGCGCCGCCATCGGCCGTCCTGACCTGCTCCAGAAGTTGATGGGCTACGGCGCCGGCGCCCTTCCCGTCACCGGCATGGTTGGCGCGCACGCCAGCTTGAAAGTGAAGACGCTGGTTCCTGAGCGCCGCAAAATCATCGCCGACATTCGCAACGATACCTTCGACTGGATGAGCAAGAAGGGTTATACTTTCGTCCCCAGCGTCAGCAATAAGTTCATGGTTGACGTGAAGCGTCCGGGCGGCGAAGTGATCAAAGCAATGATGGCCGAGAAGGTTTACATTGGCCGCGTATGGCCGGTTTGGCCCACCTACGTCCGCGTTAGCGTTGGTACGCGCGACGAGATGGCGAAGTTCAAGACCGCCTTCGCGAAAGTGATGGCATAATTCGGTTCTCGCACGAGGGGCGGTTACCCGCGACCGCCCCTCGCGCGAAGGCCTTGGCTCTGTTGCCATAGTTGTATTCGTATCAGCTAGCCCCGTTTCGCTGTTCGTCCCTGAAGACGTTCTTATTTTTGCGACCCTGTTTTGGGGGCTTTACTTGCGTTTTGGTAAGATCCGTTATTCGTTACGACAACTTCCCGGAGATTTTTCCGGCGGCCTGATAGCCGCACTCATCGCTCTCCCTTATGGTTTAGCGATGGCCTCGCTCATGGGGCTTCCTCCGGTCCTCGGTCTCTTCACATCCATCCTTACAGCCCCAGTGACTGCGGTCCTGGGCCGAAACCCTGTGCTCATCGGCGGCACCTCGTCGGTCACCGTCCCCTTCGTCGCGCTGGCCGTCGCTACGCACGGCATCGGTGGAGCAGCGAAAGTCTCCATCGTCGCCAGTGTCTTCATGATGGTCTTCTGCGTCCTGAAGCTGGGACGCTACGTCTCCTCGATTCCCTTGCCTGTCGTCTCCGGGTTCTCCTGCGGCATCGGCGGCATGATGGTTATCTCGCAATTGAAGACTATCTTTGGTCTCAAGTTCGCCTCGGACGGTTGGTCTTCGTCGATGGTCGGGCAACTGGTTCAAGTGCTGGAACACCTCGGCGATTCGCGGTATGCTCCTCTTCTCATCGGAGGAATGGTCATCTTGGTGGCCGCGCTGGTGACGAAGTATGTGCCGCGCATCCCGGCTCCCCTGGCCGGTGTTGTCATTGCCTTCGTCGTTAGCCGGATGTTTCACCTCCAGGAAAAGGAAGTTGGACTTCTGTCGCTCGACATGCCGCCATTCGTTGGCTTTTCCTGGACACCCGGCGACGTGGCGAGCGTAATTCCTTCGGCGTTTGCCTTGGCCTTTGTGTCTAGCGTCAACATCCTGTTGACCTCGCGCGTAGTGGAGCACTTCCGCGGCCGCCATCGGCCTATGAAGCGTACCGACGCGGATGCCGAACTGGGCGCCTATGGCATCGCGAACGTGTTAGCCGGAATGTTCGGCGCGCCGATGAGCGTCGGAATTCCCGCCCGCAGCCTTGCCAGTGTGCGTTGCGGCGCTACCTCGAGGCTGTCCAATGTCTTCCACGGGATCATCCTTTACGCATTCCTGCGGCTCGGTTCCGATGTCGTCTCGCACATCCCGATTGCCGCATTGGCCGGCATCACTGCCTGGATGGGATTCTGTCTGCTCGAGTGGAGCACGTGGCGCCGGTTGTTCAAAATGCGCCGCACCGACGCGCTGGCGTTTCTTAGTACAGCGCTCGCGGTTCTCATGGTCAACGCAGTCGTGGCTGTCGCTATCGGATGTTCCTTCTACGCTTTGCGCTGGCTCTACCTGCGAATCAGGCCGATGCCCGCGCTACGCCCGGCTCCGGAGTCTGAGCTCGTTCAGTAACTCCCCCGGGCAAGGTTCCGCGATTACTGCGTCCGGTACCGCTTCGCCTCGGTGCTGTCTTCCACCTGCTGCTTGAGCGCTAGTACTTCTTTCCGGATCGCGCCCGGTGCAAACCGCTTGACGAACCATCTCTTCAATCCGGCGTCCTTTAGAAGGTCGATTCGGGAGCGATTCAGATACACGAGATAAGTGCCCGGGTGTGCGTCCACCAGTACGGTCAGGCCGAGGGAGCCTTCGTAGTAGTGACTGGCCCAAATCTGTTTGGTCGCGATCACTGCCACCGCTGGGCTTGGTCTGTTAAGAGTCGCATGAAGCACGTTGAGGATAGGCTTAAGTCCGAATCCGTAACGCTCCTGGGACCAATAGACCATCTCTTCTTTGGTGTCACTCTCTTCCACGCCGCGACACGCTGACAGTTTAGCGAAAAGTTCGGGGAAGGCTTCTTTCACGTAAGGCGAGGCATCCAGAAGGGACCGGAACGTGGCACGCACGTCCAACTCCTCCTCTTTATCGTTGTATTTCGGCAACGCCCCGTCACCGTGCTCCACATAACTTATTACGTGTTGGAGCATGACGGTCTTAGCCAGGGCCTCTGCGGCCGTGTTGACAGTGGGAGAATCCCAGGCTAGCTCAGCTTTTGCTTTTCCGATTTCATCTTTGCTTAATTTGAAACCGCACTTCCCCACCTCACACTCCTTCAGCATTTTGATCTGGTTTGCGTCAAGGGAAAGCTTCGCCATGTCCTCCGTTTGAGGGGGGATGTGGAATTTGCCGGCCTCGAGGACCATCGGGCTGAATGTATAGTTGTCGACATGCCGCCACCACTCCAGATACGCTTCCTTTGGTATCGCTAATCGAATGGCGCCCATCAGCGCGATGTCTCGATCATCGCCGAACTTGATCAATTGCCCCACCGGGTGGCCTTCGTTCAACTCCTTCAAGTGCTGGGGAGATAGGGCACAACATTTAGCGAGCACCTGAGCCGGGCTTTCCTGGGCGTAAGTCTGGGTGGCCACCAGCCCCAGGCAGACAAGCGCAATCCTCATATCCGTTTGATGATCTTACCCGACTTTTCGTCTCCGGATTCCGGGATCTCAGTATGTGAAGCCAAACCCGAACTTGAAAAGTGGATTCGCCGTATCGAAAGCAAGGTCTTCCTTCTGCGACTCCACCGAGGCCATATCGCGAGGCAGATCAAGCGGCAGTTTGCCTGTTGGGGGAACGCGGCCAAAGACGATGTCTAATATCGCGCTCTCGCTGGACCCAAAATGCACGAGCACGCCGCCGACGTCGTCAATGAACTCGCTCAATATCGCCGGCCGGTCCAGATACATCGCCACGATCACCGGCTTGTTCGATGCCACCAGCCGTTCAATTGCCTTCAACTCGCTGGCGTTCTCCGCGCCCGCGTACGCAAGCGTCCCCTCATGCGCGCCGCGAAAGAAACTGGCGCCGCCTTGGTGCACCGCATAGGGCGCGTTCACGGCGATGATCGCAATGTTCGCGTCTTTGACATCGGCGACACCCTCACCATAGCC
>JBDTMC010000322.1:0-8985 GCA_039934475.1 Bryobacteraceae bacterium | reverse complement strand
GGCCATGCTGCGCGCCGCGCGTGGTAGCTCCTACAGGCGCGCGAAACACCATTGGCACCGTCAGCTTCCCGCCCGACATGTACCGCATCTTCGCCGCCTGGTTCGCCAACTGATCCATTGCCAGAAACAGAAAGTCTCCGTACTGCACATCGGCCACGGGAATCAACCCGCCCATCGCGGCGCCCGCCGCCAGCCCGGCAATCGCAGCCTCGGAGATTGGCGTATCTAACACGCGATCGTGCCCAAACTCCTGTTCCATCCCGAGCGTTACAGTAAACGCGCCGCCGAATCCGCCGGTCACGCCAATGTCCTCGCCCAGCAAAATCACGCGCTCATCGCGCCGCATCTCCTCACGCAGCGCTTCCCGCAGCGCCTCAACCATCGTGAGCTTTCTCTCAGGCATACACGTCCTCAAGGCAATCTTCCGGCGTCGGATGCGGACTCGCTTCCGCAAACGAAACCGCATCGTCCAACTCGTCTTCCACTGACTGCTTGATTGCCGCGATCTGCTCCGCTGTAAGAATCTTCTCTTCCAGACAGAACGCTTCATAGCGCACCAGCGGATCGCGAGTCTTCCAAAACTCCACTTCTTCCTTCGGCCGGTAGTGGCCGGGATCGCTTCGCGAATGCCCGCAAAACCGGTACGTCTCCAACTCCAGCAGCGTTGGCCCTTTGCCGTCGCGCGCCAACTTCGCGGCCGCCATCATCGCATCGTAAACGGCTTCCACATCATTGCCGTCCACCGTGTATCCGGGAATGCCATACGCCACGGCGCGTTCACTCAGCCGCGGCACACGAGTCACGCTCGCAATCGAAGTGGACGCCCCATACAAGTTGTTCTCGCAAACAAAAACCACCGGCAAATCCCAAATCGCCGCCACGTTCAAACCCTCATGGAACGAACCGATATTGGTGGCGCCATCGCCGAAGAAACATCCCACCACGTTGCCCGTTTTGCGTTGCTTGAACGCCAGCGCGTATCCCGCCGCCAGCAGAATCCCGCCGCCGACAATAGCCACCGCCGGCAGCATGCCCTGCTCGGCATCGCCCAGGTGCATGGAGCCGCCCTTCCCCCCGCAGCAGCCCGTAGTCCGCGCAAACAACTCCGCCATCAAGCTGCGGACAGAAAGCCCGCGCGCCACGGCATGTTCATGAGGGCGATGCGTGCTGGTAATCATGTCGCCCTTCAGCAACGCCGAACACACACCCACCGCGCAAGCTTCCTGGCCCTGCGCCTGATGAATCGTCCCCGGCATCCGCCCCTGCAGGAACAAATAGAAGACCCGGTCTTCAAACATGCGGCACAGCAGCATTTGCCGCAGCATCGCAACGCGCTGCGAATCGCTGATCTGCGCCGACTTCGCTATTTCCGTATTAGTCATAAGTTATCTATGTGAAACTGCACGCGCTCCAAAAACCGAGCCGCGGAAACCCCATCCACCACACGATGATCCGCCGAAAGCGTCAGCGTGCAGATCTTCTCGATCACTATCTGGCTCTGGCGAACAACGGCCTCTTCCCGCACCGCGCCAATCGCCAAAGCCGAGGTACACCCCGGTGGGATGATGGCGCTGAACTCCCGCAGCCCGTACATGCCGAGGTTCGAAACCGCAAGCAGCGGCGCCGGCGCCTCTCGCGGTGCGTTCCGAAACTCTTCCCACGAGAATTGCGACGGGTCAGACAAGGGAACCAACAACAACGCCGGATCGCGCGCCACCACCATCAAAATGTCGCCCTCCGTGTGCTGCCTGTAGGCGCCGTTGTCGAACGCTATATTCAATCGCGGCACATCCGCCAGCGCCATCGAAGCACACCGCACGAAGATGTCATTAAACGTCAGGTGGGTTTCGGGCGTGGCTTCATTCCACTGCGTCCGCCAAGCCGCCGCGTGCGACATACTAACATCGCGTACGGCATAGAAATGCGGGATCTCGCGCTTGCTCGCCACCACCGTAGCCGCCATCGCGGCCAGCGCCCTCGGTACCGGCGCCTCCTGCTTAGCCGCAAAGCGATCCACATCCGCGCGCGTAACCAATCCGCCCGCGCCCGTACCTTGAACAAGGCTCAAATCGAGCTTCAACTCACGCGCCCGCAGGCGTGCCCCAGGCACGGCCAGCACCTGCCCCTTAGGCTTCTCTGCCACCACAGGAGCACTCGCTACCGGCTCAGCCGCGGCAGGCTTAGCCGCCTCCGCCAACACGCTAAACGGCTCGTCAGCCGTATCCGTCAACACCGCAATCGAAGACATGGCTGTAGCCATCTCCCCTTCCGCGACCAACAATTCCCTCACGAAGCCCCGCTCATAGGCTTCGATGTCCATGTTGACTTTGTCGGTCTCCACCACTAACAACGGCTCGCCGCGCTCCACATATTCCCCAGGCTTCTTCAGCCACTCAAGAATCTTGGCTTCGGACGTGGTCTGTCCCAAGTCGGGAAGTATGATCGTTCTCTGCATTCTTTCCGTTACCGGCTCGCCCGCAAAGGCGTCAGCCGCAGTTTAAAAGTCTTGATTTCGTACGGTCCAAGATCGAACGTGAAGGCGCCCTGCTGCACGCTCACAGCCTGCCCGTTGTCCTCAATGAAGTTCGCTTCCGTCACGCCGCCCAGGCCCACTGTCGTCTTCACTTGCACGCCCTTCGCCGCCCGGCCTGACGCCTCATACACCCGCAACACGGCGCTGCCGTCGCGGCTCGGCTTCAACGCCGTTACCACCACCTGCGGATTCGAAACCTCCAGCAACCCCCACGATTTTCCCAAATCGCCCGCGTGCGCCGAAGCCACCACGCCAATCAGCGGATTGTTAAACTCCAGCCCCGCCCGCCACGGCATCGCCTCCTGCCAGCCGCCACTGTGCGGCAGCATCGCGTAGTCCAGCGTGTACCGCCGCCCCAATCCCAAAGCCGAATCCGATCCCACGCCCGGTTCAAATCCGCCAATGTACCCGTACGAAATCAGCTTCGTCGACCGCATCAGCGACAGCATCATCGTGCCATCGGCGACGTTGTTACCCGGCAAGCCTCGATTGATCAGAGTAACGCCGTGCTTCCCATCGCCGTAGTTACTCCAGTTCTGCGCCGGAAACTCCTGCTTCTCTCCGCGTTCCACAGCCCCGAAGGGAATCTCCTGCACACTTTTCCCGTTCTTCACATTGATGGGGAACAAGGCGCGGTAACGCACAAACTCTTCCTGGTTCAGAATCTCAGTCCGGATATCAATTCGCCGCAGTCCGTTGTAGACCCGCACCCGAGTGCTGAACTGGTTCTTCCCAAACGGATGCGTAATATGGAACTCAGAGAACACAGCCCCACCGCGCGTGGAACCATTGCCACCCACGAACTCGCTGCTCAACTGTGTAAACCCAGGCCGCGGCGCGCCAATCGGCTTCTTCATCGTGATGAACCGCCCGCCGTTCAGAGTCCCGTACAACTCCCAGAAATCGCCTCCGTCATGTTCCCGCGCCACCACATTGCCTGGGCCTGAAAGCACCTGCCACCCGTTCTCCTTCATCACCAGGCTGGTCATCTCGCCCGTCCACAAATTGAACTCGGCCTTATACAAATCGTTCTCAATGGCGCCGTGATCTTCGTGCTCCGTCGAAGACGCATTCCTTGCCACCACCGCCGGAGCCGCCACTGGAGCTACATTCGGAACCGCGCGAAACGTGCTGTATCCCATCGCCGGAACGTCACGCGCGATAAACGCAATGTGCGCCGTTCGAATCCCGCCATCGTCGTTCCCTTCCGTATGCATCACCTGAACGGGTACGGGGCGATCCTGGCTATCCACCAAGCCAAACGTCTGCACTCCGCCCGCTGAGAACCCGATGTCCGCTTCCACGACATCGGTCCGGTTCCAGCCCAGCGTGTTGAACACCACAACCGGAACTCCGGCGCCCTGCGTGTCGGCGCGGGAAGCAATCGACGCCAGTCCCGTCTGCACCATCTCCCGTCCCAGCCGGTGCGCAAACCCATACCCCAGCATCGAATCGTCGTACACCTTGTCCACCATCACGCCGGAAGAAAGGTCATGTGCCTCATTAAACAGCACCGGCTCCCACGCCCTCTCCTGTCCTGCCAAGTCCGCTTTCTCTCCCAGAACCTGGTTCACCACGCTCACCTTCTCGGCCGTGGTCAGCAGTCTCTCCGCCTCCCGCATCGCCTGTTTCACTTCGATGCGAGTGCTGTAGATTCCCTGGAAAATCGGATTGAATTCGCCGGAGACTACCGGACGGTCCGTGCGCCGCGCGACAGAATTCTCGTATTCAACCGGAGTCGCCAGCCGCAAATTGATCCCCGTGTCCTTGAGCGCATTGAATTGCGGCACCATGATCGGCAGTGCCTCTTCTGGCTCCCACACATCCGCGCCCGCCATCAGAACCCGGTCCGGCGACTTACTATATCGTCCCAGCGCTGAATACTGGCCATTCACCTGCCGCTCAAACGCCGTCAACGACTTAGGCAAGTTAGCCAGCGCACCATACGAAATCGCCAGCCAAAACGCCGGCACCTGCGTCCCGTCGATGCCCTTCCAGAAGAACTCCGTAGGCGTCTCCGGACTCGCCGGCCCGCGCTGGAACCAATACGACTTCATCCCCGCCAGCTTCAAGATCTGCGGCATCTGCGCGTTATGCCCAAACGTGTCCAGACCCCATCCCGTCGTCACGTCGTACCCCAACCGATCGCGGAAATACTGTTTCGACAACAGGTACTGCCGCACAGTCGATTCGCCCGACGGTATGTTATTGTCGTGCATCGAATCCGTGCCGCCCGCAATCTGCAGCCGTCCCTCTTTCAGGAACTTCTGGAACGAATCCACCTCTTGCGGATACCGCTCCAGGAAAGGCCGCACGTAGCACATCTGGTCCAACACGAACCGGTAGTCCGGATACTTCTTCAGTAGGTAGAGCGCCTTTTCGATGTGCGGCAGCCCCATCTCCAAATACTCCTCGCGCGTCTTAAAGACCGCCCCTTCCCAGTGCGTGTGGGGAATCACGAAGACCTGGCCCTTAGGAGCGTCGGCAGGCTCAGCCAGGGAGACCGCCGGGATAGCGAGCGCAGCCAGACAACCGGCCAGCAACCCGCCAAACCATCGCCGTAAATGAAATTCGTTCATTGGAGACACCCTATGGGTGAAGTACTATCACAAGGACAATATCCCACGGCGTCCGCCGAAGTCAACCACAGCTCCCGCACATTCTCCTTGACAGCTTAGGAGAGTCTCACCTAATCTACTTAGGAGATGCCCCAACGCTCCGATTCCGATGCCGAACTCCTCCCCGGCACACTCGACCTACTCGTGCTCAAAGCCGTCTCCCTCGGCCCCCAGCACGGCTACGGAGTCCTCCTCCGCATCGAACAGATCACCGGCAACGCTCTGAAAATCGAGCAAGGCGCTCTCTACCCCGCCCTCTACAAACTGGAAACGCGCGGCGACCTAGCCGCCGAATGGGGCATCTCCGATAACAACCGCCGCGCCAAGTTCTACACCCTCACGCCCGCCGGACGAAAGCGCCTCCGCGAACAAGCCGGCGGCTGGAACCGTCTGGTAGCTGCCATGGAAGCGGCACTCAAAGCAACCGCGGAGGAACTTTAAAACCATGTGGAAGACCTGGCAAGCCATCTGGAAGCGCCGTCGCTTCGAAAGTGATATGGCCGAAGAACTCGCCTTTCATCTCGAAGCCCGCACTGCCGACCTTCAACGCAAAGGTCACCCCCCTGCAGAAGCCAAACGCCTCGCCCGCCTCGAACTCGGCTCACCGGAGAACTACAAAGAAGAATGCCGCCAGGCGCGCGGCCTACGCTGGCTCGACGAACTTCGCGGCGACCTTCTCTATGCTTTCCGCGGCCTCTCTCGCAATCGTGCCTTCACCGCCGTCACCCTCATCACGCTCACCTTGGGCATCGGCGCCAACGCCGCCATCTTCGCCCTCGTCAATGCCGTGTTACTCAAGACCCTCCCTGTCGACAAGCCCGAGCAGTTGCAGTCCGTGTACTGGGTCCTGCCCTACGGCCGGCCGACCTTTCAAAACAATGCCTCCGGCTCCTCCAACCGCGACGGTAATCTCCGCGTGGCTGACATGTTCTCCTATGTGCACTTCAAGAAATTGCGCGACGAACTGCCGCACGAAGTCGAGCTCTTCGCGTACTCCGGCATTGACCGCCTCACGGTAACCGTAAACGGCCAGGCCCAACTCGCCCGCGGCCTCGGCGTCTCATGGAACTACTGTCGTGGACTCGGCTTGAGGCCCCCACTGGGCCGTAGCTTCCTTCCTGAAGATGAGAATGTGGACGCCTCCACTCCCCCAGTCCTGCTCAGCTACGACTTTTGGCGCACCGCCTTTGCCGCCCGCCAATCCATCATCGGAGAGACACTCCTGGTCGGCCCCATCAAGACGATTGTCGTTGGCGTCCTGCCCCCTGGGTTCCATGGAACTCAACCGGGCGAAGGCATCGACGTCCTCCTCCCGCTCACCGCCTGGGGCATGGAGCAACGCCGCGACATCACGAGCCCACGAACCTGGTGGGTGAAGATGATGGCCCGCGTCCAACCGCCCTATCCTGTGCCGCTTCTTCGTAGCGAACTCGAAACGCGCTTCATTGCGCAACTGCGCAGCGAACCCGTGCCCACGCCCTACGATCTCCCCACCATCCGCCTCATCGATGGATCGCGCGGGTTGGCTTGGCTCCGCGATGCATTTGAGGAACCGCTCAAACTACTCATGCTCGTCGCCGGCCTGATTCTTCTAATGGGCGCGGTGAATGTCGCCGGCCTCCTGCTCGCCCGCGCTGAGTCACGGGCCGCCGAAACCGCCTCCCGCCTCGCGTTGGGAGCGGACCGCCTCCGCCTCATTAGGCAACATCTCACCGAAAGCCTTCTCCTCGGAGTATTAGGTCTGCTGGGCGGTCTCTGTCTCGCCGCCCTACTTCAATCCGCCCTTCCCTCACTCCTCGCCCGCGAAGGCGAGATCCCCCTCATCGACATCGCTCCGGACGCCCGGTTCTTCGGCGCCGCCCTCGTTGCCACACTCGGCATAGCATTCCTTTTCGGCTTCTACCCCGCCTGGAAAAGCTCCCGCCTGGAGTTAACCACTGCCTTGAAGCGCTCGCCCGGTCCACGCGCCGGCCGTCTCCCGCTGGGCCGCACACTCACCGGAATACAGGTCGGCCTCTCACTGCTCCTGTTGATCGGGGCCGGCACTCTCGTCCGCACCGTTCTCAACCTGCAATCGCTCAACCTCGGGTTCAAACCGGAAAGACTCCTCATCTTCTCCGCCGACGCCACACTGTCCGGTTACAGGGACGAGCAAGCCCTCACTTACTACGCTCGCGCCCTCGAAACCCTCGCTGCCACCCCCGGAGTCGAGTCAGTCGCTTTCAGCCGTCACGGCTTACTCCACGCCTCATCTTCTTCAGGCGAGTTTTATTACCGCGACGCCAACAGCCGCCTCCAGCACATTGAAGACGCCTACATCCAGGGAATCAGCCCCAACTACTTCCACACCGTGGGTGTTCCTCTTCTCGCCGGTCGCGACTTCACCCGCCTCGACGACAGGAAAGCGAAACGCGTCGCCCTGGTGAACCAAAAAATGGCACTTCTCGTCCGGCCCGACGGAGCCTCCCCCATCGGCCTCACCTTGTATCAAAACGACAAAGGCGAGGAGCCCGTCGAGATCATCGGCCTCGTCGGCGACGCCAAATACGATTCGCTCCGCGACGCGGCCCCAGCCACTGTCTACGCCCCCTTCGGCCAGCGCGGTATCCGCCAGGCCACGTTCTCCCTCCGAACTGCAGCCGACCCCTTGTCAATAGCGCCCGCCATTCGCCGCGTGATGGCCAGCGTCGACCCGCGTGTTCCCATCTACGGCTTGCGAACCGAGGAAGAACAAATCGGCATCGCCATGGAGCGGGAGCGCGTCCTCGCCCGTCTCGTCACTGGCTTCGCCGCCCTGGCGCTTCTCTTAGCCGCCATCGGCATCTACGGAGTCCTCACTTACTCAGTAGCAAGAAGAATCCCCGAAATCGGAGTCCGCCTCGCCTTGGGAGCAGCCCCCGAAAGGCTCCGCCTCATGATCCTCCGCGAATCGTTCCCCCCGGTCGCGGCCGGCCTCGCCGCAGGCCTCATAGCCGCCTGGTGGTTCACCAAACTCCTCGAACAGTTCGTCTTCGGAGTGAAACCCCTCGACATCTGGTCCGTCGCCGGAGCCCTCATTCTCCTCATCGCAGGAGCTGCCATAGCCGCCTGGATTCCCGCCCGCCGCGCATCGCTGGTTACACCAATGACCGCGTTGCGCTATGAATAGAGTGCGATGCAAAACCGACGAACCTGGACAGCTCTGGCACTTACAGCGCTATGCCTCGATCTCTCCGGGAACTATGTGATCCAGGGTGAAGATGGCCGCGTTCACATTTCGATAACCCAGCACCAATGCGACCGCATCACGATTGTCAGGAAGAGTACCTATCTGGGAAAGCTCACTACCGAGAGGCACACGCTCACGCTGGACGGCGTCAACCGAAAGGACACACCCTGGTTCGGCAGCCGCGAGCAGGGTCGGACCTCGGCGCGATTTGTGGGAGCCGAATTACAAGTAAAAACCCAGACATCCGGTGCCGCTCTCACCCTCACGTACACCCTGAATCCAACCGGCGACCTCTTAGAAGAGACTGGTCAAACCGGCGTGGCCATCGCCCCAATGATCGCCAAGCGCGAGAAATAGCCTATGCGAAATATCTTCTGTATCGTCTTATTCCTCTGGTCAACGATGGTGCCTGCCCTCGGCGCGGACACTCATGGAATAGACTTCTGGCGAGCCATCGCCAAAAACAAGTACGCCATTCCCGACGGCGAATCCGCCGATTCACTGGCGCGCGAACTCAGCCGTGCGTTGGCGTCTCCCAATCCAGAACTTCGCGACGACTTAGCGTACTCGATCTTGCATCGATGGATCGTCACGCCCGGCACGCTCACCCAGCAGTCACTCGAAGC
>JBDTMC010000321.1:0-8996 GCA_039934475.1 Bryobacteraceae bacterium | reverse complement strand
TGCTCGCCGACGCAGGCGATGAGGTGCTCGTCCCACGGCCTTCCTATCCTCTCTTTGAATTCCTCGCCGCGTTGGAAAACGTCCACGTCGTGCCCTATCTACTGCTCTATGACGAAGGCTGGCAAATCGACTTCTTCGTCCTCGAAGGGCTAATCACCGCAAAGACACGAGCCCTTATTCTGGTGAATCCAAACAACCCCACAGGCTCGTTTCTCAAACGTCACGAATGGGTCCGCCTCGCCCAACTCTGCCGCGACCACAACATCGCCGTCATCTGTGACGAGGTCTTCGCCGATTTCGCCCTCAGCCCACACCCGCAGCACGTGGAGAGCCTCGCCGGCTGCGATGACGTCCTGACATTCAGTCTCAGCGGCCTGTCGAAGGTCTGCGGTCTCCCCCAAATGAAGCTCGGATGGATCGTCGCCTCCGGTCCCCCAAATCATCGCGCCGAAGCCCTGGCGCGCCTCGAACTCATCGCCGATACCTATCTCTCCGTCAGCACTCCGGTCCAACTGGCCGCCCCCCACTTCCTCGCCTTGCGCCAGGAATTCCAAACCATTCTTCACCACCGCCTGCAAACCAACCTTGCCCACCTCACCAGCCACCCCGAATGCGAGATGCTAAGAGTGGAAGGCGGCTGGTGCGCTACACTCCGCGTGCCCAACATCCGTACCGAAGAGGAGTGGGTCCTTGGCCTGCTTGATCGTGGAGTCCTAGTTCAGCCCGGCTTCTTTTTCGATTTTGAGAGGGAAGCCTATTTGGTTGTCAGCTTGCTCACGGAACCTGAAGTGTTCCGGCGCGGCGCGGAACGGATATTCCAAAGGAGCCTCGAATGGTAATTGCACTCGCCGGTAGACGCATCGACGCTGAGGGCGCCGAACCCCGCTTCCCCGCAGCGAATGCGGCCCAAGTGAAAAGCCGCATCGCCAGCGCTTTGGAGGAACTGGGCGCCCGGGCTCTGGTCTCGTCCGCTGCCTGTGGGGCCGACATCCTGGGACAGGAGGCCGCTCGCGATGCCCGCCTCACCCGCCGCGTCGTCCTGCCCTTCGCTCGCCACGAGTTCCGCAAAACCTCAGTAGCCGATCGTGGCGGAGACTGGGCCGCCCGCTTCGACCGCCTCATGGAGGATGTCGAAACCATCGTTCTCGACTTCGATCCCGGCGCAGAAGGAGCCTACGCTGCTGCCAACCACGCCATCCTCGACGAAGCCGTCGCCATGGCCACCGATTTCGAGCAAATGGTCACGGCCCTCATCGTCTGGAACGGCCAGTCCCGAGGCGAAGACGATCTAACCAAGGCCTTTGCCGACGAAGCGAGACGCCGCGGCATGCAACTGGTGGAAGTCCTCACCACCTAATCAATGCCTCTTTAAAATCCAACCCACCGCCACCAGCGTCACAAGCAGAATCAGGCGGCCCGCTTGATTCTCAAACGGTGTCTCAAACTGCAAGCGCACATCATGAACGCCCGGCGGCACATCCACAAGCAAAAACCCCATCGGGTCCTTCCGCGTACCCACACCGCGCCCATCCACCTCCGCCCGCCAGTTCGGATCGTAGCTCTCTTGGAACAGCACCGCCTGCCCCTCGGCTACCGTGGCATGCATCGTCACCAACTCCGGCTCCGGTCGCTTCATGGTCACCTCCGCGTCCGGTCCGTGCTCGATCAATTCGACGTAGGCCCGCAGCAAGTCGCCGTTCGTCACCGCAGCCATCGCGGTCATCTGTGCCCGATCCACCACTCGCGCCCGCGTCGGAAAACGCCGTGGCGCGCGGTAAATCCGATTGCCCGCGAAGTCGTCGTACACAACAGGAAGCACACCATCAAAACGCTTCGGGAATTGATAGTCGTGGTACACCTCCTGCGAGGTCTTATCCATGACCACGATACCGTCCGCCCCCAGTGCTTGCAGCCACAACACGCCAGATTCCGGCTTCGGCGCCATTACAAAATCCCAGGACGCATCAACGACCCTTCGATTCAGAACACCCTGTTCCGACCCGCCGCCGATCTGCGCCGTGTCATGCCACGCGTTGAACCAGAACCGGATGGAACCCGCTGCGTACACCCGTGAATCCGGCAAGTTCTTCGCCAGCCATGCCGGGATCCTATACTCCACCCTCTCCTCTGGCGCAGGCGCCGCAGGGTAGATCGTCCATGCGTGGCGCAGATAAGGCAACCCGCCCGCCAGCAGGATTCCCAACAGGCACATGCCGGCAATTCGCAGCGGCCGGGGCCGAAGGAGCGACACCATTCCGGCAACGCAAAGCAGCGTCACCATGTCCCACTCCGGCACCAACCTGTGAGGTTCTCCGATCACTCGAAAATCCCAGTAATAATTGCCGATTACATTCAGCGTGTAGAGGACGAAACTCCCCACTAGGAAGACGGCAGGGCCTCGCTCCGGACGGCCGCGTGCCAGCCACCACGATGCCGATACGTACAATACCAGCACAGCCAGCAGGACGAGTACGGACCACAAGTGGCCGGGCTGAGAGACCAGGCTCATATTCGAGAGAGTGATGCCGACGTAAGACGGTGTCAGCCAGAAGGCGGTGAGCCCGTAAGACAAAATGGCGATAATGCTCGCGCGCAGCAATACCTTCCAGTCCCGCATCGTCACCCATCGCGCCCAGCACAAAATCAGGAAGAAGATAGCCAGCGCCGTGGCGCCATAGAAATTGTTTGAGACCACCAGGGCGCTAAGCACAGCCGCCGCCACCGTGACAAAGCGCCGGCGCCCGCTCAGCGCCACCCAGGCCGCCGCCAGCGCCAGTGGCAGAATCGCCACCGCTGCTATATGTGGACCCTCGCCATAGCGGACCAGAACGTTCAGACGCATCGGAAGATAATGCGTGCCGGCGACGTCATATCGAATCCGGGCCATCACCAGGTACGCCGGAGAAATCAATGCCGCGCCCGCCGCGCACCACAACGCCACGCGCCGGTCATTCAACAGCGATCGTGCCAACACATAGACGCCCGCAATACCGATGCAATAGAAAAACGCGGTGTAGATGTGATACGCCTTCGCCATGCTGATGCGCGGATACAGCCCAATCAGGGCGGTACCAAATCGCAACGCCGGAGGGTAGATGTAGTCAATCCGCGTACCGCAATACCAAAGAGGCTGCCAACCGGTCTGGTTCCAGTGGTGGCTCAACATTCGCGCGTCCGCGATGAAAGTGCTCTCGATCGAGGCCCAGTTGTCCAGATATTTCAGCCGGTACAGTGGTCCGATCAGCACCGCCGTAAACAGGAAAAGGATCGCGGCGTCCAGCACCCAGGATCGCCAGTTAGCTGTCTTCAAAAGTACGTTTCCCCTACGGTCGGGTCGCCGTGCCCGAAGGCACAGTCGCCGCGTTCAAATATCGTGCCCTTAGACTCTCAAACTGCCGTTGCTTCCATAACCCCCAATGGTGCGCAAGGTAGCGAGCCAGCACCCATAAGATCGACAACCCATACACCGAGCTCTGCACAAAGGAAGCCGACGATGCTTGCGGAAAATACCGCGTCGGCACAGGTACTTCGTCGATCCGCAGCTTTGCCTGCACAAATTGCGCCACAATCTCCTGGTCGAACACGAAGTTGTCGGAGTTCATCTCGAAGTTCGCCGTCTCTAACGCCTCACGCCGGTACGCGCGGTAACCCGTATGATACTCCGCCAGGTTCAGCCCAAAGCTCACATTCTCCATCCATGTCAGTGAGCGATTGGCCACGTACTTCCACCACGGCATCCCCTGCTTCATCGGATGGCCGCCCAGCAGCCTCGATCCCAGAACAACGTCTGCGTGCCCGTCCAAAATCGGCTTGATCACGTTCGGAACCAGCGTTGGGTCGTATTGATAGTCCGGATGAACCATCACGATGATATCGGCCTCGGCGCGCAGCGCTTCCCGATAACAGGTCTTCTGATTCGCCCCATAACCGTAATTGCGATTGTGAACAAACAACTCCAAGCCAAGTTCCTTGGCGATCTTGATCGTCTCGTCCGAACTGCCGTCATCCACCAGAATCACCAGGTCCACCACATCGTGCGGAAGTTCGGCATAGGTCATGCGCAGTGTGCGCGCCGCATTGTAAGCCGGCATCACCACAATCACTTTCTGCTGCTTAGCGCTCACGCCGAGCCCCCTCTACCTGCCGTCGGCAGGCAAACTACCACAAACTGATAGGCGAACAGGCGTTTCCACGCGAGCGCCAGGCGGTAGCACAGCCACTCCGCTGCTTTCACCGGCGCGGAGTCCGCCGCCGCCGGCAACGCGAGCCCCACCGGGATTCCCGTTGGTTGAATCACATCCACCTTAAACCCGTTGCGCTCCAATAACTCCTTCCAACCATCCCACATATAGAAGTGCACGTGAGTGCGATCGAACAAACCCTTGTCGTCCTGCGGGAATTGCCCCATCAAAATCTTCAACCGGAAGTAAATATTGCCGCTATTCGGAAGGCTCGCCACCAACGCTCCACGCGCCGAGAGCAGCCCGGTAATACTGCGCAATAACGCCGCCGGGTCTTTCAAATGTTCTAGAATATCGGCGCAAATAATATAGTCGAATGGGCCCGCCATCGGCGGTAGTCCCCGGTCCAGATCGGCCTCAATCAGCCTCACACAGTTGGGAAAGCGCGAGTCCGTACCGCCAACTCGCTCCACGCCTGTCACTTCAAAACCGCGTGCCGCCAGCAACTCGCCCATCTCGCCATTTCCGCAGCCCAGGTCCAGCAGGCGTACTCCCGTTCCATCCCCAGGCAGCGCCCCCAAGAGCAGAGTGTGGCTGCTATAAGGGCTTGGCTTCAGCGTGTAATGTACAGAAAGCTGATCAGTTGCCTCGGCCGCCATATCTGCTTTATCCCTCACCGCATTTTGGCATAACCGGAGGCAAGCTAGAATGTGGAAGTTGATGCCGCGCGCCTTTTTGCCCCTTTTCTTTGTGCTATCGGCGCTCGCCTCTGAGGCCCCGCAACTGGAAATCCGGCTCGTCCTCGAGCCTCATTCCCCGGACCTCGGCATCAATCTCGCCTTCTCCCAGGCCGGACCCTCCCGCTGGCAGGCAACCGAACCCGGCGGCCGACGCATCCTGCTCGAAAGCGCGGAAGGCGGTGGCTACTGGGCGCGGCTCAACCACGGCGATCCGCTTCTCCTTGAAGAGGGCAGGGAAGTCTCCTGGAACCTGCCGCGACCCTACATCCTCCGCTATCGCCGGCGCGCCAACGGAGGTGAGGACTTCCTATGGTCCGCCGCGTGGCGCCTCACCGGCAAGGTGCCCTCGTGTGGCGCGCCAGTCGTCCTCGCTGACACCACAGCCAACGGAATTGTTGACACTTCCGACGCCTGGCTCATCGATGGCCAGCGTGTGAATACCGGCAAACCCTTCACTGCTTGCGGTGCCGAGTGGATCGCCGAGGCTCTCACAAAGGATGCCCTCACTCTCGCCCGCCTCCACCTCGAAATGGATCTCGCGCACCTTCCCGCCCTCCACGACGCCGCCGGGCGCGTCCTCGCCGCGCAACCGGGTCAGCCTCGCTTAATCGATTTTTGGGCCTCCTGGTGCGCGCCCTGCCTGGCGGCGCTTGGTCCTCTGAAGCAGGTCGCCGCCCGTCACAACCTGCAGTGGATTGCCATTAATGTGGATGACCGCGACTCCCTGCCGAATGCCGGGAAGCTGATTGAAGCCGGCCTGTTGCCGCCCACCGTCATCGCCCGCGGTCTCGGCGATCACGACCCTCTCTGGCGCGCCATCGCCACCCTCGGCGGCCGTCCCCTTACCCTCCCCTACTACGTCCTCACCACCGCCGAAGGGCGTCTGCAATACGCCGGCCCCGACTTAAACGAACTACAGCGTGTCCTCAATACCCCTGCCACACACAAGCCGTAAACTGCCGCAGTGTCTGAAACCCCACTCGCTCGTACAACCGCACCGCGCCCTCGTTGGCCGCTGTCACCGTCAACGTCGCTGACCGGCATCCTCGCTGCGCCAGCGTCTGCAAAGCCCGCCGCAGTAGTTCGTACCCGATGCCTGTCCCCTTCAGCTCAGGCACCACGCAAATCTGCGTAATGTGTCCCACTTCTTGCGCCACCATGCTGGCCAGGCAAATCCCGCACACCTTCTTCGTCACCCGGTCATAAGCCACAAACGAAGCCGGTTGATAAAACGTCCCACACCCCGGATATTGCACGATGTTCAGCAGGAAATGCCGAGCCCCAACCACAGACCGGTATTGGTCGTTGATCTGGCTATCGACATGCCCCTCGTACGCCGCGGCAATCACTTCCGCCGCTTCTTCCTGACGCGATTCCGACCAGCCTTCAAACATCAGGTCCGGATGATGGCGCAACTCCGGCATCCCGTAAATCCCGCCTAGTCCCGCCATCATGAAGTTGCGCGGAAATGTGCGCAGATAGTTATTCGCCGGAAGTTCCTCCGGCGTGGCATGTTCCAGCATCAACAACTGGCACTCCACGCGCCGCGTGTAGCCGTTGTTCATCAGGTTACTGAGCACCGCCCCCAGTAGGCAGTTTTCGTTCTCAGCCGTCCTGTGCTGTTCCACCACGAAAAGGTCGCCCACCAGACCCTTCCGTTCCTCACAAACGAAGTAGCAGTAGCCGATTGGGCGGCCATCCACTGCCAGCGCATACCCGTTCAGGGCATGCATCTGAACAAACCGCCGCACTAGCTCGGCCGATGCCTGAAAGTCCCATTGCAGGCTGCGTCGCCAGTGTTGCGTCTCTTCCAGCAGCACGGGTTCCAATAGCTCCGCGCGAACCTGGCGTAGGTCGATCAGACGTGGTACGGCTGCTTCACACAGGGCCGCCATGACGCGATTATATCTTCGATTTCAGGAACTGCTTGATGTTTCGCATAGCTTGGCCAGTGCGTTGGTTGTTCTCAATCAAAGCGAAGCGCACAAACCCTTCCCCCATCGGCCCAAAGCCGATTCCGGGAGAAACCGCCACCAGCGCCTCCTGCAACAACAATTTGGAAAACTCCAGCGAACCCAAGTGCCGGAACGGTTCCGGTATCGGAGCCCAGATGAACATCGATCCCTTCGGCGGCTCCACCGGCCAACCCGCGCGATGCAAACCCGCAATCATTACATCCCGCCGCCGCTGATAGAGAGCGCAGATCTTAGTTGTGTCTTCCTCGCACTCGCGCAGTCCGATAATGGCCGCAATCTGAATCGGCTGAAAGATCCCGTAATCGAGATAGCTCTTAATCCGCGCCAGCGCGCCGATCATCTTCCGGTTGCCCAAACAGAAGCCCACGCGCCACCCTGCCATGTTGTAGCTCTTCGACATCGAGAAGATCTCAACCGCCAGATCCTTGGCGCCTTCCACCTGTAAAATGCTCGGCGGCCTGTACCCATCGAATCCCAAATCGGCATAAGCGAAATCGTGCACGATCATCGACCCGTGATGCGCCGCCAGCCGCACAATCTCCTTCATGTAATTCAGATCCACACACTGCGTCGTCGGGTTGTGCGGAAAAGAAATCAGGATCAGCTTCGGCTTCCGCGTCGATGTCCGGTACAACTGCTCCAGCCCATCCAGGAAAGTCTCCGGATTAGGCATCGGCAGCATGCAGGCATGACCCTCCGCCATCACAACGCCGTATTGATGGATGGGATAGGCGGGGTTAGGAGAAACCACCGCATCGCCCGGACCAATGATGGCAAACAGCAAGTGCGCCAGCGCATCCTTTGCCCCGATGGTGACAATCGCCTCCGCTTCCGGATCCAGGTCGACGTCATAATTCCGCTTGTACCGCTTCACAATCTCCTCGCGCAATTTCGGAATCCCACGCGACTGCGAGTAGCGGTGATTGCGCTGATTCCGTGCTGCTTCCACGAGTTTGCTGACGATAGCCCGCGGCGTGGCTCCGTCCGGATTTCCCATTCCCAGATCAACGACGTCTTTCTGCTCAGCGCGAAGGCGGGCCTTCATTTCGTTCACAACAGCGAAGACATACGGGGGCAGTTTTTGAATTCGATAGAATTCGGAAGGCACTGACGACATATAGGATTCATTCTACCCATTGCCAGCCGCCCACTGCGGCTTGAGGAGACTCCATGACCGAAACGAACTTTTCCTACCTCATCGATGGCGCCCTCCACGCCGCCCTCGGCCTGGTAGTCTTCGCCACTGCCCTCTGGGCCCTGGAGCGATCTCTAGGCTTCAACGTCCGCAAGCAAGTAGTCGACGAGAAAAACGTAGCCGCCGCCATCCTGGCCGGCTTAGTCGCCCTAGGAACCGCCGTGATAGTCGCCGCCTCCGTCCACTAAAATGCCAAACCCTTGGATTTCCGTATCCCTGGACGACTACGAAGGCCACATGAGCCAGCCTGCCGTAGCCCAACTTAAGCCACTAGCCGACCTCTTCGCCCAAGCCCTGTCCTTCTGCCGCCCCGCCTCCGTCGCTCTCCTCGGCATCGCCGGAGGCAACGGCCTCGACCGCATCGACCCTCAAATCACCCACCGCACACTCGGCATCGACATCCACCCCGACTATCTCGAAGCTGTCCGCGCCCGGTACGCCACCCTCCCCGGTCTCGAACTTCACTGCCTCGACCTCGCCGCCGCAAGCGTAGATCTTCAACCCTGTGCCCTGGTCCACGCAGCACTCCTCTTTGAGCACGCCGGCGCCACCTCTTGCCTCGCCAACGCCCTCGCCCTAGTCGAACCCGAGGGACATTTCAGCGTCGTCCTCCAACTCCCCAGCGAAACCGAACCCGGAGTCAGCACAACTCCTTACGCCTCCATCGGCAACCTGAAATCCGCCTTCACCCTCCTCGACCCCGACTGGTTCATCCAGACTCTAAACTCCCACGCCTGCCGCCTTCTCCACGAAACCCGCCATCCACTGGCCTCTGGAAAAGGCCTTTGGCTAGGCATTTTTCAAAAGGAATGACGACCACTGCTCCGCCCACGCACCATCTGTTGCACTTAGCAGTCCGTGGCGCAAGTGGTCAGGCTCGAAAAATGGGGCTGGCATGATTTTC
>JBDTMC010000320.1:0-9002 GCA_039934475.1 Bryobacteraceae bacterium | reverse complement strand
AGCGCGGGCATGGCCGCGGGTGGTTCGCTCGTTGCCGTCCTGACGTGGATCGTGGCCATTGGGTTCAGTGGGCCGGACCACATTACCCGTTGGGGTCCAGGTTTCGGTTTGATAGCCGCGGCCTTCGAGTCTCGACACCAGATCGTTGAGGTCGCCACGCAGAGAAGTCGTCAGGTCAGGATTGGAAGATCGAACGACGACTTGAACTGTGCCCTGGCGCTCCTGCAGACGCACATCGACACGATCCTGTCCGGCCTCACCGAGCCGTATCGATATGGCGGACTGTGGAGGCGTAGCGGGTGGAGGCGTCGGTTCGGCGGTCTCCTGAGACAAGGACGGGCTTGCCGCCGGCCGCTCGCTGCCCGCGGTAGGGGCGGACTGGGGCGAGGGAACCGGAGAGGTGGCGAGTGTAACCCCGACGTGTGCCGGCGGGGCAACCGGACTCGCGTGCACGGCGATCCGCGCATCGTCCCCCACGGTTGCCGAGGGCGTACCTACGGGCTTGGCGGGGCTCTCCGATCGTTCGGTCCCCGGCTTTCGCTCTCGATCCCGCGAATCAGGCTCCCGCCTCGAATCCCCTTCCATGGCGACATCCGGCTGCTGGCTCGCACTGATCGCGGAAGCAATGTCCCTTTGGGCTGACGGTGCCGGCGACCAGAGCTGCGGCTCCCCCCGTTTCTCCGTCTTAGGCTGCAACTGTGCGGCAAATGCCAGGTCTAGCGAGTCCTCGGACTCACCTTCCCTCACCCTTGGAACGGGAGAAGGGACCGGGTTCTCATGCGTCTTTGGGACGTCGCCCCGGAGTTTGGGAGATGCACGTAGGCCAACGGCGACCTGAGCGTCAGCATCGGACAGTACCCGCGCAACGGTCATTGCAGAGGCGGGTGCTGCCGGGACAGAATCTGTCTCAGAATCACACTCCACTAGTGGGTCGGTTCTCCTATCGGCTCCCTCACCGTTCGCCGCTCTCAGGACAGGAGTGAAGAGCAGTATCAGGGGTGCTGGAGGTGCCTGCGCGACTGTGACGGCGGGGGTAACTAAAACCTGTTGCGATTCCCCAGGCAGGCGCTTCTGCTCATCCTTTACTTCATCGGAACCACCTTTCTTGGTCGCTTTCTCTCGACCTGTGCCTTCGGGGGGGGCCTGCTCTAACACGGGAAGGGGCGAAACGGTATCAGCAGTCTGTGACCCGGCAGTTAGTGCCGCTTGCGGCGAACCGCTCTGTGGAGATCCAGCCGTTGGCGTGGAGGCGGTGATGCCCTTGGGACTATCACTGCCGAGAACCGTTGCATCCCCGGTGCCGGCTGGCCGGTTTGGCGCTTGAGGCACCCCGGGCACAATCCCCGCTTCGTTCAGAACACCGATCAGATCGCCGAGCAAGAGCGCGAAGGACGAGGCGGAGTTGCTCCCGCCAACCGACGGCGCGGCCGGTGCCGCGTCAACGGTGGCGTGAGAGGGGAGAAGAGGACAAGCAGTAACTGTCACGCTTCCGGAGATGGCAAATTCAGGCCCACTGTCGGCCGGCCATCAGATCAAGAGGTTAGAAGGGTTTGACGGTGGCAATTCCATGTCACTTGGCCAGAATCGACAAGAATCTGTCGCCCCGGAGGATCTCACGACCTCTCTCCTTTCTCTCTTTTCGGCTCTGCTTTCTGTAATTTGAGAAAGCTTTCTATCGGGGCATTGGAATTGCATCGCATCGCTACTGAGGAATGAGCCATGGACAGACTCTTAACCGCCGCAGCAAGCGGAATGGCCGCGAGAATGAGCACATTGGATCTGCTGGCCAACAATTTGGCCAACGCCGGGGCGACAGGCTATAAATCCGACCGTGAGGCTTATAGTACCTATTTGTCTCCCGAGACGGCCGTCGGCGACGATATGGCACGACTTCCTGTCGTCGATCACCGCTGGACCGACTTCTCACAAGGTCTCCTGCAGTCCACGGGCAATCAGAGTGACCTTGCACTCAGTGGCGATGGATTCTTTGCCGTCGACGGTCCCAGCGGTCCGCTCTACACACGCAATGGGAAGTTTACGGTTTCGCCTAAGGGAATACTGGAAACCGCCGATGGATATGCCGTGGCTACGGCGAGTGGGCGTCCTCTCAAATTGGATCTGGCACTGCCGTTCAACGTTGGCGCCGACGGTGTGGTCCGTCAGAGCGGGGCAGAAATCGATCGCTTGAAAGTAGTCCGTTTTACTACCCCGGAAAGCTTGACCAAGCGCAACGGTACCTATTTCCAATGGCTCTCACCGCAGGCTATGCCGGCCCTGAGTTCGGGTGCACAAGTGCTGCAGGGTCAACTGGAATCGGCTAACGCGATCACGGCACAGGGCGCCGTGCGCATCGTGAGTGTGTTGCGTGAATTCGAGATGCTACAGAAGGCCTTGACCATGGGCGGTGAAATGAACCGCCGGGCCATCGAAGACGTGGCCAAGGTATGAACCCGGCATAGGAAGCAAGAGCAGGAAAGGGAGTGTCATGATTCGAGCACTTTACAGCGCCGCGAGTGGACTATCGGCCCAACAGCTGTGCGTGGACAACATTGCGCATAATCTGGCCAACGCCAATACGGTCGGGTTTAAGATGCGCCGCACGCAGTTTCAGGACCTTCTGTACCAGAGCATGGTGCAGCCAGGCGCCGCAGCCGGGTCGCAAACGACGGTCCCCAGTGGTCTGCAACTGGGTTTGGGAACGCGGCCAATCGCCAACGAGATTATATTTACCCAAGGCAACTTCGTGCAGACCGACAACCCTCTTGACATGGTAATTCAGGGCCGCGGCTTTTTCCAGATTCGCCGCCCGAGCGGAGAGTTATCCTATACCCGATGCGGCCAGTTCCACGTCGACCGCGACGGGAACGTCGTGACCGCCGATGGCGATGCGCTCGAGCCGCAGATCACAATCCCTCCCGAAGCCCAGAGCCTGACAATCGCTGCCGACGGAACGGTGAGCTACGCGCTGCCTGGCCAGTCGGCGTCGCAGGTCGCCGGGCAAATCCAACTGGCTAACTTCGTAAATCCCGCGGGTCTAAACAGCGTCGGCCACAATCTATATTCGCCAACCGACGCATCCGGAGATCCGACCGTGGGTAACCCGGGCGGGCAGGAAGGGATCGGCGCCTTGATGCAGGGCTATGTGGAACAGTCCAATGTCAGCGTTGTCGAGGAGTTTATCAACCTCATCGTGAGCCAACGCGCTTACGAGGCGAACACGAAGATCGTGAAAGCCGCCGACGAAATGTATCAGCAAGTAAATAACCTAACGCGATGATGTTACTACTGGCAGCGGCTATCACCGGGTGCATCGGATTTGACGGCGACATCATCCGAATGTCTGATTTTGCGCGAGTGTTACCGGCGTTCTCCGTCGCTCCTCCGGAGGCGCCTGCCGGCTTCGCTCCCACATTTGGTGCGAAGCGTACGTTCTCAGCCACGGATGTAAGCCGGTTCGCGGCGCGGTTTGGCGTCACTCTGTCGTCGAGCGGCCCGCTCTGCTTCGAAAGGCAATCCACGAACCTCGATGCGGCGGCGGTGCAAACGAGCATAGGCCAAGCCATCGGCGATGAATCGGTACAATTCAAAGTCGTCGATTTTGCGCACTATGCCGTTCCCTCAGGAGAAGTAATCTTTCACCGAACGGGCCTGCAGAGAACCCCGGCCTCCGATGGTACGAGGCTCTGGCAGGGCAAAGTCGTCTTTGGAAATCACCGCAGCGTTGCGATATGGGCTCGAGTTGCCATCAGTTGCAGCCGTGAGGTCCCGATTGCCGTGAGAGATCTAGCGGCGGGTCAGACCGTAACTACCGACGATGTGCGCCTGGATACCATCGAAGTCGATCCTTTTGCGCCGTCCGCCGCAGCACGGCTGGAAGACGTCGTTGGGAAGGTGGTTCGGAGCCGGGTTCCATCTGGTAAGTCAATTCCGGTCAGTCTTTTGTCCGCGGCGCCCGTCGTACATCGGGGCGAGGACGTGGACGTCACGGTGTTCAGCGGACAAGCGCGGTTGAAACTTGCGGGAAAGGCGCAAAAGCAGGGCCGTACCGGCGACGTAATTCCCGTACGTAATCCGGTTTCGGGCCGCATGTTTCAGGCGAAGGTCGAGGGACGTGGACACGTAGTTGTGGGAGGAACCAGTGCGAAGAAGAATTAGCCTCGCGATTGCGCTGTTGGCCGCTGGAACGGCCAGTGCCGTTACCTCGAAGGTCCGTAAACCAGTGCCGCCGACACCGGTGGAGCAATACATCCGCGACACCGCGGCCGCGGCGGAATCGCAGACATCCACCGGTTCCCCGGGATCGTTGTACTCGTCACAGGGCCGCTTTTCCGATTTGGCAAGGGATTTGCGGGCTTCCCAAGTGGGTGATCTAGTTACCATCGTGGTGTCGGACAGCGCCTCCGCCGTTTCAAAAGGGGCGACCGCCACCAGCCGCAAATCATCGGCCAGCGCCTCTATCACCGCTCTCGCCGGGAAGACCAAGGTGGCCGGTCCGCTCGCCAATCTGGCCGGTTTAGATGGTCAATCGAAGCTGGATGGACAAGGCACAACCAGCCGCGAGACTACCCTCACAACAACTGTATCGGCGCGCGTCACGCACGTACTGCCTAACGGATACATGGTTGTCGAAGGGACGAAAGACATCTCGATCAACGCAGAGCGCCAGACAGTCCAAATCCGCGGCGTGCTGCGATGGAACGATCTCACACCGGCGAACCAGATTCGCTCAGACCGTCTCGCAGCTCTGGAGATTCACATCAACGGAAAGGGCGTCGTTGGCGATGCCATCCGCCGGCCCAACTTCTTATTCCGGCTCTTGCTGGGGATACTTCCTTTTTGAGTCTTATGAATCGAGTTTTTCTGGCTGCCGTGCTCACGGCCGCATCATTACGGAGCGCGCCCGGTCCGGCGACGCGCCTGAAAGAACTGGCGACGTTGGAAGGTGTGCGTGAAAACCAATTAATTGGTTATGGCGTCGTGGTCGGCCTCGCCGGAACCGGCGATAAGCGACAAACTGTATTCTCTGCGCAAAGCCTCACCAACATGCTCGAACGGATGGGAGTTTCCGTCACCCCCAGCGCCATACTGGTCCGTAACATGGCCGCCGTGATGGTCACAGCGACCTTGCCCGCCTTCGCACAGCCCGGCAGCCGGATTGATATTACGGCCTCCGCCATCGGAGATGCGGCAAACTTGCAAGGCGGCATGTTATTACTAGCACCCCTGCGCGGCGCCGACGGCCAGGTATATGTGGTTGCACAGGGCTCGGTGGTCACCGGAGGGTTTGCCGCAGGACGCGGCGCCGGAAATGGAACCGTGGTGAATCACCCGACCGTAGGTCGTATTCCGAGTGGAGGGATCGTAGAGCGGGCGGCACCCACCGTGGCGCCATCGAAACAGGTGAGATTGCAGCTCAAGCATTCCGATTTCACGACCGCTGTGCGAATTGCCAAAGCCGTCAACGCCCGTTTCACCTCGGGTCCCGCCCATGCCGAGCATGGCGGACTCGTCGTGGTCGAAACGCCCACGGAGTTCATCGGCAAGACCGCTGAGTTCGTCGCCGAGCTCGAGAGTCTGGGAATTGAGTCGGACTTTGTGCCGAGAGTGCTGGTGAATGAGCGCACAGGGACGATCACTATGGGTAAGGACATCCGGATCAAGCCGGTGGCTATCCTGCATGGAAATCTTGCTGTTGAGATTCAGACGACATTCGCGGTGTCGCAGCCGGCACCACTCGGCCAAGGCGAAACCGCAGTGGTCCCGAAAGTGGATGTCGCAGTGAAAGAGGACAAGGCCCATAGCGTCATCCTCAAAGAAGGCGCGACGGTGGAAGAACTTGTGCGGGCACTTACGTTAATCGGCTCGACGCCGCGTGACGTCGTGGCGATTTTGCAATCCCTACATGCTTCGGGTGCGCTGGAAGCGGAATTAGAGGTGATCTAAATGTCAGATCTACCGATTGGAGAAGTCTCCCTGTCGTGGGGACAACAACCATCGGGCGCAGGCTCCGAACGTCTGAAGAGCGTCGGTGATGCGGCGCGGGAGTTCGAAGCACTATTGATCGGCCAAATGCTGAAATCCGCCCGCGAGGCGGATGGCAGTGAAGGTTGGCTGGGAACGGGTCAGGACTCGTCCGGTACATCCGTCCTTGAGTTTGCAGAGCAGCAATTCGCTCAACTGATGGCCTCCGGTGGTGGCCTCGGATTGGCGAAGATGGTAACCGAAGGCCTCTCAGCGAGCGCTTCAGGCCGTAAAGCTCAGCGGTGAGTATTCCGCCGTCGCTTCGACCGGATAGTGGCCCTGATGTTGGGGGGGGTCCGGGCGTGGCCGTAACGACGTGCGGCAGGATTCCCAACCCTCCCGCAGAGTCGACAGGAGACTGGTCACTTCATCCAGTGGCTCGATGACCTGCCGGCAGTTCGCTTCAATCAACCGCCGCTGCATATAGTCATAAAGTTCCGCTAGCGTGCGACTGTAATCACCGCCTTGCTGATGGTCCAGCGATAACGCCAACTCGTTCAATACTTCACTTGCCCGAGTGATTTCCCGCGACCTTCGCAGAATATCCCCTTCTCTCAGGGCGGCTTTCGCGGACCCGACCCGGTCCAGGGCTGCGTGATAAAGAATCGCAACCAGTTCCAAAGGATCAGCCAAGAGGATCGTGCTCTCCAGATACGTATCGTATGCGGTGCTCAAAGTTCTCTCCCAAATTTCTTATCGGCGCAATTTGCTTTTGTTTGATAGCATTACGCCAAACTCTTGTCCTGCGCCGCCTGGGCCAGACGTAAGGCGTATTCCGTGGGAACCTGACGAATGACCTCTTTGGTCCGCACGTCCACCAGACGCAAAACGGGCCGCTTCGACTGGCGATCCATGACGAACGTCAACTCTGTGTTTTGCCCGAACAATTCGGCGGAATTCACCGCTTTGACGGCCTTGATTAGTTGCACTTGCTCCGTCCGCGCCTCTGGGGACAGCGCCGTGTTCGACACGGTGACGGGCGGAATGTTCGAATCGAACGATCCGATTTCCATACCGATTCTCCTCGGGGACTTCCCCAATGGACTTATCGACTCTCGAAATCGGAATCTGAGGAAAACGAGTGCGAGGCTTCCTACTAATCCAAGTTGAGAACTTTAAGGAGTGTGCCCTTCTCAGCCTCAATCTTCTTCTGCAGAAGCATCAGTGCATAGATGAGTTGTTCCGGTCTCGGTGGGCATCCTGGGACATAGACGTCTACCGGAATCACCTGATTGACCGGAATCACGGCATAGTTGCTAAAAACACCCGTGGAGGTGGCGCAGGCGCCCATGGAGATTACCCACTTCGGCTCCGGCATCTGTTGATACAGTTGCCGGATCACCGGCGCCATCTTGTTGGAAACGCGGCCGGCGATAATCATTAGGTCACTCTGGCGGGGAGAGCCGCGGAACACCTCGGCGCCGAACCTGGCGACATCAAACCGCGACGCGCTCATCGCCATCATCTCGATGGCGCAACACGCCAAGCCAAAAGTCATCGGCCAAATCGAGTTCTTGCGGCCCCAGTTGATCACCTTATCCACTGTGGTCAGGATAAAGCTATCGGCGAAATCCGGAAGGTTCTCGACGTCTATGCGCGAATACAAGTCGTTTGGCGCTTCACCCAGTCGGATGTTGGTTTCCATGCGATTATCCATGATTATCCCACGAAGCCGCTAGAATCAAAAACAGGCCCTGCATGACCATCCATACCCTATTTGTCCCTTCGGACTCGATCGAGGACGCTCTTTCCCGCGCCGGCGCGGTCTGGGGTATCGAACCCGAGTACTGGGACATTTTCGGGCGCCATCATGTCACCCCCCCATCCGTAACACAGGCCATCCTCCGTTCCCGAGGCGTCGCAGCGGATACACAAGAGCAGTTGGATGCCGCTATCGAAGAGATGTTGTGGTGGCAGTGGAGCCGTCCCGTCGGTCCGGTCATCGTCCTCGGCGAACACGATCACAACATCGAGCTAACACTCCCTGTTCAAGTCGGCGGAAGCCGGCTCCGAATTTCAATCTTCTGGGAGAGCGGGGAAACTGCCTCGTTCGACGTCGATCCGGATAAATCTCCTGTCTCGCGAACGGCTGAACTGCGGGGTGCTCGATTTGAGGCACGCAGCATTCCCCTCCCCACACCTCTGCCTCTCGGTTACCACGACTTGACCGTCGAAGGGGTGGCGGGTTATTCGTTTCCCCCAACGAAGTGCCGCCTCATCGTCGGACCCGATCACGCCTGGTGCCCGCCCGAGTACGCCGGCAACTACCGCCGAGCCGCGGGTATTACGGTAAGCCTTTACGGTGTGCGATCGGCGAGGAACTGGGGGTGCGGCGACGCCACCGACCTTATCCCTCTCCTCGACTGGTTGGCGTCTGACGTGCAAGGGTCGTTCCTGGGGCTGAACCCGCTCCACGCGATTCATAACCGCACTCCCTACAACACAAGCCCGTACCTCCCCAACTGCACGCTGTACCGCAACTTCATCTACATCGATCCCGAGCAGACCGAGGAATTTGCGGGTTCGATGCTGGCGCAGAGAATTCACGGCAGCGAGAAATTTCAAACCCAGTTGGTGCAATTGCGTGCGTCCGAGTTTGTGGAGTACGAGAAGGTAGCGCGGCTAAAACTGCGTTTCCTGAAACTGCTGTTTCGTACATTTCTTCGCCACTGGCGAAATGGCGACGCGGATGCCTTCCGGGTCTGGGCGCAGCAAGAGGGTGTCGCTCTGCATCGTTATGCAACCTACTGCGCGCTCGACGAAACGCTGCACAAGGCGAATCGCGATCTCTGGCTTTGGACGGATTGGCCCGAAGAATATCGCAATCCTGAATCGGCGGCCTCGGAAGCATTCGAGAAAAAACACTGGCGCTTGATTCTGTTTTACAAATGGCTGCAGTGGCTGCTCGACCGGCAATTCGCCGCAGACCAACAGCATGCACGGGATCGAAAGTTGACCATCGGCCTCTACCACGACCTGGC
>JBDTMC010000319.1:0-9101 GCA_039934475.1 Bryobacteraceae bacterium | reverse complement strand
AGTCCGGCGCCGTGGTGGTCTGGAGCGAGGGTGGGCTGACGGTGACCGCCATCGTCGTCAAGCACGATCCGGCCACGCCGGCCTATGGCTACCGTTTCGACTACAAGGGCCGTTCGGTCGTGGTCAGCGGCGATACCCGCAAATGGCCGCCACTCGCCGATGCCGCCAAGGAGTTGGAAAGCGTCGTCAAGGCAACGCCCGAAGAACCGCGCGCGCTAACGGTTTACGCCATGGTGACGGGCCGGATGAATCGGTGGAAGGAAGCCGAGGCGATGTTCCGCAAAGTGGTTCAGTTGCAGCCGCAATCCGCGGAGGCCCATTTGAACCTCGGCATCGCCCTTGCTGACCAACCCAATGTGGCGGCCGCGCTCGAGGCCTTTACCGTGGCTGTCCGTTTGGCGCCCCAGTCGCCCGTCACACACTACAACAAGGGGCGTGCTAGTTTCGACCTTCGCGACTACGAAGGCGCGCGTGTTGAACTGGCCGAAGCCTGCCGTCTCGATACTAAGTTCGCGCCGGCGCTCTATCTGCTCGCGATGGCGGAAAAGCAATTGGATCTATCGAAAGAATCGGCCGCCCATCTGCAACGTCTTCTCACTCTGGAGCCTCGCAACTCAGAGGCCCTCTACGCCCTTGGTCAGAACCTGGCCAAGCTTGACGACAAGAAAGGCGCGCTGGACGCCTGGCGGAGGGCTATGGAGGTGGATCCTCAGAATGCCGAGACCCTTTATAACCTTTCGCGCGCGCTTGTTACGATTGACGCGGAACTGGCTGCCGAGTACCGTCGCCGTTTCACTCAGATTCAACGCACGCGCCAGATGACGGATCGCGCGGAGACGCTCGGCAACTTCGCCCTCTCCGCCGCCGATGCGCGGGACTGGCCACGCGCGGTCTCTCAGTCCATGGAAGCGCTGGAGGTGTGCGGAGACTGCCGCTCCAAAGCAGACCTGCACAAGAACCTCGGCCTCATCTACGCGCGATCCGGCGAGGTGGAGAATGGCATTCGAGAGCTGAACCTCGCGCGGGATTTGAAGTCATCCGACCCCGACATCGCTCGTGCCCTTGCTATCCTCGGAGATCAACGCCGCGTGCAATAGCATGCTGCAAAACCGAATCATCTTCCTCACTGGCGGGGCCGATGGCATTGGCCGCGAGTGTGCCCTTGCCTATATACGGCACGGTGCCTCGGTGGCCATCGCCGACATCGACGAAGCCAAGGCCAAGGGGACGGCGATGGAGCTAGGCTCACAGGCACTGGCTCTCGGCTGCGACGTGCGCGATGGCGAATCGGTGCGGCGGGCCGTCCAGGCAACGCTCGACCGTTTCGGACGCATCGACGCCGTTCACAACAATGCTGGCATCAGCGGACCATCGAAACCGTTGGACGCGACGAGCGAAGCCGAGTGGGACTCGCTTTTCAGCGTGAATCTGAAAAGTGTCTATTGGACCACCGTGCATGCCCTCGCTGCACTGCGCGCTTCCAAAGGCTGCATCCTGAATACGGCGAGCATGGTGGGTGAAATAGGGCAGGCTGGACACGCTGCCTACGTCGCAACCAAGGGTGGGATGATCGCCCTGACCAAGGCCATGGCGCTTGACTATGCCGCCGACGGCATTCGCGTCAACGCGATTTGTCCGGCCGGTGTGTGGACTCCCATGCTGCGGGATTGGGCAGCGGCCCAACCTGATCCTGCCGGCATTGAGCACTACCTCGACGAGATTCATCCTCTCGGCAACTGCCCGCAGGGCGACGTTATCGCCGACGCCGCGGTGTTCCTGCTGTCGCCGAATGCGCGGTTCATCACGGGCTGTATCCTGCCCGTCAGCGGCGGAGCGGAACTCGGCTACCGGCGGATTTGATACTCTCGGGGCGTGAGCCCCCAGCAAGAAGGTTCGCTGCGTGACGAGATCCGCCAGACTCGCCCTTTCGATTCGCGAGGACAGGAGGCGGTGCTCGGCATTCTGAAGACAGCGGACGAAATTCGCTGGCGGCTTGGCCAGCTGATGAAACCTGCCGGGCTCAGTCTGGAGCAGTACAACATCCTGCGGATCCTGCGCGGCGCCGGCGAAAACGGCCTGCCTACGCTCGAAGTCGCCGACCGCATGATTGAGCGTTCCCCTGCCATCACCCGGCTTCTGGACAAGCTGGAGAAGAAGGGTTTCATCCGGCGCCTGCGCTGCACCAAGGATCGCCGGCTGGTCTATTGCGTGATCATGAACGACGGACTGACGGCGTTGGACTCGCTCGAAGGAGACCTGGCGGCCGAAAATGCCCGATTTGAAAACGGCATCGAAGAACGCGACCTCGAATCCGTGATCCAAACGCTCGACCGCCTGCGGGCCAACCTTCGCTGAAAAGATTCCTGCAAAAGCTGCAACCATAATAGTTGACCTGTCATCTATCCTATTGAAGATGATTGGCTAGACGACAATCAACTCATGGGAAAGGCAGACACAATGAGCACAATTGCAGAACTCGATCAGAAATTAAACGAAGCGGTTCTCACAGGCCGCGCTTTGGAAGCGTTTGAAGAACTGTACGCCGAGGACGTGGTAATGCAGGAAAACGGCGCAGACCCGTTTGTGGGCAAGGCCGTGAACCGCGACCGCGAAATCAAGTTCTTCTCTTCTATAGAGCAGTTCCACGACGGCAAACTCTTGTCGAGCGCCATCAACGGCGACACGAGCTTCAGCGAATGGCTGTACGACGTGACCTTCAAGGGCGGACAGCGGCTAAAGCTAGAGCAGGTTGCGGTGCGCCGGTGGAAAGACGGCAAAGTGGCCTTCGAGCGCTTCTACTACAAGGGCTAATACCATGAAAATCAAAGTAGTTGCACTTCTGATAGGCGCCGCCGTTGGGGCATTGGCCGAACCGGCTTCCTACACGCTCGACACAACGCATTCCAGCGCCAACTTCAGCGTGCGGCACCTTATGGTGTCGAATGTGAAGGGCAATTTCCAGGTCACCGGCGGCTCCGCGATATGGGACCCCAAGAACCTGGCGGTTTCGAAGCTGGAAGCGATTATTGACGTGACCACGGTAGACACCCGCGACCCCAAGCGCGATGCTCACTTGAAGAGCCCGGACTTCTTCGATGCGGCGAAGTTTCCCCAGATCAAGTTCGAATCCACCAAGTTCACCCAGAAGGGCGAGGGCCTGGAAATCGCCGGCAACCTCACGATTCGCGGCGTCACCAAGCCCGTTGTGCTGAAGGTGGACGGCCCGACGCCCGCGGTGAAGGACCCGTGGGGTAACATGCGCATTGGCGCCGCCGCGGTGACCAAGGTGAACCGCAAGGACTTCGGCGTCAACTGGAACTCCAATCTGGATGGTGGCGGAGTGGTGGTGGGTGACGATGTGAATATCGCCCTGGAAGTAGAGATGGTTCAAAAGAAGTAGCCTGTCTGCGGGGCAGCCACCATACAGGGAACTTTCTTCTCCCGGATTCGTATTTCCAACTTGCGTGTCATGCTGAGTGATACTTAAGGTTTGTACGGATCAGTCATGAGAACATTCCCCGTCCCGTCCCGATCACTGTCCCTACTGTTGCTGTGCGCCTGTTTACTGCCGGCTCAAAGTGATATCAGGATTGAGCCCGCCAAGGGCGGAGCAGGTTGGCTAACGCGCCCCTATCAGGCGCGTTATGTGCCACCTGTCCGCCTCGCCAACTCACCGCGCCTCGATGTTCTGACCCGCGCCGGCAACCTCTATCTAAGCGCCGAAGATGTGGTCGCGCTGGCCATTGAAAACAACGTAGATATTGAAGTGCAAAGATATGGCCCACTGCTGGCGCAGGAAGTGTTGCGCCGGGCGCGGGGCGGCGGCGCTTTACGTAGCGTGGGGGCACCCCTGGCAGCAGGCGCGCAGAGCGTTAGCTTGACGGGCGTGAACCTTTCGGGATCGGACCTTGGCGGATCCGGCGGCGGCGTCGGATCAGGCGGCGGTATCGTAACGCAGTTGGGTCCACAGATCCCAACGCTCGATCCCACCTTTCTGGCATTCGCCAACTTCCAGCACTCCAGTACGCCGCAGAGCAATACCTTCCTCACCGGCACCACAGCGCTGGTTTCGGACACGCGCACGTATCAGGCTCAGTATTCGCAGAATTGGGATTTTGGCCTGAACGCACAGCTCACTTACTCCGCGACGCACATCAAACTGAACAGCCAGTTCTTCGCACTGAACCCGTACACCACCGGCGCGCTTGACTTGCAGTTAACGCAAAACCTGCTGCAAGGATTTGGATCCGCGGTCAACGGACGCAACATCCGCGTTCAGAAGAACAACCTCAAGGTGACCGACCTGCAATTCAAGCAACAGGTGATCACCACCGTCTCTTCGGTATTGAATTTGTACTGGGATCTAGTGGCTTTCGACACCGATGTGCGCTCGCGGCGCCAAGCGCTAACCACCGCGGACCAGCTGTTGGATGACAACAAGCGGAAGGTGGAAATCGGGTCGCTGGCTGAAATCGAAGTCACGCGCGCCGAGAGCCAGAAGTATGCCAGCCAGCAGGATCTGGTGATCGCCGAGACCAACTACATGCAGCAGGAAACCGTTCTGAAGAACGCTCTTAGCCGCAACGGTGTCTCGATGGCCGGCTTGGCCAGTGTGCACATCGTTCCCCTCGACAAATTCGAACCGCCGGTGGTGGACCCAGTCCGTCCCGTCGACGACCTGGTGGCTGACGCTCTAGGCCGCCGGCCCGAACTGGAGCAGGCGCGCCTGAACCTGGAGAGCAACAAGATGAATCTGGTCGGCATCAAGAACTCCTTGAAGCCGACGTTGCAGGCGTTCGCCCAAGTCACCAACAACGGTCTGAACGGCGACCTCACCACACTGGGACTCACTCAGCCGGGTCTCGAATATCTTTCGGGAGGCTACGGCAACCTTCTGGCCCAGATCTTCCGCCGCAACTATCCGAACTACGCCGCCGGCTTCTCATTGAACATTCCACTGCGGAACCGGGCCGCCCAGTCCGACTACGTCACCAGCATGCTGGAGTTGCGCCAGAACGAGTTGAACCTGAATAAGAACATGAGCCAGATTCGCGTCGACGTGCAGAACGCCGTGATCGGCTTGCAACAGGCGAAGGCCCGCTACGATGCGGCAGTGAAGGCTCGTTCCTTGCAGGATGAAACGCTGGCGGCGGACCAGAAGAAGTACAACCTGGGCGCCACCACGGCGTTCCAGGTGATTCAGGATCAACGTGACCTGGCGACGGCGCAAAGCTCGGAAGTACAGGCGATGGCGAACTACACGCATGCCCGCATTTCGCTGGACCAGGCGCTGGGCCGGACGTTGGAAGTCCATAGTGTGAGCGTGGAAGAGGCGATGAAGGGCAAGGTTGGCAAGGAAGCGAACCTGCCGGCGACGCTGCCTTCGGGAGTTCGGCAATGAACCGCGAAGTGCTCCGCCAGCTTGGGGCAGTCGCCCTGTGCGGCGCCACGTTGTGGGGACAGGTGGGAACGATCGCCCCGATACCGGCTCCGTCGAATCGGATCATTCGTCCGTATTTGGCGCCTGAGGTTCCTGCCATACGCATGGGCAACTCATCGCGATTGGCCGGACTGGTGCGAGCCGGTGCGGTTTATCTGACTGTGCAGGACGCGATGGCGCTGGCTTTAGAGAACAATATCGATTTGGAAGTGGCGCGCTACAACCCCATCCTGGCGGAATGGAGACTGACACGTTCCTTGGCTGGCGGCGCCCTCCCCGGCGTTCCCAGCAGCGCGGCGCAGGTGGGCAGCGCTGCGGCGGGCCAGGGTGTCGTCGGCAGCCAGCAGGCCGCCGGTGTAGGCGGTGGCGGCAATACCGGGAATACCGGGCAAAGCTCTAACGCAACGGTCAGCCAGATCGGTCCGGTAACGCAGAACCTGGATCCGTCAATCCAGCAGGCAACCACCTTCAGCCACGTCACAAGGCCACAACCGAACTTGACGCAGAGCCAGACGACGTCTTTGGTGGACGATACGCGCGTCTATTCGGCATCCGTCCAACAGGGGTTCCTGACGGGCGGCAGTGTGACGGCCAACTTTAGGGGCAACTATCTGGATGAAAACTCGCCCTCAAACCTGCTGAATCCATCGGATGCGGCCACGCTGTCAGTCTCCTTTCAACACAACCTGCTGCGCGGTTTCGGCCGAGCCGTCAACGCGCGCACCATTACGGTGTCAAGGATGAACGTAGCCCTTAGCGAGGTGTCGTTCCGTGCCGCGGTGAATTCTGTGGTCAACCAGACCCTCAATACCTACTACGCGCTGGTGGCCGACGATGAAGATGTAAAGGCAAAGCGTTCGGCCGTGGAAGTGGCGCAGACACTGCTTGAGAACGTCAGGGAGCAGGTCCGCATTGGCAGCCAGGCGCCTACCGAGACCATTCGTTCGGAGTCGCAACAAGCCACGGCGCAGTTGGCGTTGGTCAACGCACTCACTACTCGCGATCAGGACGAGCTAAGAATGAAGAGTCTCATCAGCCGCAATGGAACTGCCGAGCCTCTGCTCGCCTCGTCGCGGATTGTGCCCACTGACCCCATTGTGGTTCCCGAGAAGGACGATCTTCCGCCACTGGAAGAAATGGTGAAAGTGGCTCTTGCCAATCGTACCGACATCCTCACCACGCGGTCGAACCTCGAAGCGAGTAGGATTTCCGCGATTGGTACGCAGAATGGCCTCCTGCCCAACTTGCAGGTTTTCGGCGGCGAAAGCCAGGCCGGACTGGCGGGCAAGAGGAATGGAGCGGCCGACAGTTACTTCATCGGTGGGATGGGAACTGCCCTCGGCCAATCGCTGCGACGCAACTTCCCGACGGAGCGCATCGGCGCTTTCTTCCAGGCCAACATTCGCAATGACCAGGCCCAGGCCGACTACGCGATCGACCAATTGCAGCTACGCCAAAGTGAGATCAGCGCGCAAAAGGGGATCAACCAGGTACAGGTGGATGTACTGAATGCGGTGGTCGCGCTGCAACAGGGTCGCGCACGAATTGCGGCGGCAAGAGAGAACGCCAAGCTGGCTCAGGCTTCGTTGGAGGCGGAGCAGAAGAAGTACGATCTGGGAGCTTCTACTCCGAGTGCGGTGATTCAGCAGCAGCGCGATCTGACTGCCGGCCAGTCTACGGAGGTGGCTGCGCGTTCCTCCTACACCAGCGCCCGGCGGTTGTTACAGCAGGCCATGGGCACGATTCTCGAGTCGAACAATGTGTCCATCGCCGACGTTAAGCTGGGGGTTATCCCGCGGTAGTTACCGTGACGGTGACGTCCATGCCGAGAAAGGCCTCGGGATTGCCGTAGTAAGTTCCCCAGAGGGGTAGAACATGCTCCGGGCACCAGGCCACGGCCACTCGAATCAGGTTACGGTTGCCGACAATGCTGTTCGTCGGATCGAAATCGATCCATCCCGCGCCAGGCAAGTAGGCCTGCATCCAGGCGTGCGTGGAGCCCCCGCCGGCTTCGTCTCCCGGCGTGTAGATATAGCCACTGACGAAACGCGCCGCCACACCGAGAGCACGGGCGCCTTCCATCATCAGCACCGCGAAGTCGCGGCAACTGCCACGGCGGCTCGTGATGGTTTCATCGGGGCTCTGTACCCCTTTTTCCACGCGCCGTTTGTACGTGAACTGGCTACGAATGCCGGCGGTCATCGCCCGCAGTAGTTTCATGGTCGGAGTGCGCGGGGCAGGGTCGAGGAATTGAAGAGCCCAGTCGTCTACTTTCTCGCTCACATAATGGCGGGCGAGGGCTCGCGAGAGATTGGGGAAGTCTTCGTCCGCATATGCGAAGGGATAGTTCTGCGCGTACTCCTCGATTGGATATTCGGGCAGCGTGGTCTCGAAGTGTTCGAGGGTGATACGACTCTCAAAGCTCAACTCTGCCGTCTGGCCATCGAAGGTAGTGACCGCCACGGAGTTGTCAAACGCATCGTGGAGCCAGCGCAGTTTGGCCGGCCGGGGAAGAATCTCAAGGCTGGTTTCGACCAGTCTCAAGTCGTAACTTTCACGAGGACGGAACATCATGCGATGTTCGCCAAGTCTTACCGGTTCCGCGTAACGATACACCGTGACGTGGCGCACGGTAAGCAGCGCCATCTAGCTGGCGCTCGCTTCATCGGTCCAGACAGTGAAACTCTCGAGGAGATTGGGGCCGAACGTGGTGGCGATAGCGACATCGCAGGCGTCGCGGCCGCGGGCCAGCAGAACGCGCCCAATGCGGGGCGTATTATTGCGGGCGTCGAAGGTGTGCCATGCACCGCCAAGATATACCTCGAACCAGGCTGCGAAGTCACCCACCCCATAAGGCGGCGGCGTTCCCATGTCTCCCAGATAACCGGTGCAGTAGCGGGCGGGGATATTCAGAGCGCGGCAAAAGGCGACGGCGAGATGGGCGAAGTCGCGGCACACGCCGGTCCGCTCGTGCCAGGCTTCCCATGCTGTCCGCGTGGCGCGCGCCTGCTGGTAGTCGAAGCGGATATGGTTGTGGACGAAGTCGCAGATGGCCTGGACGCGGCCCCAACCGGGGTAAGTGTGGCCGAAGAGCTCCCAGGCGAGCGGCGTCAACAAGTCGGTTTCGCAGTAACGGCTGCCCATGAGAAACACGAGAGTGTCTTCGGGAAGAGTCTCAATCGTGTGCTGGTAGGCGTTGAGAACCACCGGATCGGGCAAGCCCGAATCCCGGACGACGGCGCCGTTGCTGATCCGTAACCGGCCGGCGGGCGCCAGCAACCGGCTGCACCAGTTTCCGAATCCGTCGCGGTACGCCGAGATCGGCACGGAAGGGTTCGTCGTCAGGTTGTCGATAGCGAGGATGTCGGCCGCCCGGGAGTAGTGCACGTCGAGCGTGAGGATCATGGGAGTAGGCTGGGGGAAGCTGTAGATTAGTTCGAAACCGACGCGGATATTCATCGTAGTGATTGGATGTTTACGGCTGTGGTGAGGAACCAGGGAGATCTACAGGGTGGTTCCGTAAGAGAGTGCCTTTACTCTAGCACAGAGGGCGTGCGCCATCCGAATCTCAAGATCGTTCGCGGAGATGCTTTGTTACGGACGCATGCATCGCGGCTCCGTACCAGCGGTTCGCGAATCCCAGGATGTTCTCGTCGAGCGG
>JBDTMC010000318.1:0-9138 GCA_039934475.1 Bryobacteraceae bacterium | reverse complement strand
ACCGAAGTAATGATAAGGGAAGGCGTTGTCTGTGCCCATGGTGTACGTACGGGAGCGGTCGACGGGGCGCAGGGTGAGGCGCGGACTTATGGGAACGAGGGAAGCGAGGAGGATCAGAATCGCTGCGCCAGCGGACATGCTCCAAACGCGGCTCCGGAATCGCAGTATCACCACTCTGGCTTATCGGCAGAGAGTGGCAATATATTGAGATGCGCGTTTCTTCCGGGATTGCCTTAATCGCTCTATTCGCCGTCCTATTTGCCACGCTGAGCGCCGCCGAAACCCCTCCTGTCTACTTCAGCGTGCCCTCCGCTGACGCTCCGGAGCTAGCGAAGCGCGGGCCTTATGCGGTGGGTGTGCGCACGTTGTCAGTGACGAATCCGGGCCAGCCGGACATTTTGAAATTCAGTAAAGAAACGGGCAAGGCTCCGTTGTACGACCGGCCGCTGACGCTGGAGGTATGGTATCCGGCGGGGCTGGCTGCGGGGCAGGAGGAGCATACCGACTACGAGATGGTGCTGGCGGGACCAGCGCCAAAGACGTTCCGCATCGCGGGTAAGGCGGCGCGCGACGCGACGCCGGCTAAAGGAGGACCCTTTCCGTTGGTCATCGTCTCACATGGATATCCGGGATCGCGAGTTTTTCTGAGTTACCTGACGGAGAACCTGGCAAGCAAGGGCTATGTGGTGGCGGCCATCGACCATACCGATTCTGTTCTGGGGGCGGTGAAGCCTTTTCCGAGTACGCTGTTGAATCGCAGCAAGGATCAGTGGTTCGCGATCGATACTCTCTCCGCGATGGCGGCCAAGGGTGATTCGTTTCTGGCCGGGGTGGCCGATCCGTCATGGGTCGCGGTGGTCGGCTACTCGATGGGTGGGTATGGCGCGTTGACGACGGCGGGCGCGGGCTACAGCAAAACAGGATTGCCCGCGAAGCTGATACCGGGCGGGTACTTGAATGAACTTACGGCAGGCGAGGCTGCTTATGAGGGCAAGGACCGGAAGAACCTGAAAGCGGTGGTCGCGATTGCCCCATGGGGCGCGCAGCCGCCGTATCAGAGTTGGGATGCGGCGGGCTTGGCGGGCATTCGGATCCCATCGCTCTTCATTGCCGGCGACCAGGATGATATTTCCGATTACGGTCAAGGGATCCGAAAGGCGTTTGAGGGGGCCACGAACTCCGATCGCTGCCTGCTGGTGTATGAGAACGCGCGGCACAATGTGGGCGGCAATCCCGCGCCGCCCGAGGCGTTGGGCAGCATGACCACGCGCGAGTTCTTCGACGAGCCCGTGTGGCGCAAGGATCGCATCGCGGCTATCAATCAGCACTTCATCACGGCGTTTCTGGACCTCTACCTGAAGGGCGATGAGAGCCGGCGCTCCTTCCTCACGGTGAAGCCGGAGAAGTCGAACGATAGTAAGTGGCCGGTCTCAGCGGGGGAGGTTACGGGGGAACGCTACAGCGGCGGCGTGGAAAAGAACGGGTCGTTGTATTGGAAAGGGTTCCAGCGGCGGTGGGCGTTGGGGCTGGAGATGCACTGCTCAGAGGGGACGAAGTAAGGGGACGAAGCGGGCTCCGTCCCCCGGGCGATGGGTATTACTTGCGGCCGGAGTATTTGTTGAGCAAGGAGATGAGTCTCTCTGCGCTTGCGGGCACAGCGCGATCACCGGTCAAAATGTCCTTGTTCTCCAACTTCGCACCGTAGAGGGCGGCATTCACGTCCTCGTCGGGGCGCATGGTGGCTCCCTGTAGCGAGACGCCGGCGAAGACGCCGCGTGCGCGGGACCACGACAAGATTTCAGCGGTCATGAACGCATCGGTTTCGGCGGTGCTGGTGCGGCCCACCGGACCGGCCGCCACCGAAGCATCCGCGCCGAGGGTGAACTTGCTGGAAAGCAGCCGCTTCATGCCGCTCTCATTCATCACGAGCATGATGACATCGGTCTCAGACCCGCCGATTTGGAAGCCAATGCTGCCGCCTTCGACGCGCATCGCCGCGGGCGCCGACCAGCCGACGTTACCGGGTTTGCGGCAACTGGCGAAGCCACGTCCATACTTTCCGCCAATGATGAAGGCGCCCTTCTTGAGGCCGGGCACAATAATGGCGCATTGAGACCTGTCCAGGAGCTCTTGGGGAATGGCTTTATCCGCTGTCCCCATAATCTCGGAAAACATGTCCGCGGCGGCATTAAGCCGCTTCAGGTCGTTGGCATCGGCGCCGAAGGCCGAGATCGCGACAGGCAAACACAACAGCAACAATTTCTTCATGAAGTCCTCCAGTAACTTGCTCTATTTTAACAGCGACTCAAGGGGCGGTGAGAGAAGACATCGTAGTCCGCCGATTAACGCGGATTAACGCCGATCAGTCATTCAAACCCGATGTACTGCACTTCTTCTTCTAGTACTAGCCCGAAAGCGTCGTTTACTTTGTTTTTCAGGCTTTGAATGACCTCCACTAGCTGACGGGCAGTGCCATCGCCGGTGTTATAGATTAGGTTGGCGTGGTATTCGGCCACTTGTATTCCACCGTTGGTCAGACCTTTGGCGCCCACTTGCTCGAGGAAGTAGGCGGAAGGCACTTTGCCGTCCCGTATAACGCGTTCCGGGACGTGTGCGGCCGTCTGCGGCGAGAGTTCCGACAGCAATAGGTTCTTGAAGATGCTGCCGGCGCATTTCATAGTGGGCGGGTATTTCTGGTTGCGAATGGCGAGAATCTCATCTGCCTGACGGCGCAGTTCAGTCCCGTCGCCGGTGGGCATCCTCAGGCCTACGGCGAAGATGATTCGTTGCTTCTCGGTTTTAAAGACGCTCTCGCGATAGCGGAAGTTGCATTCCGCCGCGGTGGCGGTGCGGATGGTTGCGCCGTCGAAGTAGCGGACCGAGTCCACGCTTTCGGAGATCGAATGGCCGTAGGCGCCGGCATTGCCGTAGACGGCCGCGCCTACGGTGCCCGGGATGCCGGTCATGGTATGTAGGCCGGCGAGGCTGCGATCGACAGTGAAATCGACGAGTGTTTGGAGATCGGCTCCGGCGGCGCAGTGGACGTTGCCGCCGTCGGAGTCCATTGTGGTGGCGGTGTAGCGCAGGACGGCTCCGCGGAAGCCGTCGTCGGAGACGATGAGATTGGTGCCGCCGCCGATGACGACTTCGGGGACCTTGGATTCGCGGACGGCGTTCAGCGCGCCGATGAAGGCGTCTTCCGATGGCGTCTCGACAAACAAGCCGGCCGGACCGCCAATGCCGAAGCGGGTGTGAGTGGAGAGTCGGCAGTTCCGCGCGATGCGGAGGAGGGGGATGGCGCTGAGGCGGTGGTATGCCTCATCGAGAAGGGTCATTCTTCCCCATTGTAGAAGACGGGCGGTAAGCTTTAAGGGAATGTCGAAGACAAGCCGTTTCGCTGGGTTCCCGAAAGAGACGCCGCAGTTCCTGAAGGAGTTGGAGCAGAACAACGACCGCGAGTGGTTCCAGGCGCGCAAGGATGTGTACGAACGTGCGATCAAGGCGCCGTCGCTGGCCTTTGCCGAAGCGTTGAACGCGGAGATGGCGGGGTTTGCTGCGGAGTACATTACTGCTCCGAAGGACTCGGTGTACCGGATCTATCGCGACACGCGGTTCAGCAGCGATAAGACGCCGTACAAGACGCATTCGGCGTTTTCCTTTGCGCGGCACGGGTTGCACAAGCATTCCGGGGGAGGGTTTTACGCCAGTGTGTCGCACAAGGAAGTGGAAGTGGCGGGTGGCGTGTATATGCCGGGGCCGGAGGAGTTGCTGGCGATCCGGGGGTATCTGGTGGAGCATCATGGCGAGTTGCGGCCCTTGATTGCGGGGAAGAAGCTACGCGCGGCGGTGGGGGAGTTACAGGGAACGAAGCTGACGCGGCCTCCGAAAGGATGGGTGGCGGGGCACCCGGCGGAGGACCTGCTGCGGCATAAGCAGTGGTATTTCTACATCATGCTGGATGCGGCAATGGTGACCGGGCCGGAGCTGCTGAAAGAGGTGGTGGCGCGGTTCCGGTTGATGACTCCGGCGGTGGATTTTTTCAACCGGCCTCTGTTGGAGCGGCTGCGTTCGAAAGACAAAGCTCCGGGGCGCGCGCGGCTTACGTAGTCGCTTGACGAAGTTCGACTGGTGGCGTGAAGCCCGCGCCTGTGATCTCGATGTGGTTGGGCGCGCCGGGCTTGAGCAGTGTTGTAACGTCGAGGGCGAGTGGGAATGTTTTCAGATAAGCGACGGGGTCTGTGGAACGCTCGCCGGCGGATTTGCCGTTGAGGGAGACGCGGCATGCGCCGTCCACCGCGCCAAAGCGGAGATAGACTTTGCGGCCTGAGGTGAAGGCTGGCGCTTCGAATTGCAGCGTATGGGAACCGGCGCCGGATTGCCATACGTCCGGAAGAGCAAGGAGCAGCGAGGCTCGCGCGGCGGCATCGGCGAGATCGACCGACTTCTGCAATTCGCGATCGAGCACAGCGGCGTGGCGGCGCATGGCATCGAGACGCTGCTGCTCGTCCGCGCTGAGGGCGATCACAGAGTTCGGCGTGCAATCGACGGTGGCTATCGGTTGCGGGCCAGCCAGCTTCGCGAGTCCGGGGACAGGCGAGGGCGCACTTCCTACAACGCCTTTCATGGAGAGGCGTTCCACGTCATCGCCGGCGAGGAAGGGTCGGGCGTCGGGCTGCTGCACGGTGAGGTGGACATTGTCGAGATGAACGCCGCGGAGGTGCCGGAGGTAGAGTACCGAGCCTGGCAAGTCGGCATCGAAGGGCCGTGCCCATTCCGGGTATTCGTTGAAGTGCAGGTTTTCTGGCACGTCGAGGTGGCCCGCCTGTTGGGCTGTGCCGCCGCCGGGGAGCGTGAGGTGGACGTTGGTGAGGGTGACGTCCTCAATGCTCGCGCCGGGCCAGCCGGCTACGGCCGCGCAGGCCCGATCATAGGCGCTGGAAGGGTCGCCACGGCGCGCCACGGCGCGGACATCGCTGATCTTGAGACCACGGATACGGCCCACGGGAGGACGCAGCGACTTGGAGTGGCCGCTGAAACGGAAGCGCGTGGCGGTGACGTAGATCGGTCGGTTCACGTCGCGCATTTCGATGTTGCGGAACGAGAGATCCTCGAAGAGAGCGCCTTCGCAGGACTCGATTTTGATGCCATCGCGGCAGTCTGTGAAGACGCAGTCGTGGACGTCGAAGTGACGCATGTCTCCGATGGATTCGGGGCCGAGCCGAATGGCCGCCCACTCGGTGGACATTTTGCAGTTGGAGATGGTGAAGTTCTCGTTGGGCCAGGCGGGGTTGAGGGTCTTGGGACTGATGGCATCGTCGCCGCAATCGAGGTCGCAATTGCGAATGCGGACGTTGCGGCAACCGTTGAAATCGAGGCCGTCGGCGGTGACGGTGTGGCGGCTGCGGACTTTGACGCCGTCGATGTCGATGTCCTGACTGTGGACGTAGAAGGAGGCGAACATGGCGGGATCAAGCAGCGTAACGCCGTGCATGGTGATGCCACGGCAGTGCTGGTAGCGCACCAGTTGCGGCTTGCGCTTTTTGGGGTCAGTCGGGTTGGGAAAGACCTTCCGCAGGTTGCCGCCTTGGCCATCAATGGTTCCCGGTCCTTCGATGCCGACTTGTTCAGAATCCTCTGCGTAGACGAGGCACTGCGCGTCTTCGGTATTGATGAAACTCCAGAAGCCGCCCCATTCGTGCGGCGCTGTTTTGACGGCGTAGTCGACGATGTTGGGGCTGCCGCGAAGGATTGCGCCGTCCGCTACTTTGAGGATGACGCGGCTGCGCAATTGCACCGAACCGGTGAGGAAGACGCCGGCGGGAACGAGGACGCGGCCTCCGCCGGCGGCGAAGCAGGCGTCGATTGCTTTTTGAATGGCGACAGTATTGATAGTGGTGCCATCGGCGACGGCACCGTAGTTGGCAATGTTGAATTCATGGGGCGCCTGTGGGGTTGCGGCGGAGGGAATGAGGGGCACCGTTAGGGCAGTGACGAAGTGGCGCCGGTTGATGGGGTAGGACAAAGTGAAGGACCTCCTCGGGAACGCCCTTCAGTGTACTTCGCGGGGTGGCGGAGCGGTCTTTTTAATGCCTAAAACTGTCGAAAAGTGCCACGTCTGTATGGACGAAGTCGTTGCCTTTACAAAGGAGCGGCTCTCCTAAGCTGACAGCGGCAGCGTAGGAGAAACAGTCGCCATAGTTGAGCGCAGCCCGGTGACGTCCCTTGCCAAAACGGCTAAAGGCAGAACGCGCCAATTGTCCTTGCTCGGTGCTGACCGGGACTAGTTGGACGCGGGCACGGGAAAGGAACTGATCAAGATCTCGCAGTCCTTCGGAGCCGTATCTCGACTCAATGACAATTGAAGCCTCGACAAAGCTGGCGACAGACATTCGCATGGAATCGGCAGATTCGATTGCCTCGAGAAAGCGGCGCCGTTCGGGTTCCCGTTGCAGGATCGCCAAAATGGCAGACGTATCGATCATCTCCCCGTCGAACAGCGCTGAGCATGTCGATCAGAAGGTCGGCGCGTACTTGGCGGATGGGGCCGGCGAAGTCTGGGTGGTCTATCCGAAGACGCATGCCATGACGGTTTACGCCGGCGGTGGCATGCAACGGACTACTACGGAGTACCGGACAGACCTTCTCCCCGAGCTGGTCGTCTCCCTTTCCGCCATCTTTTCGTAACGGGCCACCGCGACCGGGGTGATCGCGGCGGCGCCGTTTAGTTTCTACTTGGCCTTTTCAGCCGATCCGACCACCTTGCTCATCTGCGCGGCGAGCAAGGCCAGCACGGCGTCGGATGCCGCGCCGCCCTTGTCGCCGCCGGTGACCAAGACGTCCGGAGTCAGGCGGATGCCGTGTTCAGCGAGGATGGTGAAGACCTGCAACAGGCCGAAGTATTCGCCCATTGCCTCGACGCCTTTGCGGGCGGCTTCGGCTTTGGCCAGACCGATGGCTTGTACGGCGCGGGCTTCACTGTCGCCCTTGATGGCGACGATTTCGGCTTCGGCGGTACCGCGGCGGCGAATGGCTTCGGCTTCACCGGCGGCGCGGGTGGAGGTGGCCGTGGATTCGCCCTCGGCGTACTTCACAGCCGATTGGGCTTTGCGTTGGGCGATGACTATGTTCTGCTCTTCGTTCACCATTTCGCGCTGTTTTTCGGCGAGCGCTTTTTCGGCTTCGAGCGTCTTGCGGGTCTCCTGAGCGAGGCGCTCGACGTCGTAGGTTTTGGTCTGCTCTTCGGCGATCTTGCGCGCCGTGAGTGTATCCATCAAGGCAGAGGGCGGCGTGATGTCGCCGATCAGCGTATCGACGGCCTGGACGTCGTATTCGGCGATGGCCTTGGAGATGTGCTCGCGGGCTTCCTTCTGCCGGTCACTACGGGCGGAGAGAAAGTCGAGCACGATGTAGTTCTGGGCCGAGTTGCGGAAGTAGTTGCCTACCAGCGGTTCGAGAACCTGATTGACGAGATTCCTCACGCTGCCTACGCGACTGATGACCCACGGCGCCTTGAGCGCGCCAATGTTGATGATCTGGCTGACGTCGAGGTTGAACGTGAAACCGTCACGCGAGCGGACGCAAATGGTAGAAAGCTTCTCATCCAATTTATGCGCTTCCGTTCGGGCGTTAGCCCAGTTCAGCACGATGTTGGTAGTGGGCACGAGCTCAACGCGCATGCAATCCGTATTGAGGGGATGCTTGCCGGGGTAGAGGGGTTCTGCCCATACGCCTTTGCCGCCGCGCGGGACGATGTTGCCATGAGTAAAGGCCTCGCCGGAGATATCCTTCATGTTACTGCCTACGAAACTAACTACTACGCCGACATAGCCGATGGGAACCTCAAGCAGTTCCGCCAGCTTCACTTCGACGAACCAGGGGTTCAGGTTGTACTGTCCGGCGAGGATGATCTGCTCCTGCAAACCGCGGCAACCGCCGTTTTTACGAAACGCGTCAGGGTCCTGGAAACTGCTATGTCCTTGCACCGCCGGAGCGGCCATTTCTCCTGAGGGCATGGGGGCGCCATCCACCGCGGTGACGATGCCCACCTTATCAGGCGGCACGTTAAGCACTTCGGCCGTAAACACGTCGAAGAGCACGCGGTTAATGCGGTACATGCCGGCGGTAAGCACCGCGCCTTGTTTGCCCTTTTGTCCCCCGTTGCGCAGAAACGCCACGGCGTCCTGGTAGTTGTTGCATTCAAAGTATGGCGCCAGGATCCGGTCTGCCGAAATCGACGCGCCGTCCTTGGCTACAACGAGGCCGATCTTACCCGGTTCGACAGTGACCACCGGCTTCTTGTCGATGCGGTACATCCACGGCCAGAACCACAAGTGCAGGCCGGGAGGCAGCGTTCCGGCCTGGTAGCCGGACTCGCCATCAAAGGCTACGATCCGTCCCGGGGGCAACGATTTGCCACCGAGTTTCTTCACGATGTGGCCCACCTGATCTTCGCGGATGAGCACCCATCCGAAGACGAAATTACTGAGGATCACGAGCAGGATCAACGTCATGCCCGCGATGCCGAAATAGACGAGAGTCGTCATTACTTAGCTCCTTACGCGAAGCGTGAACCCATAGCGGGCCGCTCCCACAACGCGCACACTACTACCTATGGAACAGCTTGAATCTTATCTGGAAGTGTCGTTCCCCGAAACTCTAAGGACGAGCAGACCGCCGGAGGGGCTGTTGCTCAGATTGGGGATTGTGGAAGGTCTTTGTCATGGGGGGCGACCTCACGGTCACGCCTCATTCAGGATCTACGCAAACACCTTGTAAAAAGTTCCGTGCTTCAATGTAGCTATGAGCCGAACTCCTGGTTGTAGTCATCTGGGTATGATTCATGACGTGAAACCTTCCAGCCGCGGCTGTGAAGAGTGCTTGAAGATGGGGGACACGTGGGTGCACCTGCGGATGTGCTTGACCTGCGGGAAGGTTGGGTGTTGCGATTCGTCGAAGAACAAGCATGCCACCAAGCATTTCCACGCGACGAAGCATCCGCTGGTAAGGTCAGAGCAGCCCGGTGAGGACTGGGCGTGGTGCTACGTCGATGAGATCTTCGTGGAGCCGTCCTAGCGGCCCGTGGTGCAACGCCGTGTGCCGGAAAAATTGGTACAGGCACGAATTTCCTCCCTTGGGAAC
>JBDTMC010000317.1:0-9144 GCA_039934475.1 Bryobacteraceae bacterium | reverse complement strand
AATGTGCTCGCGCGTCTGGGGCATGGGGCCGTCGGTGGCCGCCACAACCAGAATCGCTCCGTCCATCTGCGCCGCGCCGGTGATCATGTTCTTGATGTAATCGGCGTGACCCGGGCAATCCACGTGCGCATAGTGCCGGTTCGGCGTTTCGTATTCCACGTGCGCCACCGCGATTGTGATACCGCGAGCTTTTTCTTCCGGCGCGTTGTCGATGGAATCGAAGCTGCGGAACTTCACCTTCGGGTTATTCTTCGCCAGCACCTTGGTGATCGCTGCCGTCAGCGTCGTCTTGCCATGGTCGATGTGACCGATGGTCCCGATATTCACGTGCGGCTTGCTGCGATCGAATTTTTCCTTCGCCATAGTTGTCGTTCTCCTGTCCGATCTGTACCTTTAGCCGGTAACCTTACCCTGCACCTTGCTGATGATTTCTTCCGCGATCGAGTTAGGCACTTCTTCGTAGCGCCCGAAGTGCATTGTGAAACTGCCGCGACCCTGCGTACGGGAGCGAATCTCGGTCGCATACCCAAACATTTCCGACAGCGGAACCATGGCCTTGATGATTTGCGTCGTGCCGCGCATTTCCATGCCTTCGAGGCGGCCACGGCGGCTGATCAAGTCGCCGTTCACCGGACCCATATACTCGTCCGGGACCACCACTTCCACAGCCATAATCGGTTCCAGCAGCACCGGTCTGGCCTTCTTCGCAGCGTCTTTGACTGCCATGGAGCCGGCAATCTTGAACGCCATTTCCGAAGAGTCCACGTCGTGGTAGCTGCCGTCGTACACGGTCACCTTGAGATCGCTCATCGGATATCCAGCCAGGATTCCGCCCTCAAGCGCCTCAATCATGCCCTTTTCGGCCGGCCCAATGTATTCCTTCGGGACCGAACCGCCAACGATGCCATTCACAAACTCGAAGCCCTTACCTTCCGGCAACGGTTCGAGATGCAGCTTGATGTGGCCGTATTGACCCTTGCCACCAGTCTGGCGGACAAAGCGGCCTTCCCCATCCGACTTCTTGCGAACTGTTTCGCGATAGGCCACCTGGGGCTTGCCGACGTTGGCACCGACGCCAAATTCACGCTGCATGCGGTCGACGATAATCTCAAGATGAAGTTCGCCCATGCCGGCCAGAATGGTCTGGCCTGTCTCATGGTCCGTAGTCACCTTTAAGGTCGGATCTTCTTGCACCAGTTTGGCGATGGCCATCCCCAGCTTTTCCTGGTCGGCCTTCGTCTTCGGCTCGATGGCGAGCTGAATCACGGGAGCCGGGAAGTCAATATTCTCCAGAACTACCGGTTCCCTCTCGTCGCAAACCGTGTCGCCCGTGGAAACCGACTTCAGACCCACTGCCGCGCAGATGTCGCCCGCCAGGACTTCCTGTATCTCTTCGCGTTTGTTAGCGTGCATCTTCACCAGGCGGCCGATGCGTTCGCGGCGGCCTTTGGCTACGTTGTACACACTCTCACCGGTATTCAGCTTGCCGGAGTAAACGCGGATGAACGCCAGCTGGCCGACAAACGGGTCGGTCATAATCTTGAAGACGAGCGCCGAAAAAGGCGCGTTATCGTCAGCCGGGCGCTCTACGATCTCTTCTTTGTTGTCGGGGTTGTGGCCCTTCACCGCGGCAATATCCAGCGGGGAGGGGAGGTAGTTCACAACGGCATCCAGCATGTTCTGGACACCCTTATTCTTAAACGCCGAACCACAGATCACCGGGAAAATCTTCTGTGTGATCGTTGCCGAGCGGATCCCCTGCTTGATCTCCTCTTCGGTCAGCGGCTGGCCTTCGACAAACTTCTCGAAGAGCACGTCGTTCGATTCCGATACGGCTTCGATCAGGTTGTTCCTATATTCCTGCGCCTTTTCCAGATATTCAGCCGGGATTTCAACGTCGTCATACTGGGCGCCGAGCGACTCGTCGCGCCAGATGCGCGCGGTCATCGTCACCAGATCGATCACACCCGTGAAATGCTCTTCCGCGCCAACGGGCAGCTGAATCGGCACCGGACGCGCCTTCAGACGATCGATAATCGTGTCCACCGCATGGTAGAAGTCCGCGCCCACCCGGTCCATCTTATTGATGAAGCAAATCCGGGGCACCGCATACTTGTCGGCCTGCCGCCACACCGTTTCCGATTGCGGCTGCACACCGGCGACGGCGTCAAATACAGCCACCGCGCCATCTAGAACTCGAAGACTGCGCTCCACCTCGGCGGTAAAGTCCACGTGGCCAGGGGTGTCGATGATGTTGATCTCATACTCCCCCCAGTGGCAGGTAGTGGCGGCTGAAGTGATTGTGATCCCGCGTTCTTGCTCCTGCTCCATCCAGTCCATGACAGCGGTACCTTCATGAACTTCACCGATCTTGTACGTGCGACCGGTGTAATACAGGATACGTTCCGTGGTGGTCGTTTTACCGGCATCGATGTGAGCCATGATGCCGATATTTCTCATCTTCTGTAACGCTACCGTGCGAGCCATAAAGTGTTAACGCGTTCCTGCCCTACCAGCGATAATGTGCAAAGGCCTTGTTAGCCTCAGCCATGCGGTGGACGTCGTCCTTCTTCTTAACTGCGCCACCGCGTAAGTTAGCGGCGTCGTTTAATTCGTTAGCCAGCTTATCCGGCATTCCCTTTTCGGGACGCGACCGGGCATTGGTCAGAATCCACCGGATCGCAAGGCTGGTGCGACGGTTGTTGGCCACTTCGACAGGCACCTGATAGTTTGCGCCGCCGACGCGCCGGGTCTTCACTTCAAGCAACGGCTTGCAGTTTTCCACGGCCTTCTTGAACAACTTCAATGGATCGTCGCCGGTGCGGTCGCGAATGGTGTCCATGGCGGCGTAGAAAATGTTCTGGGCAGTGGTCTTCTTGCCGTCCCACATCATGGAATTCACGAACTTCTCAGCCAGTGTCGAGTTGTAAACGGGATCCGGCAGGATCTCTTTGGTATCGACTCTTCTTCTGCGTGGCATAGTGTCCAGTCCCTATTACTTCTTCTTACCCTTTGCGGTTGAGGCGGCAGCAGCGCCACCCTTGGGCCGCTTGGCGCCATACTTCGAACGGCTTTGCCGGCGATCATTCACGCCCGCCGCATCCAGTGTTCCGCGCACCACGTGATAACGGACGCCGGGAAGATCCTTCACGCGGCCGCCGCGAATCAGCACAATGGAGTGTTCCTGCAGGTTGTGGCCAACACCCGGAATGTAGGTTGTGACCTCAATCTGGTTGGTCAACCGGACACGCGCCACCTTGCGGAGCGCCGAGTTCGGCTTCTTCGGCGTGGTGGTGTAGACACGCGTGCAAACCCCACGCTTCTGCGGGCAGGCTTGCAATGCCGGGCTAGCCGTCTTATAAATCGTCGGCCTACGGCCCTTGCGCACAAGTTGGTTGAACGTCGGCAAGACTTTACTCTCCCTAAAAACCTTCGAAACCGTCCACGCGCACGCAAATTCAGACTACAAATCAGGGCGCGCTACGATATCTGGAACAAATAAAAACCGAAAAACCGTGACATAAGCCACTGTTCTCGAAGTTGCGAGGGTACTTGCGTACTGGCTTCGGACTGGTCCTTGCCACCAACGGCGCAAATGTCCGCGGCACCAGCGGGACCGGCCCCCGACCGGCTCAGCCCAAGGACTGAGGGTAGTACGGGAGCAGAAGATTCAACTCGCCAAACCCTACTAGCATACCGAACACCACAAAACCTGTCAACAACCATTCACAATTCGGCACCATTTCGGTGCCCGCCACTAATTACAAATGGATTTGAGTCGGGTCATCACTACTATACCGCAACCGCAAGTCTCGGAACTGCCGTACTCGTCGGCTTAAGCCTGTGGTCCGTGGGCTTACGGGCATTAAGAACGGAGTGGTATCGAGAAGATCGGTTTTCGCCTTCCACTACAGAGGCAATAGCGTATCGATGATTTCAGGTGACTGACCGCCTGCGCATCGAGTTCCTCCATTTACGAGGGCCGCCTTTCTCCGGCGGCCTTTGTTGCCTTCTGCCGTTGATACCGAGCTGGTTGCGTTATCCTTATGGTCGAAATGACCAAAGTGGAATTGACGTTCGGCCTCACGCGCACTGTGACGGAAGCCGACATGGCAGCGATTTCCCGAACCTACAGCGTTTACGGCATCCAGGCAGTGAAATTGGCCTCGTCGCTGGATTCGGTTACCGTAGGTTTCGATGCTTCGCGCCTCACGGAACAGAGCCTCGAGAACGCCCTCATCCGGTGTGGCATCCCACTCCAACGTAAGGACTTACCCATCGGCCCCAGCGCCTAGGTCGCCATGCTGCGATACCTCATCTCGGCCGAAGCCCAGCCTGGCTACCGCTTGTATCTGGTATTCCGGGACGGGATGGAAGGTGTGGCAGAGCTGGCAAACCATATCGATTTCGACGGAACTTCTGCGTCCTTACGCGATTTTCGGAAATTCGCCGAGGTTGCCGTGGATATCGAACGCGATGCCGTGGTCTGGCCATGCGGGACGTCGTTCCATGCGGAAATCCTCTACGGACTGGTAGCGGAACGCGCCTCGCCGATGCCCTGACCTCTACTTCTTTGCGGCGGCGGCCGCCGGCGGGGTCTTCTTCACCATCGCTTTGTCGATTTCGGCGAACAAGCCCGGGCCGTCAAAAATCTCCTTCGTCTCAGGCCCGTACCCGAAATCGTTCCGGATCATCCCGGAGGGGTCGATCACGAAGACGCGCGGCATATCCCGTTTAGAGTCTGTCGGCGTCGCCTTTAAGTAGTTGCCGGTCACTTGGCCGCTATCGTAAAGGATAGGAACAGTGGTCTTGGTGTCCTTGATGTATTCGGATACCGTCCGCTGGTTGTCGGTGGGGAACGTAACAATGGAGAGGATGGCGACCCTGTTGCCGTACTTCTGTTTCACCTTCTCAAAGACCGGCGCCGCCTCGCGGCAGTGCTGGCAACCGGCCGACATGAAGTCCAGCAGCAGCACTTTGCCACGGTAATCCAGAATGTCGTAATAGACGATGTTGGCGTCGGGCAGAGAAAAACTGGGGGCGCGACGCCCGGAGTATTCGCCAGTGGCAAGAAGCGTGACTGCCGCCAGCAAAGACACGGTCAATATGCGGTTGGTCATAGCAATTAAGCCTTTGCGAGAGATTTCAGTGATTCGGTATAGGGCGCACGGGCCACGCCGCGTTCGGTAATAATGGCCGTGACATAGCGGTTGGGTGTCACGTCGAACGCCGGGTTGGCGACAGCAATGCCCGCGGGCGCCATCTCTACTCCGTGGACATGCGTCACTTCGGAAGCGGGGCGCTCTTCAATCGGAATGAGGTCACCCGATGCAAGCGTCAGATCGAGGGTGGAAATCGGCGCGGCGACGTAAAACGGTACACCATTCTCCTTCGCCAGTACCGCCACTCCATACGTCCCGATTTTATTGGCGACATCGCCATTGGCGGCAATCCGGTCCGCGCCGACGATCACGCAGCCAATGCGGCCACTCTTGAGGAAGTGCCCGGCCATATTGTCGGTGATCAGCGTAGTGTCGATACCGTCGCGCTGCAACTCCCAGGCAGTGAGGCGCGCGCCTTGCAGAAACGGACGTGTCTCATCGGCGAAGACATCGATCTTCTTCCCCTGCGCCACGGCAGCGCGAATCACGCCGAGTGCGGTGCCGTAACCTGCCGTAGCCAGCGCGCCCGCGTTGCAGTGCGTAAGCACCGTCTTGCCATCGGGAATGAGATCGGCGCCGTGGCGGCCCATCGCCTCATTGATCGCGATGTCCTCCACCTTCACCAGCAATGCCTCGTCAACCAGCCGTTGCCGGATCGCTGCCGCCGGTTGTGACGCCATTCCCTCGTAGAGGCGCTTCATGCGGTCAATGGCCCAGAACAGGTTGACGGCGGTGGGCCGCGTTCTGGCCAAGGTATCGCAGATGACAGGCATGTCCGCGGGCAGATCTTCCGATTTCAAAGCACCGATCGCCACGCCCATGGCCGCGGCCACACCGATGGCCGGCGCGCCGCGGATGATCATTGTCTTGATCGCGTCCGCCACCTCAACGTAGTCGCGGCAAGTGACGTAGCTCTCTTCCTTCGGCAGCTTTGTCTGGTCAATCATGACGACGCCCTCAGGCGTCCATTCAATCGTTTCTATCATTGACCGGGCAGGTCCTTTCCAATCAGAAATGCGGTGAAAATGGTGAAATTATAGACGGAGTGCATCAGTACGGCGGGCGTAGTGGAGCCGGTGCGGTAGCGCGTCCAACCGAAAACGGCTGAAGCGAGCGTGAGCAGCACGACATGCTGCCAGGTCCAGCCATATTCCGGGCCGTGCAGCAGCGCGAACACTACGCAGGCGCAAAAAATTCCGCCGATGATCCCGAAAGTCCGTTGCAACAAAGGTTGCAGGAAGCCCCGAAAGATCAGTTCCTCGGCCAACGGTCCGAAGGTGACGGCGAAAACTCCCACCACAACGATAGAGCTGCGGTCCTGCAACAGCTTCATCATCGGGTTCTCTGTTTCCGGAGTTTGCAGCACAATGCCGCCCAGGCTGACAGCAATGGCGAGTAGCGGCCCAATCAGGATCGCCCGTCGGAGCACTGCCTTGGGTATGCTCGTCAAACCGAGGGAACTCCAGAATGGCCGGCCGTACTTCAGCTTGAGAACCCCGTAGAGCGCCAGAAAGAGCAGCGCATACGCGACGAACTGGGCCACCAACAGCGACACCGCCCCCATCGGTTTGGCTCCAATGAGTTTGAGTAAGCCGCGCGTGAGATAACCGGCGATCAACAGGGAAGGCAGCACGGCGCCGAGAAACAGGGCCACGTCCAGCCAACCCCAGAAGACGGGATCGGGTTCAGATGGCGGAGGAAGCGGTGTCAGTTCGGGCGTCATGCGTCCGCTTCCACCAACGCCGCGGCCAGCAGCGGAATCATGATCTCGTGATGCCCGGTCAGCGAGTAGCCATGGCCGCCGGCCTTGGCGTGAGGGCGGTCCACTACATTCGCCTTCGGCCGGTAGTGCTGCAGGAAGTCCATGTTCACCGTCGTGAAGCGCAGCAGCGGATTGCCCAGATTGCGGACTACCGACACCGCCTTCAGAAACACCTCGGGCAAAACCACGGCTGAGCCGACGTTCAAATAGACGCCGCCATCGTGCATATCGTTCACCAGGGAACAGAGCAGACGGAAATCGCGGTGCGTCCCGTAGCCGATGGCCGCGCCGTCCGCGAGTGGATGGGTGTGCGGCGTGTCTGTCCCCATCGCCACGTGGACCGTGAGCGGGATGCCGCGACGGTAGGCCCCCAGCACGAGGCTGTAATCGGCGAAGCGCGGGTTCGCCGTGGTCTCCAGTTGGCGTCCGAGGGCTTCGCCCATGCCGATGCCGTCTGCCATCCCCGCGGTGATGGCTTCGTTCATTTGGCGGCCGGTTTCGTCGGCGGAACCGAAGCGCCCATCGGGCAGCATGGCCTCAACATCTTCACTGGTGTGGCCGGCGATGCCGATTTCGTAATCGTGGATGGTGGCCGCTCCGTTCATCACCAGGCCAGTTGCCAGGCCGCGGTCTATGAGGTCGATGAACACCGGCGCGAGACCGCACTTAATGACGTGGCCGCCCATGCCCCAGAGCACCGGCTTGCCCTTCGCCCGCGCAGCCAGAACCGCGGCCACAACGGCACGGAAGGAATCCGCCGCCAGGATGCTGGGCAGACCGCTCAGAAGTCCACCGACACCTTGGCCTTTGCGGTAGGGTGTGGCGAAGTGGGCTGTGGTGACTTTGCCGCCGCGGTCGGCAATGGGCACGGTCTTTAAACCGCTAAAATCAAGTGGTTGGTGCTTGTACTTACTCACTTCTTCCCATTCATGGTAACGCGCAGCACCTTCTCCAGAGCACGCCCGGTGTGGCTCTTCTTGTTCCGAACGATGGCCTCCGGCGGCCCCACTGCCACCACGTGCCCACCCTTTTCGCCGCCCTCAGGACCAAGATCGATGATCCAGTCCGCGGCCTTCATCACGTCCACCTGGTGCTCAATCACGATTACGGTATTGCCCAGGTCTACCAGGCGTTGGATCACATCCAGCAGCTTGCGCACATCGTCAAAGTGCAAGCCGGTGGTGGGCTCGTCAAGGATGTAAAGGGTGCGGCCAGTCTGGCGTTTGCTGAGTTCCTTAGCCAGTTTGATGCGTTGCGCCTCGCCGCCGGAGAGCGTGGTAGCCGATTGTCCAAGATGTATGTAGCCCAGCCCCACATCCACCAGCGTCTGCAGCTTGATCTTGAGCTGAGGAATATTCTCCAGCGCCTGCAGCGCCTCTTCCACCGTCGTTTCCAGCAAGTCGGCAATCGAATAGCCGCGGTATTTCACCTGTAGCGTTTCACTGTTGTAGCGACGCCCGCGGCAGACGTCACAGGTGACGTAGACGTCGGGCAGAAAGTTCATCTCAATGCGCCTCAGGCCGTCGCCCTGGCATGCTTCGCAACGCCCGCCCTTGACATTGAAACTGAACCGCCCGGGCTTGTAGCCACGTTCCCGCGACTCCGGCAGCATGGCGTAGAGTTCGCGGATGGGCGTGAACAGTCCGGTGTAGGTCGCTGGATTCGAACGCGGGCTGCGGCCGATGGGTGATTGGTCAATCTCGATCACCTTGTCGATCAGTTCGATGCCTTCGATGGAATCGTGCGCACCCGGATCGGCGTGCGAACCGTACACTTCCTTCGCCAGCGCACGGTAAAGAATGTCGTTAATGAGGGTAGACTTGCCGCTGCCGCTGACGCCGGTAACAACGATCAGCGTGCCCAGCGGGAATTCGACATCCACGCCCTTCAGGTTGTGCTCCGTGGCGCCACGAATCACCAGTTGTTTGCCATTTCCGCTGCGCCGCACTTCCGGCTCCGGAATACGCAGTTCCCCCGAAAGATATCGCCCGGTGAGAGATTCCGGATTGGCTTCGATTTGTTTCGGAGTGCCAGCCGCCACCAAATGCCCGCCCAGCCGCCCCGCCCCCGGCCCGAGGTCAATGACGTAGTCGGCGCGCTCAATGGTTTCCTGATCGTGTTCGACGATCAGCACCGTGTTGCCCAGATCGCGCAGGTGGATGAGCGTTTCCAGCAGCCGTTCGTTATCGCGCGGATGTAGTCCAATCGACGGCTCATCGA
>JBDTMC010000316.1:0-9145 GCA_039934475.1 Bryobacteraceae bacterium | reverse complement strand
CGGCCATTGAGGTAGGCGCGGAGGGTGAACTCGCCAGGTTCGGCGAGGCGTGCGCCGGCGCGGCAGGCCTGTTCAAGGCAAAAGCGGAGGACGACGGGGGCGCCGTGGCAGGCAATTTCCACGACATCCTCAGCGGTGTAAGAGCGGGGGGCGGCGTAAAACGTCACTACCACCTGATCGATGGTCTCACTCGAGGCATCTGGAAGTTCGCCCAGAACAGCGCGCCAGGGGCGCCATTCCGGCGTGACCTGAAAACGAAGAATGGCCTCAGCGATGGCTTGGCTTTGCGGACCGGAGAGGCGGACAATCCCAACGCCGCCGCGTCCGGGCGGTGTCGAAATCGAGGCGATGGTGTCCCGCAAGCGCAAGCTGGTTGCAGCCTACTGGCGGCGCGGGCGTCCGCGATCGCGATCACCACCGCGATCACCACCGCGAGGTGGAAAGGGACGGCGACCGGCGTCGGGTTGTTCCGGCGGCGTCGGCATATCAGATGGGTAAACGACAACCTGACGGAATGGTCCGGTGCCGGCGCTTTCGCTACGGACGGTGGTTTCGTTGCGCAACGCCAGGTGCAGGATGCGTCGTTCGCGGCTGTTCATTGGGTTGAACCGGAACGGCGAGTGAGTCTTCTTCACGCGCTCCGCCGCAGTCAGCGCACTGAGACGAAGTTCCTCAACGCGCAGCATGCGGTAGTCGTTGGCATCGAAGCAGAGCCGCGAATGGTGCTCCTGCGGCATGCCCAGTGCTTCCATGGTGAGATGCTCAAGGGCGAGCATCACCTCAGCCTTGTTCTCAAGGAGAATGTCGACGTCTGAACCGGAGAACTTCACCACGATGTCGGGGTTCTCGAAGTCAGGGTGGACATTCGCGCCGGGGCCAATCTGATACTTCAGATGCATTCCGGCGGACTTCAGGACTTTGTCGAGAAAGGCATCGATCCGGGGTCCTACCGTATCGACCGCATAAACAGTTTCGCTCACAGCTTAGTTCCTGGAACGCTTTTTTACCGGCGACGGCCTGGTTTCGATTACGGGAGCCACCGTTGTGCGGTTGAAGTACATTTGTTGCAAGATACCCACCAGGTTGCCGGTCAACCAGTATAACACCAGGCCGCTGGACTGACTGTAGAACATAAACCCAAGCATCAGCGGCATCAGTAACATCACTTTCTGCTGCGAGGGATCCATGGAGGTATTGGGGGTCATCTTCTGCAGGACAAACTGCGTTCCAATCATCGCCACAGGCAGGAAGCGGATGAAAAAATGCTCGGGTTGCGAAAGATCGTTCACCCAGAGCCAGGAAGCCCCGCGAAGTTCAATGGCGACGGTGAGGACTTTGTAGAAGGCGATAAAGAATGGGATCTGCAGAACCATCGGGATGCAGCCCCCGGCGGGATTGACGCCATGTTTCTTGTAGAGGTCCATCACCTCCTGGTTTTGCTCCGCCTTCTTGGGGTCGCGCATGCCGACGTTCTTATACCGATCGTTGATGGCGGTGATCTGCGGCTGCAGGCCCTGCATCTTCTTCATGGAGCGCAGGCTGGTGATCTTGAGCGGCAACAGCAGGAAGTTGATGGCAACGGTGACCAGGATGATAGCCCAGCCGAAGTTCTTCACCCAGTTGTCGTTCACCCAGTTGAGGGCGACGAAGAGCGGCTTGGCGAGAAACCAGAACCAACCCCAGTCGACGACTTGCTCGAGCTTGGGGTCAACCTTCTTCATAAGGTCCGTGTCCTTAGGACCGGCGAAGAGGCGGAAGTGGTTGTTGGTATCGCCGCCAACGGCCACGCCGACGTGGGCAACGTCCTTCTCTCCGGCTGCAGGCGGGAACGAATCGCTGAGCGTCCGAATCTCGAAAGGACCGCCGCTTGCGGGCAGGAACACGGCGGCGAAATAGGCATCTTCCAGACCGGCGAAGGAGAAGGCGCCCTGGTCGGTGACTGGGCCATCCTTGGCCGCTTTGGCCTCGCGGGTGGTGAGTTTGTTATCGCTGGTGTTGTAGAAGAGCGTGTGCTCGGCGGTGGAGGGATTGGCGACAGTCTGATCACCGAAGCCGCCACGCCAGGCGAGTAGGTGAGGCAGTGGCGCGCCATTCTGACTCACGGTAGACGCGACTTTGACGACGTAGCGGTCTTTATCGAATTCGAAGGTCTTGTGAGCGGCAGTGTGGCCGTCTGAGAAGTCGAATGAGAGCGAGAGGCCGTCCGGTGACTGCGTGACGGCGTAAAGCGCCTGGTCAAGGTCCGCGGTGGGCTTCTGGTCCTTGAAGAAGATCTGGAACGGGTAGCCGCTGTGGGAAATGGACACGCCGTTCACAAGGTCAACCGTCTGGCCCTTGTTGTCCTTGTGATCCTTGAGCTGCCAGCTCTTGACTACCGCGCCGCGATTGGTGAAGACAACGCGGTACGCCTTGGTATCGACGGTAAGCGTCTGTTCCTTATCGGCCGCGGTGGCTCCAGGCACGGCGGGAGTAGCGGCTGGAACTGGTGCAGGCGCGGCGGCAGGAGTCACAGGAGCCGCTGTCTTGGCGGTTACCGGAGCGTCGGCCTTCTTGGCTGGCGCCGGGGTCGACTGCTTGAAGAAATAGGGTGTCAGGAAAAGAACGGCGCCCATCAGGAGGAACGCGATCAACAGCCGCGTCTCCATGGACAGGTCTTTTTTGGGTTTGGAAGCGGGCGGCAGCGAACCCCCACCGTTTGAGTCGGGCATTCTACTCCAATCAGACTTTCTTCATCGGCACGGGGTCAAAGCCCCCAGGTTGAAACGGGTGACATCGGCACAATCGACCTAAGCCCAGCCATGTGCCCCGGGCGGCCCCGTGTTGGCGGATCGCTTCCACCATGTATTCGGAGCAGGTTGGATGAAACCGGCACGCCGGCGGCAGCAGGGGGGAAATCGCCAGTTTATAAAATCGCAGCAGGGCAATCAGGAGGCCTTGCATCGGGAAAAAAGCCTCTCCACTTCACGTTCGAGGTCGGCGAACACCGCAGTCAGCACGGACTTCCGGGGATTAAACACCACTGAGAACTCCGGTGCAAGCTGATCCAGATGCAACCGCACGGATTCGCGCATGCGGCGCTTAATGCGGTTCCGCACCACTGCCTTGCCCAGTGCGCGAGGAGCGGTAAAACCCACCTTGGGACCTTCATCCAAGCCTCCTTTGAGGCAGAAAGCTGAGAAGAATGGCCCCGAAACCCTGAATCCTTCCTGATAAACTTTCCGGAAATCCGGCGAACGGAGTATCCGGACGTCTTTCGGGAAGGAGAAACCCTGCCTGGCGGCCCTAGTCGGCTGTTCCGTAACGGACGACTCTTTCGTCACTGACCGTCAACTTCCAACGGCCTTTGGCGCGACGGCGGGCTAGCACGGCGCGACCGTCCTTAGTCTTCATACGCACGCGGAATCCATGGGTTTTCGCCCGCTTACGATTATTCGGCTGGAATGTACGTTTTGGCATATTACTCCTTCGCTCCGGGCAGGCAACCCGCTCCGACGCACAACTCTACTAGAGGGGCGCGAAGGCCCCAATTAGTCAGTATAAGGGCGCGGGGGAGAGGGTGTCAAACCATCCTGAGGCTCGTGTGTTGGCGGTGGCTAGGCGTGTGGGACGTTCTTCATCGAGAAACTGTGTTGAAGTGTTGAAAGAAAAACTGCCGGAATCTTCGTAAGTCTCTGTAATTAAATATGTTGTTCTAATTCCAGAATTTTTCGCAGTGTTGAAAGTGTTGAAAGACTTTGAGGGGGTGTTGAACGGTCAAAGCATTCAGTTTTCAAAGAACCGTGAACGCCCTCCGCCGACGGGTTAGTGAAGACGAAGCGCGACCGCCGAGAGCATTACAGCACGGCGATTGGCGAAACCGTACTGACTATTTGTGTAAGTAATTAAAATCACTGGAGAAATGATTCCTGCCGGCGGGTCACCGAGGAAGCGTCTCTTCGACGACCGACTGACCTCGGGAATGATCGCCGTTGGTCCATTGCCAGTCCTCATGGAGCCGAATCCGGCCCTCGGGCAGTAGTTCATGGCGGGACCTGCAGCGCCCCGTTCGCAGTTCGCCGGAATCGGTGAGGTGCTGGTAGACGAACTCGAGAGAGTTGTCAGGGTGGACACGCCCCACCAGCTGACCGAAGCGAATTCCTCCACCAGAATAGGTCCCCGTCAGCAGATCGCCGGTCTGCCTATAGTGAAATTCCGTCTCACCGGTCACTTGACCATTGGCCGAGTTGGAGATGGGGCGGAAATAGCGGTCGTGATAGTCGATGGGAGGCATCGGCGAACTACTGCGAGACGGGCTGTAGGGAGGACTCGACCTGGAACTTGTGGTAGTTCGAGTAGGCCTGATCGGTCTCGTGGTAGCGGTCGCCTGCCTTCGACTTGCCTTCGGGGACGCGAAAGACGATTTGCTGCACCAGCCAGACGCCATCGGTTTGGCTCGCGAAGCGGTAGGAAAGCTGGGCGCCGCGGTCCAGCCGGCCCACCTTGCGGATAGCTTCGGCATCCAGCCGGACGCGGAGCAGCGTGTCCTGGTCGATCCAAACTTTCACCCGCAAGGCCCGTGTCTCCTTTTCATTCAGGCCGCCTGGTCCTTCTTTTCGTTTGGGGCTCGCTTCCAGTATCCAGACTGCCCGCCCTTGTAGCGTATCTTCTCCGAGGAGGCGAATCTCGTGGGAATCCGGGAGGATCTGGTAAACGACGGAGATGCGAGGACGTTCCGCGGGGCTGCCGGAGCCGAAGAGGCTGGCGCGGCGGTCATTGGCGACGGCGTCCATGCGTGCTTTTTCAGCGGCCTCCTCATCGGCGGGAAGCGGTAACCCATCGCGAGAGGTGAGGCGGAAATAGGGCTTGCCGGCGAGGAATATGACTTCGTACCGCTGCGATTCGGTGTGCAGGACCAGATCGCCTTCCACCGTGCTGTGGGTTACGTCCTCGGTGTAGAGGTACACCGCGGCGCGGGCGAGGTTATCCTCTTCGGCCTGGACGGAACGGCGGAGCAGGTCGATGGGGTCGGGACCGGCGGCATACAGTAAGGTAGCCGCCGGGAGAACGAATAAGAGTTTAATGACCCTCCGCTTCAAGAAAACGCTCCACTTCAATCGCTGCCATGCAGCCCGCGCCCGAGGCTGTAATCGCCTGGCGGTACGTTCGATCCTGGACGTCACCGGCGTGGAAGACGCCGCCAATGTTGGTGCGGGCGCCGCCCTTGGAGACGATATAGCCGTCCGGGTCGAGGTCGATCTGCCCAACGAATGGCTTTGTGTTCGGAATGTGCCCGATGGCGACGAAGAAACCGCCTAGGGGACGGAGGGTGGTTTCACCCGTGATGACGTTACGGAGCGTGGCGCCGGTGACCGAATTCTGCGAGACGTCGTGGATCTCCTCCACCACCGAATTGAGGACGAATTCGATCTTGGGATTGGCCTTCGCGCGGTCAATCATGATCTTCGATGCCCGGAACTGATCCCGGCGATGGACCAGCATTACATTGGAACCGAAGCGGGTGAGGAATATCGCCTCTTCGAGGGCGGAATCGCCGCCGCCGATCACCATAATTGGCTTACCGCGGTGGAAGAAGCCGTCACAGGTAGCGCACGAGCTAACCCCTTTGCCGATCAGCTTTTGCTCGCTTTCGAGGCCCAGCCAGCGGGCTGACGCGCCGGAGGCGATGATCAGCGTGCGTGTCTCAATCCAATCGCCCTCGATGTTGAGGCGAAAGGGGCGCTGGGAGAGATCGGCTTCGAGGACCGACCCGTGCATGTACTCGGCGCCGAAGTGTTGCGCCTGTTTCTTCATGTTTTCGACGAGGACAGGCCCGTCGACGCCTTCGGGGAAGCCGGGGAAGTTTTCCACCAGCGAGGTGACCGAAAGCTGGCCGCCAGGCTCGTGGCCGCCGATGACGAGCGGATTGAGGCTGGCGCGAGCGGTGTAGATGGCCGCGGTGTTTCCCGCGCAGCCCGAACCAATGATGACAACGTTACGCATGTGAAGGGACCTGGAATATTAGATGGTCACAAATCCCAGAAGGACGCGCAAGAGCGAAAAGTAGTCCCTAAGTGATCCAGGTGACGAAGCGGTAGGCGACGAAAGCTCCCGCGAAGGCAAGCGCACCCATATAAGTGAACTGCAGGATCGGCCATTTCCAGCCTCCGGTTTCGCGGCGCACGACGGCGAGGGTACTCATGCACTGCATCGCAAACGCAAAGAAGATAAGCAGGGCTACGGCGCCGCCGAGCGACAGATCCTTTTGCAATGCTTTCTGCAATCCGGTGGTTTGGGAATCGCCTTCCATCCCGTAAATGGTGCCGAGTGTGCCGACGATCACCTCGCGAGCAGCGAGGGAAGTGATGAGGCCGATGCCAATCTTCCAGTTGAAGCCGAGAGGCTTGATCATGGGTTCCACAGTCCGTCCGACTGTACCGGCGAGGCTTTCCTCGATAGGCGGCGGCTGGCCGTTCTTCAATGGCAGGCTCGCCAGAACCCAGAGCACCAGGGATACCGCGAGAATGACGGTGCCGGCGCGGTGGAGGAAGACCTTCGACCGGTCATAGAGCCGCAGGCCCAGCGACCGAAGAGTGGGCCAGCGGTAAGGCGGCATCTCCAGGACGAATGGCGCGCGATCGCTCTTCAGCACCGATGATTTCAGCATGCGGGCGGTGGCGACTGCCGCCACGAACCCGAGTACGTAAAGCCCGAGCATGGCGACGGCGCGGAGGCCAAGGAAATGGCCCACAATCGGTTTGTCCGGCAGAAACGCGGCGATGATCAGGGTGTAGACCGGGAGCCGCGCCGAGCAGGTCATGAAGGGCGCGATGAGGATGGTGGCGATGCGATCGCGCTTGTTTTCAATGGTGCGGGTGGCCATGATGGCTGGTACCGCGCACGCATAGGCCGAAAGCAGCGGGATGAAGCTCTTGCCTTGCAGGCCGACCTTGGACATGGTGCGGTCTGCGATCAGTGCGGCGCGTGCCAGGTAGCCGGAATCTTCCAGTATTCCAATAAACAGGAACAGCACCAGAATCTGCGGCAAAAACACGACTACCGAGCCGACGCCACTCAAGATGCCGTCAATCAGCAGAGAATGCAGGATGCCGTGAGGGAGGAGGAGCCCTAACTGGGTGCCGCACCAGCGAACCATGAAATCGAGCGCATTCTTCGCCGGCTCAGCCGCTGAGAAGATGGTTTGGAAGACGCCTAAAACCACCAGGAAGAAGACCAGCGGACCGGCGATCGGGTGCAGGAACACCGAGTCCAGCCGGCGCGTCCAAAGGGGTGGCGCAGGAGAACGGTAGGCTGCGCCTTCGCCCACGGTGCGCGCCCATTGGCGGCATTTCGGCACGTCCTGCATGATGGGCAATTGCACCGGCGGCGGCAGGGGAATGGCGCCACCGAGGAACTGATACACCTTGTCCACACCCAGGCCGCTGGCGGCGCTGGTGAGGGCGACCGGCGCCCCCAATTGCTGGGATAGTGTCACCGGGTCTACGCCTCCGCCGCGGCGGTCGAGGTCGTCGGCCATGTTGAGCACGATGAGCGTTGGCAGGCCGAGGCAGAGAATCGGAGCTGCGAGCGTCAGGTGACGGCCCAGATTCGTGGAATCGAGAATCAGGAGGATCGCATCGGGGCGGGCGACGCCGGCCTTTTCGCCCATAAGAACGTCACGGGTAACCTGTTCGTCTTCCGAGCGCGGGTTCAGACTGTAGACGCCGGGCAGATCGATGAGGGAGATTTCGCGGCCGCCGTCCAGCCGGACACGGCCCATGTGGTGTTCCACAGTGACACCCGGGAAGTTAGCCACTTTCTGCTGCATGCCCGTGAGGCGGTTGAAGAGAGTGGACTTGCCCGAATTCGGCGGTCCCACAATCGCAACCACACTCTTGTGGTTGGGCGCGGAGGCAGAGGGGGGGACATGGCTGCAGGAGACGGTGGACGCCGGGCAACCGTGGCAGTCGCTCATATCCGAGGGCGGCGGAGTCGCAAGTGAACTGCGGTTTCGGTGCGAAGCGCGATTTCGGAGCCATCAACACGATACACGCGCGGATCGCCGCCCGGAGCGCTGAGCGCCGCTGTGACTGAACAGCCGGGCAGAAAACCCAGCTCCATCAGGCGTTGGGCGAACGGCTGGGGGAGTTCAATACGATCAAGGATGGCTTCTTCGCCGCGGTGCAACTGATCGAGCGTTTCCGCCGGTCCTGACCGCCGGTGATGGCCTGTCTTCTTGACACTCAGTTGCATCACACTCACAGTATGAGCCCGCCGCCAGAGCTTGTCAACGCAGGCAATTCACGTACTCCGTCTTAATCTGTACGTCGAAAGCCTTAGTCATGCTAGAATTCCCGCGTGGTGGCCTTTCCGCCTCTGCGTTTGTTCTCCCGTGAGGAGGCCCGCCGCGCCGTTGGTATTTCGGAGCGTCAGCTTCGGGCGTGGGAGCGGCAAGAATTGATTCCGGCCAGTGAAACTTTCAATTTTCACGATGTTTTAGCACTCAAGACCCTACATCAGTTACGGGTGGATGGTGTGCCGTGGAAGCGCGTCCGCGATGCCGTGGGAGCATTGCGCCTGGAGCTTCGTGGCGTACGAAATCCGCTGACGGCGGTAAAGCTTTACTCCGATGGCAAGCGCATCGGCGTCCAGATTGAAGGACGGAAGATGGAGCCGATCACGGGTCAGCTTCTGTTGGATTTCGACAAACAGGAGTTGAAGCGGCTGTTGTCGTTTCCCGCCAAAGAGCAGAAAAACGCGGCGCAGAAAGAGCGCGCCCGGAAGTCCGAAGCGGAGCAGTGGTTCCAAAAAGGTCTGGACCTGGAGATGGCCGGCGCGCTTCCGGAGGAGATCATGGAAGCGTACCGCAAGGCGTTGGAGTTCGACCCACGGTCGGCGGGCGCGCTGGTGAATCTGGGGACGGTGCATTTCAATGCCGCGCAACTGAAGCAGGCGGAAGGCTACTACCGGCAGGCTCTCGAAGTAGACGACAGTTATCCCCTCGCCCATTTCAACTTGGGAAACCTGTACGACGAGAAGGGCGACCGCAAGCGTGCGCTGACACACTACGAAGCGGCGATTGCTTTGAACCCACGGTACGCCGACGCCCACTATAACGTGGCGTTGTTGTATCAAGTGAGCGGCCAGGTGTTGAAGGCGGTGCATCACT
>JBDTMC010000315.1:0-9146 GCA_039934475.1 Bryobacteraceae bacterium | reverse complement strand
TCCCCGCCGTGCCACCTCCAGCGGGCCGCCCGGCCATCGAACGGGAACACAGCGCCCGAGGTCTGCGCCGGATGCCCAATCCTGCGCCAACCCACATAACAGTCTTTTCTATCCCATCTTGACACCGTAATATCCGTCATCAAGAGGGAAGGTTTCCCGGTTGCACTAGCTTCGTCGTGCCATGCGAGCCGCAAACTCCATGGCGGCGAGGAAACTCCTGGTGGACGCCACGCCCTTCCATGCGATATCGAACGCCGTTCCATGATCCACTGAAGTGCGTATGATCGGCAGGCCGAGGGCGATATTCACGCCACCCTCAAAGTCGAGTAGCTTCGAGGGAATATGGCCTTGATCGTGATACATGCAGATCACTGCGTCGTAGAGCTTACGGCGTACCGCCAGAAAGAACACTGTGTCTGGCGGCACCGGGCCCTCTACCTGAATCCCTTTGAGCCGGGCCTCCGCCACGGCAGGGATGATCTCGTCGATCTCTTCGCGGCCGAAAAGACCGTGCTCTCCGGCATGGGGGTTGAGGCCGGCTACAGCCAGGCGCGGCGCGTCCATCATCCGCCGGGTGGCATCCCACGTCAGTTCAATGATCCGCAGGATTCGGTCTTTCCGGGTCCGTTCGATGGCTTGGCGCAGGGACACATGGGTGCTGACATGAGTAACGATGAGTTGGTCACTGGCCAGCATGATCGTGACATGCGGCGAGCCGCAGAGTGCCCCGATCAGCTCAGTGTGGCCGACAAACACGGGGTCGCTCAATTGGGTTGCTTCCTTATTCATGGGCAGCGTGACCATCGCTGCGATCTCACCGGCGAGAGCGGCCTTGGTAGCAGACACGACGTAGGCGCGCGCCGCCGCTCCTGATGCGGCGTTGATCTCGCCCGGTGTCACTTGTGCCGCGGTGAGCAGCCGGTGGTCAATCACGTTGAGCGCGGCGGGGATGTGATGGCGAGGCGACTCAATCGCCCGCAGTTGCACGCAATACCCGAGACGCCGGTTACACTCTTCCAATACCGCCAGATCTCCGTAGACGGCTACCGGGAGCGTCAGTTCCCCATCGCGATACGCCCGCAGGAGGATTTCCGGACCCACCCCGCTGGAATCGCCCATCGTCACACCAATCGTCATTTCGGGCCTCTCAATGCGTCCAGGATTTCCGCCACCACTCCATCTTCGCCAAACCCGCCGGCTTTCGTGATGAGCGTAATGCGGCGACCGTCCAGGAAGATGGTGGATACCGGCACGCCCGGAAGGGCTTCTCCGATCGGGTTCACCTCAGAGCAACCGAGCGCACTGAGTATCACGTAGGCAGTGTCACCGCCGAAGATTGCGAGAGCGTCGAAGCGCTCTTCGCGAAGTGCCGCGATCGCCGGCTCGGAGCGGTGTTCGATCAGTACGCGCACATTCGGCATTTCCCGAGCCTGGCGCGCCTGGCGTTGCGATACCGGATGCAGACTGCCGCACACTACCAGTAGCGAATTGACGCGCGGTAACGCGGGCGCGACGCCGCGCTGGATAGGGAGCGCGTCGATCCAATACCGCGCCAGACCGCCCGGCCCGGCGCACAAATCGCCCTTCCCTTTCACGGCTACAGCTTGCAGATCCTCCTCGCGTTCGCCATCGTAGACCGTGACTGGACGCGCAGTGCTGTTCGCCAGTAGGGTCGGGATGTGCGACTCCGTGACGGGGTTGAACGGATCGACAGCGAATTTCGATTCTGCAACCGGTCTTCCATTCAGCAAAAGGACACCGTTGACGACCGTGCGGCCCAGGCGCGGATACGCAGGCGCGTAGTGCAGTTGACGCTGAGGATGGGCTTCCAACAGGGCATCGAACTCCACGCCAATGTTGCCGCGTAGCGTGGAGTCCGTCTTCTTGAAGATGTGCGGCACGGGCCACCGGCGCGCGATAGCGGCGACGCGACTTCGCGCCTCCGGAGGAGGCAAATGGCGTGTTTCAGTGTCGAAGACAACCGCGTCAACGCCGTAAACGGAGCGCTCGGGAGCAAAACCGACAACCGTGGAAATTCCCGCGGCGGCCAACAACGCGCCGAGCTCTAGCGCGCCCGTTGCGTCGTCGGCCAAAACTAAGGCCTGGACCATACGCCCTACGGCTGCAAGACCACCTTCATCAGATTCGCTTCGTGGCTGTACAACCGTTTAAACCAGGACACGCCTTCACTGAGCGGTGCCAGGGCGCTGATGAGCGGATCGACGCGGATGGCTCCACGCGCCAGCAATTCGATGCACTCGGGGTATTCACCCGACGACGCGCACGACCCATAGAGTGTGATCTGCCGGGTTACCACGGATTGCAGTTCGATCTCCACCTTCGGAGATAGGTTGCCTACCAGGGTGACGGTTCCACCCTTGCGCGTGGACGCAATTGATGTGCGGATCGGTTCCGTGGCGCCCACCACTTCCATCGCATGATCAACGCCCCGCCCGCCTGTTAGCTCGCGTACCGCATCGGGGATGTTCACCGATTTCGGATTGAGCCCGAAGTCGGCGCCTACGCCCTTCGCCTTCTCCAGCTTTACATCATCCAGATCGACGGCAATGATCTTGCCGCAGCCGGCCAGACGCAGCGCCTGAATCACCAACAGTCCAATCATTCCGCTGCCCACTACAACGGCGGAATCACCGAGATGGATACGCGGCAGACCCACGGCATGAACCGCTACCGAAACTGCCTCAATCAGCGCCGCATGCTCGAACTTCAGCGCATCCGGCAGTTTGTAACTGATGCGAGCCGGGACCGACACATACTCGGCGAAAGCGCCATGGCGCCGATAGTCGCCGCAGGAAACGCCCAGTACCTGGCGGTTGTCGCAAAGGTTGATCTGGCCGCGCTTGCAGAAGAAGCAGGCGCCACAGGAGACGGTGGAATCGAAGGTGACGCGGTCGCCGTCCTTGAATCCCTTCACCGCCGCGCCTGCAGCCGCTACAACGCCGGCTGCCTCATGCCCCATAACCAAGGGCGGAATGCGCCGCCCGGTGCTGCCGTCATAGCCGTGAACGTCGCTGCCGCAAATGCCGCAGGCGCTCACTTTGATGAGCAGGTCATCGGCGCCGATCTCCGGCACGGGCATGTCGGTGAGTTCCAGTTCCTTATAGTTCTTCAAGAGCAAAGCCTGCATAAAAGTCCCTCTCCAGTTCGAATCCCATGTTATCGTACGTGGACTGGGCCATGTTTTCCCCTTCGTACGTTTGCGAGGTAGCTATAATCTAGCTTATGCCCGTCAGGATGAAAGACATCGCGCGGGACTTGAATGTCTCCGTAGTGACGGTATCGAAGGTTCTTAGGAACCATACAGATATCGGTGCGGAGACTCGCGAGCGGGTGCTGAAACGCATCAAGGAGCTGAACTACCAGCCAAACCTGGCCGCACGTTCCCTGGTCACCGGCCGCACCTACACGATAGGCCTGGTAGTGCCGGACTTAGTGCATCCGTTCTTTGCTCAAGTGGCGAAAGGCATCGTGAGGAGGATTCGTCCTAAGGGTTATAGCCTCATCATTGCCTCGGCGGAGGAGGATACGGACTTGGAGCGGCAAGAGATCGAGCACCTGCTTGCGCGCCAGGTTGACGCCTTGATCGTCGCATCCACGCGCTCCACGCCCGATGTTTTCGAACGCATGGAGGGGCAAAGGACACCGCTCATTCTCATTGACCGGCGATTCCCGTCGCTGAAGATCAACTACGTGGGTGTGGACGACGACGAGATCGGATACGTCGCCACAAAACATCTGATCGACATCGGCCGGAAGCGGATTGCCCACATTCGCGGGCGCGATCTGAGTAATGGTTTAGGTCGCCTCGACGGCTACCATCGGGCATTGGTCGAATCGGGGATGGTAACGCCACCTGAGTATGTGGTGGAGGGGCGCTCCACCGATGCCAGCGGCGACGTCAGCGGTTACAATGCGATGCGCCAGTTGCTGACGGCCAGTCCGCAACCCGACGCGGTATTCTGTTTCAACGACCCCACCGCCATGGGAGCCATGAAGGCGATTCTGGAAGCCGGGCTGCGAATTCCCGAAGACATCGCGGTGATTGGCGCGGGCAACTTGCGATACTCAGACCAGTTGCGCGTTCCGCTTTCCACCATCGATCAATCGAGCGACGAGATGGGTGAGCGTGCTGCCAAGCTGGCATTGAAGGCCATCGAATCGAAGTCGCCCCTAGCGCCGCGGAAGATCATTCTGGAGCCGAAACTGGTTGTTCGCGAATCCACCGTACGGCCGGTTCAATTGTCGTAAGGCTTTCCGGCTTCAAGCGATTTCACCATCGCTTCCAGATTCTTCTTGTTCACATCATCGGGAGCCTGCGCGGCGGCCTTGCGCGCGTGTTCCAGCGCCTTTGCCAGGTCACCGTTGGCCGCATATCCTCGCGCCAGGCCGACGTGAACCGGCCATGCGTCGCCATTGCGTTCCGCGTTCAGCTGAAACACTTCCAAGGCTTCCTGCTTTTTGCCGGCGATGATCAACTGGCGCCCATATTGGTGAATTTGAAGAATCGATGCCGTCGGGCTGCGGAGCGCGGTGGCCATGGATTTCTTCGCTTCGTCGGTCCTCCCCAGTTTCTCCAGGATTTGCGCCTTGGTTCCCAAGGTCTGGAAGTTGGCTTCGCCGACATTCGGATTCGTAATCGCGGTCTCCGCCCACTTCAAACCATCCTCAAGATTGCTGTTTGACTGGACAGTGAATTGTGCCGCGGCATCGAACCCTTGCCACGAGAAACCAGGGACGGATGTTAATTCATGCTTGAGGTTCGAGATGTAGATCTGGTTGGCGTCTTCCACCTTGATGTTCCACGGCACGGCAATCTCCTCCCATTGCAACTCGGCGATGGCCGACGTGGGCTTCCGCTCCGTGAACTCATACGTGAGCCATTCGCGGTACTCGTGTTTGTGCGGTTTCACCTTGACGCGCAGAGCGTCCTCGGAATCCTCATAGAAGAAACTGCCCCATGCTGTGGAGTTCTTAGAGAGGATCAGCGTCCATTCCTCTGGATCGACGATCATGTGCAGGCCGTAGCGTCCGGCGGCGAGAGGCTTGCCTTCAATCAACACCGCGTGCGAAACCTCAAACACTGTGTTCTCGTTCGCGCCGGCGCGCCACGGCCCAGGCTTCCCGTTGCCGAAGCCGAGATTGGTAAGTCCGTACGGCACAAGCTTACCCCAGATTTGTCCGCGCCGATCCTTGCCGTTGGGCCCATGAACAGCGGGTCCGGAGTACTCGATAGTAACTTTCACAGGGCCGATAAACTGAGTGACGGCGGCCTTTTGATTGCTGCCGCTGGGTGGAAGGGTCAGGCCGGGATATTGGGCACAAGCCGCGCCGGTAAGCGAAAGCGAAAGACAGGTGTGAAGCAGGGTACGCATACCCGCATCAGACGCGCCTTCCGGCGAAACGTTTGTCTAATGTGATGGTTCACGGAGCGCATGCGCCGCCGGATTTCTTGTGACCTGCCATATACTGCAAATAACCGACGATGCTTTGGATCTCTTTCTCGGGCACTGAAGTAAACGGCGGCATTTTCGTTTGCGCCCTGATGCTGGCCGGGTTGACGATGAACCGGCTGAGGAAACCAGGATTCCAGTACTCCGTGACACTGCACGGGAAATTCAGGTCGGGTCCCATCGTTCCCCCCAGGCCATTGATGGCGTGGCATTTCAAACAGTGCAATACGAACGGGGCATAGCCGGGCGCCTCCACCGAGCTACCAGGAGCGGAATCTCCGAGGGCATCCGCGGGAGTGACCAGCTCGATCGCCACCATTTGATAAGGCCATGGGTATTGCTCCGGATCGCCCGGAGGGGCCACCCAGACCAGATAGCTGGGCGCGGGGGAGGAAGCCGCTGTTCCCTCCGGGGGCGTCTGCCAGTCGTTGCCGGCCGGCGCATTCACGTCGCGAAGTGCGATTAGCGCTTTGCTTCCCTGAGCACGCTCGAACGGCATGATGGGAAGATAACCGTCTTTGCAGCGGAAGCGCAGATACAAGTCGGGCGCCCTCTGCCCGGTGAAGCCCGGCTCTTTCAACACATCGCTGAGAAGAAACCCCTCATAGCGTTGCTTTCGCTTGTACACGGGATCGTCAACTTCCACCACGGTGAGCTTGTAGGTCTTCCGCAAGTGGGCGATGGATTCGTCGTTGATGGCGTAAACGGCCAAAGGGGCGCCCGCGGCCGCAGCACACCAACCCAGCGCCAGAACAGTCAACATCGTCGAAGGTAGTCTGTTGCTCATTGAACTGTGAGGCCCACGGCCCGCTACATCGCCAATTTATACGCTTCCGCGGCTGTCTCTCCCCACAACCGGGTCTTCTCACTTGCCGATAGAGACGCGGTCGCCTTTGCTACGGTATCCACCCATCGCTTGTACCCAGAGGCGAGCAGGCAGACGGGCCAGTCAGACCCAAACATCAAACGCTTGGGGCCGAATGCCTCCAGCACCGTTTCAATGTATGGCTTCAGATCCGCCCCCGTCCAAGCCGCGTGATCGGCTTCCGTCACCATGCCCGATAGCTTGCAGTACACATGCGGACGCCGCGCCAGTTCCTTCATGTTCTTGCGCCACGGTTCCAGCAAGTGCTCTTTGATCTTCGGCTTCGCGATGTGGTCGAGCACGAAAACCTGGCGCGGATGACGATCGACGAACTCAATGGCGTGCGGCAAGTGGCGCTCAAAAATGAGAATGTCGTAGACCAGACCGGTGCGCAGCATGGCCGTCACCCCGCGATTAAAATCGGTGCCGAGAATGAAGCGGTCATCAGGTTCGTCGTGCACCACATGACGGAGGCCTTTCAATTTCGGCTCGGCGGCGATTGGCACCAGGATGCTATCGATGTGCGGATCGGCCAGCGGGGCCCAACCCACCACGCCCTTCATGAACGCGTTGGCCTTGGCCAGTTCCAGCAGCCAGCGCGTCTCTTCCAGCGTCTGGCGCGCCTGCACCGTCACCACACCGTCGATGCCAGCCCCGTCGATCTCTTTCTTCAAATCGGGCGGTAGAAAATCGCGTTTAATCACACCCATCGAATCGCTGATCCAGCCGTAGTCCGGCCCGTACTTCCAAAGATGGTGATGCGCGTCGATCTTATAGGCCATGGGGCTCCTGTTCCGTAATCGTTTACCTATCCTATCGTGATACCGTAGCCATTATGAAAGCAGCTTTCTATGAGGGCCAGCGAGGCATTCGCGTAGGCGAATGCGTGCCCATTGCGGCCGGACCCGGCCAAGTCCAGATCAGTGTTTCCTACTGCGGCATCTGCGGTACCGATCTACATTGCTACCACGGTGTGATGGATCATCGCGTGACGTTTCCGCAGGTGCTAGGGCATGAGATGTCGGGCGTGATTGTGAATACGGGCGAGGGCGTGGACGGCTTCCGAGCCGGCGACCGCGTGACGGTTCGCCCGTTGGACCCGTGCGGCGCCTGCCCGGCGTGCAAACGCGGCCATAGCCATATTTGCCAAAAGTTGAAATTCATCGGCATTGATGCCCCGGGCGCTTTGCAGGCCCTGTGGACCGTGCCCGCTCACACGCTGCATCATCTGCCGGAAGGCCTTTCGATGAAGCACGCGGCGATGGTGGAACCGATCGCCGTGGCGTGCCACGATGTGCGCCTGGGCAACGTGCAGAGCGGCGAATATGTGGTGGTGCAGGGTGGCGGACCCATCGGCATCCTTATCGCGTTGGTATGCCGTGCCGAGGGTGCACGAGTGCTGCTGACTGAGATCAATCCGCACCGGTTGGAACTGGCGCGCAGCCTTGGTTTGGAAGCGGTGAATCCACTGGAGACGGATGTGGTGACCCTGGTGAACGATGCCACGGGAACGGCCGGCGCTGACGTGGTCTTCGAAGTCTCCGGCTCACAGGCCGGCGCGGAGATGATGACCAAACTTCCCCGGACGCGCGGCCGGATAGTCATTGTTGCGATCTTTAGCCAACCGCCGAAGATCGATCTCTTCCGCGCGTTCTGGCGCGAACTGCAGTTCACCGGCGCGCGCGTGTACGAGCCGCAGGACTTTGAAAAAGCCATCGCGCTGGCGGCTGCCGGATCCCTTCCGCTCGACGCCATCATCTCGGCTGTTTGGCCGCTCGACGATCTGCAACCCGCACTGGAAAAACTGCAGGGCGGTGGCGACATGATGAAGATCCTCATGCGTTGTTCCGAAGAAGCGCCGGCATAAAAGGAAATCACGATGAGCGTACTCGATCTCTTTCGACTCGATGGGAAAATCGCGCTGGTCACCGGCTGCAGGCGCGGCATCGGCAAGGCCATGGCGCTTGCACTGGCGGAAGCCGGCGCGGACATCATCGGCACCAGCCGCAGCCTGGAGGCTGACGACAGCGACGTGGAACGTGAGGTGAAGGCACTGGGCCGCCAGTTCCACGGCTACGCCTGCGATTTCGCCAACCGCGCCGCGCTCTACGAGTTCATCGCCAAGGTGACGGCCGATTTCCCGGTGGTTGACATCCTGGTGAACAACGCCGGCACCGTTTTAAGGAAACCAGCGGCGGAGCATCCAGACGAATACTGGGACCAGATCATCGAAATCAACTTGAATTCACAGTTCGTCCTCAGCCGCGAAATCGGCAAGCGAATGGTGGAACGCGGCGTGGGCAAGATCATCTTCACCGCGTCGCTATTGACGTTCCAGGGCGGAATCACCGTTCCCGGTTACGCTGCCAGCAAGGGCGCCATCGGGCAACTCACTAAGGCTTTGGCCAACGAATGGGCGGGCAAAGGCGTGCAGGTGAATGCCATTGCGCCAGGCTACATCGCCACCGACAACACTACTGCTTTACGCAATGATCCGGTTCGCTATCCTCAGATTCTGGCGCGCATCCCGGCCAATCGTTGGGGCGAGCCGGGCGACTTCGCTGGAGTCACGGTCTTCCTCGCCTCAGCGGCTTCGGACTATGTCAGCGGCTCAATCGTTGTTGTGGACGGTGGTTGGATGGGCCGGTAAGGTCTGGGCGCGCGCTTCAAACGCCATTGCGGGTCCATGGTGCCCTCCAACTCGTGTACCGCACTCACCACCGCCTCCACGCCGAAGCGAATGTGGTCGCGCATAGTCTGGTCTGCTCGCAATACCTCGCCGCTACAGATGGCATTGATGAGGGTGTAGT
>JBDTMC010000314.1:0-9173 GCA_039934475.1 Bryobacteraceae bacterium | reverse complement strand
GAGGAAAGCAAGGTCCATCATCCCCAGTTTTCGTAGCGGGGCTAGCTGTTGTTCCGAGATGCGGCGAATGCCGGTGGTAACGTCGAACTCAGGCCGCAGATCGCGCCCCAGGACAGCTTTTCCGGCGGCGAGTTCACTGATCACGGGCTGGCCGTTTCGCACGACGATCGCGCTACGCAGGGTAACGTTGCCGGCGCCTTGCCATTCCAGCGCCACACCGTCTTCGCGCGCCGTCGCGTGAAGGCCTTGCTGGGGACGATACTGCGACAGATCGCACGGAGCCGCCGCCAGCCAGGCGACAGCAAGAAGGGGAAGGACTAAGAGTCGCATCGCGACGAAGATATCACGCCTGAAAGCCGCCTGAGACGCAGACAAGGGATATAGTAGCACCAGGAGATCCTAATGTCTGTTTCACGGCGTTCTCTTCTTGCGTCCTTAGTGGCCGCGCCGGTGGTGCTTGCGCAGAGCACTTCTGATTGGGTGCCGCTCTTCGACGGCAAGACGCTCAATGGATGGAAGGAGAGCGGGGGGTCGCATTCGTTCCGTGTTGTGGATGGCGCGATTGCGGCGGATGGCCCGCGTGCCCACTTGTTTTACGACGGCCCCATCCGCGGCCATGAGTTCAGCAACTTCGAACTAAAAGTGGAAGTGATGACGCGGCCGCTGTGCAACTCCGGCGTCTTCTTTCACACGCACTATCAGGCCGACGGATTCCCCGCTGAGGGTTTTGAAGTCCAGGTGAACAACAGTGCACTGGGCGAGGGCACATACCGCGAACGGAAAAAGACGGGCTCGCTGTATGGCGTGAGCAACGTTTACAAGAGCTTCGCTCGCGATGACGAATGGTTCCCTATGCACGTGGTCGTGCGTGGCAAGCGCGTGCAGATCTCCGTAAGCGGTTTGCTGCTGGTGGACTTCGTGGAGCCCGATCCGCCGGTGAAGGCAGAACCAGGCCGTGGCCGCGTGTTAGGTGGTGGCACATTTGCGCTGCAGTGTCACGACCCTGGTTCCAAAGCCCTCTTCCGAAATATCGTGGTACGCCCACTGGCGGACTCAGACAGTGACAAGTCGTCGCCACCGGTCGTCGACGAGACGTGGCGCGAACTTCTTGCGCTTGGCGCCAAGAACTACCCTGTTGTGGACTATCACGTCCATCTGAAGGGCGGACTGACACTGGACAATGCCCTGCGCGAATCGCGCCGTACCGGCATCCAATATGGCATTGCAGTGAATTGTGGCAAGCTGTTTCCGGTGTCGGATGACGCGGGCGCCCGCGAGTTCCTGAACAGCATGAAGCGCCAACCCGCATTCGTGGCGATGCAGGCCGAAGGCCGCGAATGGGTCACGATGTTTTCGAAAGAGACCATCGCACAGTTCGATTACGTCTTTACCGATTCCATGACCTGGACCGACGACAATGGCCGCCGCATGCGCACGTGGATCAAAGAAGAAGTGGGCGAGATCGCGGAGCCTCAGAAATTCATGGACATGCTGGTGAAGCGCATTGAATGGATCTACGACCACGAACCGGTGGACATCTACGCCAACCCGACGTTCCTGCCCGACGTGATTGCTCCGCGTTATGACGAACTATGGACGCGCGAGCGCATGGAGCGGGTAGTGGATGCGCTGCGGCGAAACGGCGTGGCGATGGAGTTGAACAACCGTTACAGACTGCCGAGTGCCGCTTTCGTCAAGATGGCGAAAGCGGCGGGCGTGAAGTTCAGCTTCGGCACCAATAACACCGATGCGAATCTGGGGCGCTGCGAGTATGGCCTGCAGATGATCCGCGAGTGCGATCTAAAGTGGCAGGACTTCTTTGTACCCAAGCCCGACGGCGAGAAGCCAATTCAGACGCGCGGACTGCCGCGAGCATAACTTTACTTTGTGACGCTGCGTGTAATGTCGATGCTGCCGTTGGAATCGATCAGCCGTAGTTCGCACCCGCCTGAGCCGATGCGGCCGTTCAACATGCCATCGCCCATCGTGCCGGTAGCGGCCACTTCGTGCTCAGATGAGATCTTGCCGAAGCTCGTCTTCGCCGCCAGGTTGTAGCCTTTACCGGGAGGCAGGGCCACCTTAATTGGCGCAAACGTCGTGCGCAGCAGGATCGGCTGGCAGGCGCCTTTGGCTACCGACGTGACAGTAACGGAGCCGTTCTGATTCTCCACGGTAACAGGCCCGCCGGCATCATCCACAGTCACCCCCCCGAAACTGGTGGTGGCAAAGACTTCCCCCGAAATTTCGTCCAGATTGATCGAACTGTTGGAGGCTTGCACACGCGCGCCGCCCTTGATTCCCCGCAGGTCTACTTTGCCGAATGATGCCGCCACCTGCGCCGAGCCTCCCACGCTGTCGCCAGTCACCGAGGCGTTAGTTGAGCGCACGGCAACCTTCTTCGAAACCCGGGAAAACTTCACCGAAGCGAAACTCGTCTTGAGGTCTGCTCCGCCTTCCACGCTGCGAATGTCGATCGCGCCATTTGAATTATCTACGATCACATCGCCCTTGGCGTCTGTAACGGTGACGCTACCGAACGAGTTCGTTATGGTCGCAGTCCCGCCCACTCCGCTGGCTTCCACCGCGCCATTGTTGTTGTGGACGACGGCCGAACCCACCTTAGTGAGAGTAATTTTACCGAACCTGTTGCGAAGGTCCACCGCCCCAGTCACCGCGCTGACGCTGACCTCACCGTTGGTGTTCTCAATGGTCACATCGCCGGTGTTGGAGGTCACTTCCACAGGTCCAAAGGAATTCTGAAGCCGCTGCGCGCCGCTGCCGTCGGAGAAAGTCACGCGGCCGTTAGAGTTGCGAATACTCCCCGGCGCTCGCAGGCCGGTAACCTCCACTACACCAAAGCGATTGCGCAGATCGAGCTTCGCATTGGCCGGGATCACAATGTCGTAATCGACGGAGAACGAGATGCCGCCGCCAAACCAGTTACGGCCCTCATTCTCCGGATAACGAGTACGTATCGATACGTCGCCCGCGGTATCGGTCACAAGTATATCGATGTGATCGGCACACTTTGACGCTTCTTGAGTGTTTCCTGCGGAGCAGCGAATGGTCGCCCGTACATTCACTTCCTGCTTCGCCTGCGTGCGGACACGCACCGCGCCCATGGAATGCTCAACGTGTACGGTGCCATTCGCGGTCAACTGGGAGGTCTTCTGAAAATCGCGGACCTTTTCGTCCCGTGCCTGGAGCCCGGCGGCGCAGACCACCACAAACACAATGCTAGTTGCCCTGATCATTTCTTAAAACCTCCTCCAACGTCTGCTGTTTCTGCCGGTACAACGACGTCAACTCCACGCGCAAGGACGCGTTATACCGGTTCGCATCCGCGCTTGTCTTCAATTCCTTGATTGCCGAATCGAGCAGCAGGAGTTTCTCCCGATAGCTGGCGGCAAGCGGCGATGCGTCGCGTTCCAGCTTTGCCTCCGCCAGCCGAGCCAATTTCTCAATCGATCGCGCATAGGCAGACTCGGCGAGTTCCACTTCGCGCAAAGCTTGATCGGTGAGGAAGGCGCGATCGGATGCGGTCGCCTTCTGCGGCTGGTTCCACGGATGCCACAGAGCGACACCAAGAACCAGTCCTGCCGCCACCGCTGCCATCCACCGCCACGGCTGTCTCCGGGGCCTCAATTTCTGCTGAACGCGCAACGATTCCTGAATTCGCGGCCACAGTTCCGGACTCTCCCATTCCTCGTGCAATCCTGGCGCGAGGTTCGAGATCTCGGTCCAGAGGTAAAGCTCGCGACGGCAGTCTTCACAGTATTGCGCGTGTGCCTGCGCGTCCGGCATCAGTTCGGGCGTCCGTAGCGCCCGCTCGAGATCGCGGCATTCAAATCTCATCTACCGTGCCTCCCCAAGCATTCGCTTCAGCTCCCGCTTCGCCTCAAATAGCCACGCCTTCGATGTGCCTTCCGGTACCTGCAGGATGCTGGCGATTTCCCCATGCCGGTAGCCCTCCACTTCGAACAGTTGGAAAACCATCCGGTGGTTGGGATTCAGTTTGGCCAGTGCCGCCTTCAGGGCCAGCCGCAGCGTGACACCGCCACGGGGCGCGGGCGCCACTGGTTCCGCGCTCGCTTCATCCGATTGAGGCTTGCGCGTCCGCAGCAGGTCGTAGCAGGTGTTGATCAGAATCCGGCAGATCCACGTCCCGAGGCTTGATTGACCCTGAAATCCGGCCACGCCGCGGTATACCTTAATGAACGCATCCTGCACAGCATCCTCGGCATCCTGGCGATTTCCCAACATCTGCAACGCCAGTGATTTCAGCCGCGGTGCCTGTGCCTCATAAATCTGTTCAAACGCACGCAGGTCGCCGCGACGGCAGGCGGCCAGCAATAAGTCGTCATTGACAAAGTCAACTGGTCGGGATTTCGCGAATGCCAATACCGTCTCCGCAGCCATCATGCCATGAGCCCACGTTCATCCTGTTTCGCTGCTTGGACGGAGGGGGACGTCGAATCGTTGGAAAAAAGTCAGTAGATGGCGCCGCCGGGTTGTGTTGAGCTCACGACGCCCTCTTGGACAGAGAGCGAATAGGCCGTTCCGCCTGTGCCACTCCAAGTCCGAACGTTGAAGGCTGCTCCCTGGCGGATCTTGTAGACGGAAAGATTCAAATACGTCAACGGGGTCCCCGGCCGGCACACTTCCGGCTTACCGGGTGCCTGGACGAAGTAGACCGCTCCCTTTCCCACAACCGTAGCGCGGCCATCCGGCTCCATCAGGAGCGCGGTCTTCTCGTCTGTCGCAATGGCCGCGGCTTCTCCCGTTTGCGCCATGCGGGCCAGAAAGACGAGTAACCGGCCCATCCGATCGCGAGCGGCGAAATGGGTATCGGTGATCCGCCTGGACAGCGACGCGTTTAGACGAAGAAAACCGTTGGTCAGCGTGACCCGATCATCGAAAGGATTCGCCAGCGCTTGGGGCGAAGTAATGGTGTCGTGCAAAGCCGAGAAGGAGAACTCAGCGAGGATGGCGTCGCCGGCGCTGGTGCCACCGATCGGCGTTCCTCGGGCGGCGAGTTCGTCGATGGCGTCGTGGACCGGTGTACCCAGCCAGTGATTGACGTAGTTGGCCTGATCGCCGCCTGCGATGAAAAGCACCTCTGCCTTGCGAATCGTCTCCGCCACAAATGGCTGCTGCGCACCGTCGCGGCTAAGGATCTTCAGCGTCGAAACTGAATTTATGCCGGGGCAAAGCCCGTAGATGTAGGGATTGTAGTCGGAGGAGCCGCTGGATCGGATCACTAGGAAATCGCCGCCATTCGCCTTCTTGCACATCCACTGGTAGGCGGCGTCGACGTCCGTACTCCCGCCCTCGAAGACAAAGCCTCCCGCAGTGGACTTCTGGACGTCCGTAACATTGCCTGTGCGCCAGTAGATCCAGCCAGGGCCGCTTGAGGAAGGTGGCTGCGCGGCGAATAGCACGGCCGTTCCGAGAACAACGATCAGGAGCCGCGACATCAGATCGGAGCACTCTCTGCCAACTGCTTCAACCTTGCCAGGTCTTGCGTCATCTTGTCGCGTGCGCTCGGCGTAATTAATGGCTCCAACAAACGCGCCCACCACTCGTCGTAGCGGAAGGAGCTACGACTGTCCAAGCGGGACTTCCCATTGCCCAGATCGACGATTTCGAAGGTCCCCTCGCCATCGAACATGCCCGGCACCATCATTCTTGTTCGGAGCTTTCGCAGTTCCACGTATTCGCGAACCTCTTCCTGAATCTCCATGCGCGCGTTGTTGTTGTTCTGATCCTGCACGACGATAACGCTTTTACTGCCTACTCGATGGGGTCCTGATGTGAGAGCGCGCACCTCCACCACCCAGCCAATCCAAGCTTTCAAATGATCGGGTTCTGTCAGCCATGGCCAAACGGCCTCGGGAGGGCGCGCGATCTCAATCGAGTTGCGCAGGATTCCGGCATCCGCGCGCATACCGGCTAGCATGAGCCCCATTACGGCTAGTAACCCTATCCCTAAGATAGCGCCGCTAGCTATTGCTACCCACTTCATGGTTGGTTCCTTTCGAAGTAGCGCCGGACGAACGCTCCGGCAAGTGTACCGGCTGGCGCAACAGCTAGTAGCAGGAGGCCGCACCATAGCGGCTGAGCCGCCAAAAACGTCGTCGCAAAGATCAGCGCCAGGACCGCAAGACACATCGACGAGCGCGGCTGTGTAAGCAACCCCGCGGCCACCGAGCCCAGCAGTACAACAGATACATTCGCCCACAGAAACGCGTCTGGCCGCACCGTGCCGGTCTTAAGGGGAACAAGGGACAGCACAATGGACCAAAGAGTCTCCAGTCCAAGTAGGGGCAAAACTACGCCTGCCGCGGCGGCCGCCAGAAGGGGAGCCACCTCTCCGCGCCGGATGAGCAGACTGATCAGCGAGGGGGAGGATCGGAAAACCTGCCGCCAGTACCAGCGGCGGGCGACAGGCGCGCCATGGCGCGGCAAGATAATGTACGTAAACTCTTCAAAGAGATCGCCCTCGATTGCCTCGGCGTCGGCTTCCGGGACCATCAATCGCAAAATTACCGTGGCAGCTCCGGGTGGCGTTTGATTCATGGCGCCTGAACCCCGGGAATACCTTCCACCATACGTCGCAGGCTTTCCAGTGCGCGATTCAGCACCTCTCCACCCTGTGCGGTCAGTTGAAAAAGCCGCTTTGCTCTACCGCCCCGTTCCGGCGTTGGATCTCCTAGTTTAGAGGTCACGAACCCTTTTGTTTCCAGGCGATCAAGTGTTGCGTACACGGCGCCGATTGCGGTTTCTCGGCCGGCGTGCATCTCAATTTCGCGCCGCACATCCATGCCCGATGCGCCTGCGGAAAGACGCAGCAAGGCAAGCAGTACGAACTGCTCGAACTCGCCCAGAGACGATTCGCCCTTCGGCATTTCTACATTGTAGAAGAAAAGGAAATGGAGTCAAGCGGAAAATATTGGGGTGAGACAGGACCGCGGAGCGAGTGATCGCTCCGCGGCCGGAAGAACACTGCCTGGCTTTTGCGGGTCGACGGGGCCGGCGAGAGAATCAAGTGCCGACAAGTGACCAGCGTAGGCAGTAGGTTCGGGTAAGTCCAAGGGGCAGTTCCACCCGGCTAAACCCGATTCGCACTAATTTGTCGCGCGTACTACAAACTAAGCCGTAAGGCGCACGCGAGAGCGCTGACCTGTAACCACAAGGCTCGCCGCATCGCCATGTCCAGCAATGAGTCGTTCAGCTACTTCGACTTCAGTAAGTCCCGTGCTGCTGCTCTGAGCGGCCAACCAGGATTCCGCTTCGTGGCGGCGCATTCGATAGCGGCTGGCGAGTAGTGCAATTACTCGCGGCACAAGCTTGCGCTCCGTCATCTCATCATTCATGGTTTGCAGCGAGCGACGCGCCACCAAGTTCTTCTCTTCCAAGCGCAGTCGGAGGAACAACATACCCACCTGCTCGCCGATAAATCGGGCTAAGCGCTTTTCCGTCTCATCGAATGGCTGCGCGAAGCCGAGTGCGATTCGCCCAATGTCACGCCCGCGATCACGCAGTGGAACCGTGTACGAGTGCGGGTACCGTTCGTTGCCCTCGAAATAACTTTCTTCACGAGGAAGCCGGTTCTTCCCGAAAACATCGGTGCCGAGCACGGTCGCCTGGACGTACTGCTCAAGGATGGCCGCAGCACGTTCTACACCGGCTGAAAACTTTTCCGCGCGGCTCACAACCCGGCTCACGCGAAGCAGAATCGCCGCTTCGTCAAAGGGAGGGGTTATATTGATTCTATTGCTCTTCTGCATGGTCTCCTCCAAAGAAATCCTTATGGATAAGGTTGTGCCTTCAGCGTTACCAATGAAGAATCAACGGGGATAGAGGACGGCAGCGCGAAGGCGAAGGACGAGAATCAAAGCGTTACACGGCTCGTTCCGTCGAAGAATGGACTGGACAGAGGCTCTTATGATTCAAACTTGAAATCATCGGCCTTCTTGAACCCCAATCATAGCCCAAACGGAGCGGGAATGTCAAACGTAACTGGTTGTGAATGCTACAGTTAAGTTACTGTCATAGCAGTACCATCCTACTAGTACAGTAAGCCATGTCCGAGCGGATATAGTGATTTATAGGTCGTATCACGGCGTTGAAAGGTTACTGTTTCCCCGCTCGGCCAGGTGTAAGAGAGTTTCCCGGTCGGCTTGTGCGCGCCGAAGAGAATGTCGGCGATCCCGTCGCCTTCGGTTCCCGGCAACCAGGCAGCGACAATCGCATCTGCTTTGCCAATAATATCGTCTATGATTAACGGCCGCCCGGAGTAAATCACAGCCACAACGGGGATGCCGGCGCGCTTCAGATTCTCCACTACCGCTACGTCTTCCCGTGAAAGACGCAGATCCGTTCGGTCGCCCATCATCTCCGCGTACGGCGGCTCACCGATTACCGCGATACCGACGCCTGCGCCGCTAGCTCCACTCCCATCCATTGATGAAGTCACTAGTCCATTGCCCACGGCCTTGCGTACGGCGGCGAGCAATGTCGTGCCTTCCGTGACCGGACCCGGCTTCCCTTGCCAGGTAATGGTCCACCCGCCACATTGATAGCCGATGTCATGGTGGGCCTTGCCGGACACATGAACGCGGACCGACTTCTTCAATGGTAGAGTGCCCTTGTCGTTCTTCAGTACAACCACCGATTCCCGCACGCACTGGCGCGCCACGGCGCGGTGCTCCGTCGAACCAAACCGCGCATGCAGTTTGCGGTCCGCCAGCAGGGAAGTCTTCGGGTTCATCAAACCCATCGCGATCTTCACACGAAGAATGCGCACCACGGCATCGTCGATACGCGACATCGGGACCGCACCGTCGGCCGCTAGTTCCTTCAGCAGCTTCATGAAAAGCACGTACTTGTCGGGCACCATCACCATATCCATGCCCGCATTGATTGACTGCGCAATCTGTTGCTTGTATTGGCCGGGCAACTCGTCCAGCGCATTGTAGTCGGAGATGAGGAACCCTTCGAAGCCGAAATCCTTCTTCAATATGTCCGTGAGCAAGTGGCGATTCCCGGAGCATTTCTCGCCATTCCAACTGCTGTAGGACGGCATGATGGTGCCGGTGCCGGCGGCGATCGCCAGCGGATAACCGGCCAGGTGTAAAGCCCGGAATGTCGCTTCGTCCATCCGCACGTCG